>NZ_FNTG01000002.1:3321324-3623263 GCF_900104795.1 Burkholderia sp. WP9
GCGAGCGCCGCACGGCCCGCCGTGCCCGCGCCTGCGGAAAACTCCAGATCGTCGATCACATCGACCATGCCGCACGCGTGGATCACACGCACCGCGAGTTTTTCGAGGTCGGCGGGAATGCGCGACAAGTCGGCCTCCGCGCGGATCGTCGCGAAGGATTGGCGATAGATCTCCTGACCGTCGCGAATGTAATCAAGCATCGGTGTTACTCCGGGCCAGGCGTTCGAACATGTCGGCGGCCTGGTCGATCGTCAGTTGGCGCGCGACGCACTGGCCGAAACCGGGCCGTCCGTCGCGTCGATAAAGGTCGTAGAGGCCGGGCGCCGCCGCTAGCAGCGTATATGGCGCGCAATGCGCGGCGGCGCACGAGCGGGAACAGCCGCTCAGATGCACGTCGACGCCGTCAGGCAGGCGGGCGGCGAGGCGCAGCGCGTCGGCCTTGGTGTCGGCGAGGCTCTTCGCACAGCCGCTCGATCCGGCGCAGGCAATCAGGCGCGTGATGGCTTGCGCGGGATCGGTGGCGAGGCCGAGCGTGGTCAAGCCGGATAGCACAGCGGGAACCGCGTGCGTTGCGATGTCGGGCAGCAGCACGCTTTGCCAGGGTGTGAAACGCAGTGTGCCGTTACCGTGCTGCTGGGACAGCGCGGCGAGGGCGCGCAGGGTGCCGGCGTCGAGGCGTCCGAGCGTTGGCTGGCCGCCTACGTGCGAGGCTCCGGGCCCCCGTTGAGGGTGGACGCCGAGGCGCAGGCTCGCATCGGCGGGCGCGGCTCGACGCCAGTGGGCCAGCGACGCGTCTCGCGTCAGCGGAAAATGGACGTACCGTTGAGCGTGATGCAAGAGCGCGTCGGCGCAATGGCCGGCTAGCAGGTGACGCATGCGCGTGGCGTCGGCGGGGGCGAGTTCGAGGAAGGTGAACAGCAGCGCGCGCACCAGAGCGGGGACCTGTGAAGGCAGAAGCGCCGCCAATGCAGCCGTGCTGTGCGCACCGGGTTGTGCAGCCGGGTCCGGCGAACCGGTATCGTCGTATTGCGTCGGCGAGCCCGCAGACGCGCTGGCGGGCGGACAACCC
Organism: Burkholderia sp. WP9; assembly: GCF_900104795.1. NCBI lineage: Bacteria > Pseudomonadati > Pseudomonadota > Betaproteobacteria > Burkholderiales > Burkholderiaceae > Burkholderia > Burkholderia sp. WP9. The sequence continues at coordinate 3,322,394 of NZ_FNTG01000002.1, forward strand.
GCCAGCCCGAATATGAATCGCACGCCGTCCGGCTCCTGCGACGCCGCCAGCCAGACATCGTGCGGATGATCCACTTTCGCGAGCCGTTCACCGCCGTCCAGCAGCAGCGCGAATTTCGGCGACAGCGCCGCGAAACGCGTTTCGCTTTGCAGCATCGAAAGCAGATCGGCGCACAGCGGGCGCGTGTCGAACAGGGCTGACGGATCGCGTCCGGCAGCGGGGCTGATCATCACGTTGCGCACGTCGTCGGCGGCGATTGCCGCTGATGTGTCCGATGCCTTCGCCGCGGCGCTCGACGGCATGGGCCCGAGCCCGGCAGCCACGAGCGCCGCGATCAACGCGGCTTCCTCGCCCGGCTTCACCCCACGCACCTGCAGATTCGCCCGATTGGTCAGCTCGATTGCCCCGGCAGCGTGGCGTGCGCAGGCAGCCGCGATCGCGCGCGCCTGCGCCGCGCTCAACTCGCCGCCAGGCAGTTTGATGCGGCAAAGCCCGCCGTCGCGGGCGGCCACGATGCGCAGCAGCCCCGGACACGCCGAGGGCCGCGGCGTCGCAGCCGCGTTGGAGACAATGGTGGAAGGCGAAGCATGATTCAAGACGGACACCGGTTTAGCGTCGCGCGACGGCCCGAGCATGCCGTGAAGCGGGCATCGCTGCGGCATCGGTACACCCCGCCCGATGTTGGCTGGCACGAACAGTCTCGCCGGCAGGTCTCCTGGCTGGCAGGTCATGGTCCGCCGCTGCCTTCCCGGTAGAACCAGTGGCGTGGAGCGCAGGCGGACTCGCTGCATACAGTTGCGGGGGCAGCCACAGTGGCACTGTGTTCCCTCTTCGGCCCCGAAGGGCACCGGCGGCTGTATTATGCCTTTTTTCGAACAGCACAACGAGGCTGGGCGCTTTGATCGGCGCGGTACAGCGGACTATTTGAAGACACAGAATGAGGATGGGTGCATGCCGGCGTGGCTGACGGTGGTGGGCATAGGCGACGACGGTTTCGCCGGTTTGGGAAGGCCCGCGCGGCGTGCTTTGCTGGAAGCGTCGGTGGTCTACGGCGGCGAACGTCATCTGGCGATGCTGCCCGCGCGGCTCGCCGCACGCCGTGCCGCCTGGCCGCGTCCGTTCGATCTCGCGCCTTTGCTCGCCGAGCGCGGCGGCGCAGTGTGCGTGCTGGCGAGCGGCGACCCGATGCTGTTCGGTGTGGGCGCGACGCTCGCGCGACAGTTGCCGGCAGGAGAGTTGCGCGTGCTGCCCGCGCCGTCATCGTTGTCGCTGGCCGCTGCGCGGCTCGGCTGGCCCCTGCAGGACGTCGCGACGGTGTCGCTGGTGGGCCGACCGCTGGCGACGTTGAACGCGCATCTGCACGATGGCGCGCGCGTGTTCGTGCTGAGCGCGGACGGTCGCACGCCCGCCGCGCTCGCGGAGTTGCTCAACGCGCGCGGTTTCGGTGCGACCCGTATGAGCGTGCTGGAACACCTGGGCGGCGAGTTGGAGCGGCGCATCAACGGCCGTGCGGATCAATGGCCGGCGGGCGAGGTGGCCGCGCTGAATCTGATCGCACTCGACTGCCGTGCCACCGAGGGCGCGCCGCGTTTGCCGCTGACCTGCGGTTTGCCCGACGACGCCTTTCGCCACGACGGCCAGTTGACCAAGCGCGATGTGCGCGCGATCACGCTCGCGCGTCTCGCGCCGGCGCCCGGCGAATTGCTGTGGGACGTGGGCGCGGGCAGCGGCTCGATCGGCATTGAATGGATGCGCGCGCATCCGACGTGCCGGGCGATCGCAATTGAAGGGCATGCGGAGCGTCAGCGCTTCATCGAACATAATCGCGATGCGTTGGGCGTGCCGACTTTGCAACTCGTCGCGGGCCGCGCGCCTGCCGCGTTGCAAGGGCTGCCGGCGCCGGATGCGGTGTTCATCGGCGGCGGTGCAACGGTGCCGGGTGTGCTCGAAGCGTGCTGGGCCGGTCTGCGTGAGGGCGGCCGGCTGGTCGCCAACGCGGTCACGTTGCAAGGCGAAGCGGCGCTGGCGGCATGGCGCGAGCGGCACGGCGGCACGTTGACGCGGATCGCGCTCGCGGACGCGCAACCGCTCGGCGGGTTCGATACGTGGCGGCAGGCGCTGCCAATCACGCTGCTGGATGTGACCAAGCCGGCCGGAGGTGCTGTGAGGAACCCCGACTCACCCCAAGAACCCTGATGCGCGAAGAAACGCCCGAACAACCCGCGCCGCTGCGTAGCGGCTACACGACCGGCAGTTGCGCCACCGCGACGTCGCTGGCGGCGGCGCGTCTGCTGCTCGCGGGCGTGGCCAGCGACGTCGCGGAGATCGTATTGCCCAAGGGCCAGCATGTGCCGATGCCGCTGGTGTTCTGCCGCCTGATCGACGATGGCGCCGGCGGCGCCGAAGCCGGCACCATCAAGGACGCCGGCGACGATCCCGACGTGACGCATGGTGCGCTCGTATTCGCGCGCGTGCGCCTCGTCGCCACGCCGGGCGTGACGTTTCGCGCGGGGCCGGGCGTCGGCACGGTGACGCGTGCGGGACTGACGCTGCAGGTCGGCGAACCGGCGATCAACCCTGTGCCACGCAGAATGATGACCGAGCATCTGGCCGAACTCGCGGCGGAGCATGCCTATGGCGGCGGCTTCGAAGTGACGATCGGCGTGGAAGGCGGCGAAGCGCTCGCGCTGAAAACGATGAACCCGCGTCTCGGCATTCTCGGCGGTCTGTCGATCCTCGGCACCACCGGCATCGTGCGGCCGTTTTCGTGCTCGGCGTATATTGCGTCGATTCATCAGGGCATCGATGTCGCGCGCGCCAACGGCTACACGCATCTTGCCGCCTGCACCGGCAACGCCAGCGAGGACGCGATGCGCGCGCACTACGGTCTGCCGGATATCGCGCTGATCGAAATGGGCGACTTCGTCGGTGCGGTGCTCAAGCATATGAAGCGCGCGCCGGTCGAGCGTCTGAGCGTGTGCGGCGGCTTCGGCAAACTCAGCAAGCTGGCGGCGGGGCATCTCGATCTGCATAGCCGTCATTCGAGCATCGATCTTGAACGGCTCGCGCAGTGGGCGGCCGCACACGGCGCCGACGCCGCGCTTCAGGCGGCGATTCGCGCGGCCAATACGAGCCAGCAGGCGGTTGCATTGGCGCGTGAGCAGCAGGTGCCGCTCGGCGATATCGTCTGCCGGCATGCGCTGGCCGTGGCGCGCGATATCGTGCCGCCGCAGGTCCACGTGGAAATGTTCGCGATCGACCGCCAGGGCAACCTGATCGGAGCCGCGCAATGAAGCGGATCCTGCTGCTCGGCGGCACCGGCGACGCGTTGCGGATCGCTCGCGAACTCAACGATCCCGTCCACGTGTACAGTCTCGCCGGCCTTGGCAAGGTGCCGGGCGATCTCTCGTGCTCGGTGCGCGTGGGCGGTTTCGGCGGCAGCGAGGGCCTGGCGCGTTACATCGAAAGTGAAGGCATCGGCCTCGTGATCGACGCGACGCATCCGTATGCCGCGCAAATCAGCGCGAATGCGGCACAGGCGAGCCGCGTCGCGCGTGTGCCGTATTGGGCGCTGCGCCGTCCGGCCTGGCAGCCGCAAGCCGGCGACGATTGGCGCATGGTCGGTGACTGGGCCGCGCTCGCGGATGCGCTTGCGCCGTTCAGGAAGCCGCTCTTCACGCTCGGCCGCGAACCGCTTGCGCATCTCGATGAGATTCCCCCGCATCAGTTCTGGACCGTGCGTTGTCTCGATTCGCACGAGGACACGGCGCGTGCGCGCATTATCGCGGCGCGCGGCCCATTCACGCTCGAAGGCGAACGCGCGCTGTTCGCCCTGCAAGCCTTCGACGTGGTGGTGAGTAAAAACAGCGGCGGCAATGCGACCGAGGCAAAACTCGAAGTCGCGCGTGAGCGGGGTCTTCCGGTCGTGATGTTGCGCCGTCCCGAGTTGCCGGCGGCGGATCGGGAGTTCGAGCGCATAGCCGACCTGCTCGAAGCGCTGCAAGCGGCGCATTGAGCTTCCGCCTGAATCGCGCATGCCTGCCATGCCGCGCTAACGAATCATGGAGTAGTGAATGACGGTGTTTTTTATCGGCGCGGGTCCGGGCGACCCGGAACTGATTACGGTGAAAGGGCAGCGGCTCGTGCGCAGTTGCCCGGTGATCCTGTACGCGGGTTCCCTCGTGCCGGCCGCGGTGCTCGAAGGTCACGCGGCCGCTCAGGTCGTCAACACCGCCGAACTCGATCTCGATCAGATCGTCGCGCTGCTCGCGGCGGCGCACGCCAAAGGCCAGGACGTGGCGCGCGTGCATTCGGGCGATCCGTCTTTGTACGGCGCGATCGGCGAACAGATTCGCCGCCTGCGCGAGTTGCATATCCCCTATGAGATCGTGCCGGGCGTGACCGCCACGGCCGCCTGCGCGGCGGCGCTGGGCTGCGAACTCACGCTGCCCGATGTTTCGCAGACGCTGATTCTCACGCGCTTCGCGAACAAAACCACCATGCCGGAAGGCGAACAGCTCGCCGACCTTTCGCGGCACCGCGCGACGATGGCGATTCATCTCGGCGTGCGGCATCTTGCGCGCATCGTCGATGAATTGCGGCCGCATTACGGCGGCGCGTGTCCGGTCGCGGTGATCTATCGCGCGAGCTGGCCGGACGAGGAGAAGATCACCGGCACGCTCGACGATATCGTCGGCAAAGTGCAGTCGAGTTCCATCGAGCGGACCGCGCTGATTCTGGTCGGCCAGGTGCTCGCCGCCGAAGGCTTCGCGGACTCGACGCTGTACGCGAAAGACTGAACCGGCAAACGTGGAAGCACCCATTCGCGCGGCACGATACCGCGCGCGAATGGGCGTTCGACGCTGGTTCAACGACCGATCACATCACTCAGGCAATTCTTCCGGCTGCTTCGCCGCGAGCTTCGCGCGCAACGCCCTGGCGGCCCGCACCATGTTCGCGAGCGCGGCTTCCGTTTCCGGCCAGCCGCGCGTCTTCAACCCGCAATCGGGATTGACCCACAGGCGCTCGGCCGGAATCACTTCGCATGCACGTTCCAGCAGACGTTGCATCGCGTCCGCACCCGGCACGCGCGGCGAGTGGATGTCGTAGACACCCGGGCCGATTTCGTTCGGATACGCGAAGGCGCCGAAGCCGTCGAGCAGTTCCATCGCCGAGCGCGAGGTCTCGATGGTGATCACGTCGGCGTCCATTGCGGCGATCGAGGGCAGAATGTCGTTGAACTCCGAATAGCACATGTGCGTATGAATCTGCGTCTGATCGGCGACGCCCGCCGCCGAAATGCGGAACACACGCGTGGCCCAGTCCAGATAAGCGGCCCAGTCGGCACGACGCAGCGGCAAGCCTTCGCGAAAAGCCGGTTCGTCGATCTGGATGATGCGAATGCCGGCCTTTTCCAGATCCACGACCTCGTCGCGGATCGCGAGCGCGAGTTGCAGCGCGGTGGTCGAGCGTGGCTGGTCGTCGCGCACGAACGACCATTGCAGCATCGTCACGGGGCCGGTCAGCATGCCTTTCATCAGACGCTGCGTGAGTGATTGCGCGTAACGCGTGGTCTCGACCGTCATCGGTTCGGGACGGTAGACGTCGCCGTAGATGATCGGCGGCTTTACGCAGCGAGAGCCGTAGCTCTGCACCCAGCCGTTTTCCGTGAACGCATACCCCCACAACTGTTCGCCGAAATATTCGACCATGTCGTTGCGCTCGGCTTCGCCGTGCACCAGCACGTCGAGGCCCAGTTCTTCCTGTTTGCGCACGGCGATCTCGATCTCGGCGCGCATGCGCTGCAGATAGTCGAGCGCGCGCAGTTCGCCGCGTTTGTAGGCGGCACGGGCCTGGCGGATCGTCGGCGTTTGCGGGAACGAGCCGATCGTGGTGGTCGGCAGGAGCGGCAGGCCGAGCGCTTCGCGCTGCACGCGGTTGCGTTTGGCAAACGGGCTTTGCCGTTGCGCCATCGCGCTGCTCACCGCGGCCACGCGTTTTTGCACGAGTGCGTTGACCACCGCGCTGGAGTGGCGGCGTGCTTCGAGCGCGCGGTCGGCGGCGGCGAGCGTGGCTTCGGCCGCGGCGGGATCGCGTAAGGCGAGGGCGAGCGTGGCGACTTCAGCGAGTTTTTCGGTGGCGAAGGCGAGCCACGATTTCAGATCGGCGTCGAGTTTTTTCTCTGCGTCGAGCGAAACCGGCACATGCAGCAGCGAGCACGATGGCGCGATCCACAAGCGTTCGCCGAATTCCGCATGCAGGCTTTGCAACGATTCGACGATCTCGCCGAGATCCGCGCGCCAGATATTGCGGCCGTCGATCACGCCGGCCGACAGCACCGCATGCGCGGGCAATGCCGCACGCCACGCGTCGAGCTGTTGCGGGGCGCGCACCAGGTCCAGATGCACGCCGCCAATAGGCAGCGCGGCCACCCGCGGCGCGTGTTCCGCAGCGCTTTCGAAGTACGTGGCGAGCAGCAGCTTCACGCCCGACGTGCCGAGCACGTCATATGCGGCGGAAAACGCGTCGAGCCATGGCGCCGGCAGATCGACGCACAGCGCCGGCTCGTCGATCTGCACCCACTCGATGCCGCGCTGCTTGAGCTTGTCCAGCAGGCGGCTGTAGCGGATCACGAGCTTCGGCAGCAACGACAAACGGTCGAAGCCGGCGACATGGCTCTTGGACAGCCACAGGTAAGTGATCGGCCCGATCAGCACCGGCTTGACCGGCAGATTGTGCGCGAGCGCTTCGTCGATCTCCTCGAACAGCCATTCGACGCCGCCGTCGAAGCGCGTCTGCGGCCCGAGTTCGGGCACGAGGTAGTGGTAGTTCGTATCGAACCATTTGGTCATTTCCATTGCCGGTTGCGCGGCGTTGCCACGCGCCAGCTCGTAGTACTGGGCGAGCGACAGCGCCTTCGGCTCGAAGCCGAAGCGCTGCGGCAATGCGCCGAGCAACGCGCTCATGGTGAGCATCTGGTCGTAGTAGGCAAAATCGCCGACGGTGACGAAATCGAGTCCGGCGTCCCGCTGCAATTGCCAATGACGGGCGCGCAATTCGCGCGCGACGCCGCGCAGATGCTGGTCGTCGGATTCGCCGCGCCAGAACGATTCCTGCGCGAATTTCAGTTCGCGTTGTGCGCCGATGCGAGGAAAACCGGGAATGTGCGTGCGGGCCATGTGAAGTCCTGTTGTGCGTTGTATGAATTGGCGTCCAGTGTGAAAGTCGCGCTATGATTCATCAAGCGACATGTTTTCACCAATGTATGAGCCAAATTCATATCCACACTGATTCGTTCTACGCGGAGCCATTCCATGCTTGAGCTTCGCCACTTGCGTTCGCTGATCGCCATTGCCGATTCGGGCAAGCTGGTGGCGGCCGCCGAGCGTGTCCATCTGAGCCAGTCCGCGCTGTCTCATCAGATTCGCGATATCGAGGCGCATTACGAGGTGTCGCTGTTCGAGCGCACCAGGCAGGGTCTGCGTTTTACCGCCGCCGGCGAGCGGCTGCTGGCGCTTGGCCGCGAGACCATCGCGGCGGTGAGCGCGGCGGAACGCGATCTCGTGCGCCTGAAGGGCGACACGCGCGGCGAGTTGCGCATCGTGCTGGAATGCCACACCTGCTTCGACTGGCTGATGCCGGTGATGGACGAATTCCGCCGGCGTTGGCCGGAAGTCGAAGTGGATCTCGTCGCCGGTTTTCATGCGGACCCGCTGCGTCTGCTGAGCGACGGCAAAGCCGACGTGGTGATCGGCTCGAAACCGGCCACGCGGCGCAGCCTGCATATCGCGCCGCTGTTCCGCTTCGAGATTCTGGTGGTGATGGCCAACGAGCACCGGCTACGCAACAAGCGTCGCGTGGTGGCGGACGACCTGCGCGACGAAACGCTGATTACCTATCCGGTGCCCGAGGCGCGCATCGACCTGATCCGTGAAGTGCTGGAGCCGGCCGGCATCAAACTCGAACGGCGCACGGCGGAACTGACTATCGCCGTCATGCAACTGGTGGCGAGCCGCCGCGGCATCGCGGCGCTGCCGAACTGGGGCGTGAAAAACTACGTCGACCACGATTACGTGCTGGCCAAACGGGTCGGCGCGCAGGGGCTGTGGAGCGAGTTGTACGCGGTGGCCGCGAAAGGCTTCGCGAACCGGCCTTATTTCGATGATTTCGTCAGAATCGTGCGCGATACCTGCGCGGCGCAACTCGATGGTATCGAGTTGCTGACGGTGGAGGGGCAGGCGGGCTGATAGGTGCCGCCGTGTCCAGCGGAGCGTCATGAACCCGATCCAAACGGAAATGCATGTCAGTCCTCCAGCGGCGAGAACGCCTCGAGCGGCACCTTCTTTTCCGTCCCGATGCTGATGGCGGGCACGAATGCGAGCAGCACGACCACGAAGATCCCGATCACGAAGATCGAGAGAAAGGTCAGGTGCAGCGACTGATGCAGCACCATGCGGATCATCTCGCTGTTGCCGAGACTGGCGGCCTGATTTTGCAGCAGCGCTTTCAACTGATCCGACGTGACCACGGCGACACCTTTCGCGTGGCTCAATCCGAAGTTGAGCACCGCGCCGAACAGCGTCGCGCCCAACGTACTGCCGAGATTGCGCGAGAACAGATTCGACGCAGTGGCGCTGCCGCGTTCTTCCATTCTGACGATCTCCTGAATCAGCACCAGCGAACTGACGCTCGAGGTGCCCATGCCGAAGCCCATGATGAGCGAGGCGAACGCGGCGACGAGCGGCGAGCCGCCGGGCGACAGAAACAGCAGCAATACCGCCCCGAGCGGAATGGACGCGCTGCCGCCGATCAGAATGCGCCGCAAGCCGAGGCGCTGAAACGACTTTGCCGCGAACGTGGCGCCGGCGGGCCAACCCACCATCATCATCGTCAGCGCGAGGCCGGCGATCACCGGCGAGCGATGCAGCACGCCCTGCACGTACATCGGCAAAAACGTGGTGGCGCCCATCAGGATCATGCCGGACAGCAAGGTTGCGCCGTTGCAGGCGGCAATCGGCCGGCGGCTCCACAGCGCGAAGGAGATCATCGGCTCGGCCGCGCGGCGTTCCTGCCACACGAACAGCAGCACGCACAGCACGAAGACGCCGCCCGCCAGCGCGGCGCGCGGCACCATGTCGTCGCCGGCGTAGGTCAGCGCCATCATGAGCGCGGCGATCGCCGCCATGAACAGCGCCGCGCCGCCGAAGTCGATCGACGGGCGCGCATGCCGTTCCGATTCGCGCAGGAACGCGATGAAGCCCGCCGCGGAGGCGAGGCCGATCGGCACGTTCATCCAGAAGATCCATGCCCACGACATGTTGTGAATGATGAAGCCGCCCACCATCGGACCCACCACCGCCGAAATGGCCCAGACGCTCGCGAGGTAGCCCTGCACCTTGCCGCGTTCGCGCGCGGGATAGAGGTCGGCGACGATGGTCAGCGTGACCGGCTGAATCGCCCCGGCGCCGACGCCCTGAATCAGGCGGAACGCGATCATGGCCGGCATCGACCATGCGAAGCCGGCCAGCACCGAACCGATCAGAAAGATCGCGATGCCGGCCAGTACGACCGGCTTGCGGCCGTACAGATCGGCGAGTTTGCCGAACACCACGGTCATCGCGGTCTGCGTGAGCAGGAACGACGAGAAGACCCAGCTATACAGATGCAGATCGCCGAGTTGCGCGACGATCTGCGGCATGGCGGTGGAAACGATGGTGGCTTCGATGGCGACCATCGCCATGGACGCCATGACGGCGGCAATGACGAGTGCACGCGACGATTGAGGGTTGCGGGACATGGGCCGGAAGTTAGTATTAGGATGTTAGTCACGTCGGGCAGCGTGGCCATGAATCGGCCACACAGGTTGGCACACGCCGCGACGCTTCAGCACGGCCGCACGAGGACGGCAGGTGTCGAGTATGCACCCTGGCGGGAATGTGCGCTTGAGCCTGGCGGCCCGGTAAAACCACGCCGCCTTGGCACAGCGTTTGCGCGATTGATGGTTTCTTTCGACACATGGAGGGTCATTATGAGGATCGAATTCACCGGACGCCGCGAAGTGGTGGCAGCGGCACGCGTCGCCTTCGAAGCCAATGTCGACGGGGCAGACGTCTGGTGCAGCGTGTCGCTGGATGCGCTGAACGACCATTTCGGCAACGACGGTCCGTCGGCCCACAACCTCGTCAATACCTTCGAGGCGAATCGCGCGCGGATTGAAAACGCTACACGGCGCGTGCTGGAGAAAAACGGCGGACAGTCCGTGGAACTCGAAACCGGCGACTTCAACTGAGGCCTTGCCGGCCAGGTGTCTGATTGACGGCGAGTCCGGTGCACAGGCCGGGCTCGCCAGCCAGATTGGCGGTAACCGTCTGGTCTCTGATCATCCATGCCATGGTTCAGCCAGCCGCGCACGGCTGTTGTTACCTTGCAACCCTTTCATTGCGCGCAACCCCCACCTGCGCGCGTCTTGAGCGTTCAAACACCCGTCCGGGCGCGGCGCGTCTCGATTGCTGCATTTAGATGACGGATTCTTAGAGATTTCGTAAAGGTCTGCTCCAGAGCGTGAACGTTCGTTTTGGCCGTTCGCGTTTCTATACTCGCGTCGCTGTTCAACATGACATTCCCGCTACGCAGGAGCATTGACGTGAAAAAGATTTCCGCCGCAGTCGCGGCATTCGTGGGCCTCGCCGCCACCGCCGCGCATGCGCAAAGTTCGGTCACGCTGTATGGCCTCATCGACGCCGGCGTGATGTACACCAACAACGTGAAGAAGGGCGGCTCGCAAGGTGCGCTGGTGCAGGCGACGAGCGGCAATATCAACGGCAGCCGCTTTGGCTTGCGCGGTGCCGAGGATCTCGGCGGCGGCCTGCAGGCGATCTTCGTGCTCGAAAACGGCTACAACGTGCAGAACGGCAAGCTCGGCCAGAACGGCCGCATGTTTGGGCGTCAGGCGTATGTCGGCCTGAGCAACAAGGAGTACGGCGCGGTCACGCTCGGCCGGCAGTACGACTCGCTGGTCGACTTCGTCGCGCCGCTCTCGGGCACGGCGGGCACCTTCGGCGATACCGGTTTCGCCCACCCGTTCGACAACGACAATCTGAACCACTCGGTACGGATGAGCAATGCCGTGAAGTACATGAGCGCCAACTATGCCGGCCTGAAGTTCGGCGGCCTGTACGCGTTTTCGAACAACACCGATTTCGCGATCAATCGTGCCTACAGCGCGGGCGTGAGTTATGCCAACGGCCCGTTCAAGGCTGCCGCGGGCTACTTGCAGATCAATGGTTCGAACTCGACCACCAACACGGGTGGCGCGGTCGATCTCGGCGAGTCCACGGCCAACGGCACGGGCGGCTTCCGGCTCGGCGCCGATGTGCAGCGTACGGCCGGCGCCGCGTTGAGCTACGGCTTCGGCCCGGTGACGGCCGGCTTTGTCTACACGCATAGCCAGTTCCAGAACACGGCGTCGTTCGGCGCGACGCATGGCTCGATGCGCTTCGACAACTACGAAGTGAACGGCAAGTACGCCGTCACCCCGGCGGTGACGCTGGGTGCGGCTTACACCTACACGGACGCGCACGTGGGCGGCACGTCGACCTACGGCTCCGATCCGAAATGGAATCAGGTGAACCTGCAGGCCGTCTATGCGCTGTCGACGCGCACCGACGTCTACGCCGAAGCGATGTACCAGCACGTCAGCGGCACGGGCTACACCGCGTTCATCAATACGGCCGGCGGCGCGTCTTCGACGGGCAACCAGGTCGTGGGCACCGTGGGCCTGCGCGCACGCTTCTGAGCGTGACGATTGCCCGGCCGCGTACCGCGTGATATCGCTCGATATCGCGCGCCGCGCGGCCGGCGATTTCTCCAGATTCAACAACAATCCCTTCGGTGGACGGCCGTTATTCTACGAGGATACGGCTCCTATATTGAGTTCAGCGCTTGCGCGGAGAGTGATTCGAAGCGCCGCTCATCATCAATTATCGGAGGTAGTTTCATCATGAAGTCCCTGATCAAGGCCGTCGTTATCGTTGCCTCGCTGGCCGCTTCGGCCGCGGTTTTTGCCCAATCGAATTCCGGCCTCACACGCGCACAGGTGCGCGCCGAACTGGTTCAGCTCGAACAGGTCGGCTATCACGTCGGCGACGGCGACGAAGCCCATTACCCCGACGCGATTCAGGCCGCGGAAGCCCGCGCCGCCGCGCGTAACGGTGGCAACAGCGGTTACGGCGGCAGCGTGGCGGGTGCGTCGCAAAGCGGCCGTCCGGCGGTATCCGCAACCGACTGGAACGCCATGTACAGCCGTTGATGCGACCGGCTCGATCCAGTCGTGCGGTGAGGCGCAACGAGGTTCGATATCACGGGCTGCGTTGCGCTGATGCGTTGTGCGGGTGTGTGACGATGCGCACGAGTCCGCCCGCCGATAGACGCATGAGCGCAACGCTGCGCGCGCCGGGTAGGGTTGGAAAGGACTCTTCCAGCGTGGCGTATATATCCGCTTCGGCGGCGCCGGTAAAGTAGTCATGCACGCACGGTTCCCGGTGTGCGAGCGAGAGAGTTTGCCCCGGCTGGAGACAGCTGGGGCTTTTTTATTTGGCGAGGCGGATGAAGGCAGGATGGCGGCGGCACATCGTTGCCGTTCGTGCATGGGTGGTCGACGAGTACCCGGCTGCGGTATAGTCGCGCGAATAGGCCGCCTGCAGTGATCTCGCCGCTCGTCGAGGGCGCTGCAGGCTTATTCTTCGAATTTGGAGAACACCGTGCAGGAAATCATCGAGGGTTTGATCCGCTTTCAACGCGAAGTCTTTCCGCAGCAGAGCGCCTTGTTCAAACGTTTGTCGGCGGCGCAAAGTCCCAGCGTGCTTTTCGTGACGTGCTCGGACAGCCGCGTCGTACCGGAACTGCTCACGCAGACAGAGCCCGGATCGCTTTTCGTGATCCGCAATGCGGGCAACATCGTGCCGTCTTATGGTCCGGAGCCGGGCGGCGTTTCGGCCACCGTCGAGTATGCGGTGGCCGTGCTGGGCGTTCGCGATATCGTGATTTGCGGCCACTCCAATTGCGGCGCGATGACGGCGATCTCCACCTGCACGAATCTGGACCATCTGCCGGCCGTGGCAAGCTGGCTGCGTCACGCGGATGCGGCCAAAGCCATCAACGCATCGCGCACCTATCATTCGGATGCGGAGTGCCTGGAGGCGTTGGTCAAAGACAACGTGATCGCACAGCTCGCGAACATTCGTACGCATCCTTCGGTGGCCGTCGGACTCGCGAACAAAAAGCTGAATCTGCACGGCTGGATCTTCGATATCAAAAGCGGTGTGATGCTCGCGCTCGACGGGCGCACCGGCGAGTTCTTGCCGCTGGTGGACAACCCGGACATCTACGCCGTGTAACTTGAAGTTTGAACCTGTGAGGCGCACGATGAGACGTTGCCCGTGCGCCACCAGGCTTTCACGATTCAGACCCATTCGGATGGTGCCGCTGCATTGCGCGTGACATAGGAGGCGAGCCATGTGCGAGCGTCATCTGTCTTCTCCTGCGCGGCGGAACTTGCTGCTGGCCGGTGCGTCGTCGATCGCGTTGGCAGGCTTGTCGCGACGCGATGCGAGGGCGGCGCAGCCGGCCGTCGGCAATGCACCGAATTCGATTCCACCTGCGCAAGCGCTCGACCGGCTCATGCAGGGCAACGCCCGCTACGCCGCGAATACCTCTTCAAACAAGGACTATTCCGCTGGCCGCGCGGCACGCGTCTCGGCGCAATATCCGATTGCCGCTATCGTCGGATGTGCGGACTCGCGTGTCGCGCCGGAGTTGGCTTTCGATCAGGGCCCGGGAGATCTGTTTGTGGTGCGCGTAGCGGGCAACTTCGTCAACGACGATATTCTCGCGAGCCTCGAGTACGGCGTCGAATTCCTCGGCGTGCCGCTCATCATGGTGCTTGGACACACGCAGTGTGGCGCGGTGGGCGCCACGGTAAAGGTGCTTCAGGAGGGCGCCCGACTGCCCGGCCACCTTCCGGAACTGGTCCGCGCAATCAGGCCGGCCGTGCGGATCGCGCAGGCGGAGCACGGCGCCGATCTCGTTGCGCAAACCACGATCGAGAACGTGAGGTTGAACACCAACCGGCTGACTGTGTCCAAACCGCTCATCGGGCCGTATGTGAAGAGCGGGAAGGTCAAGGTGGTCGGCGGCATTTACGATCTGGCAACAGGCAAGATCGCGCTGGTCTGACGCGCCGCGGTCCGCATCTTGCTGTCACTGCTCGCTCCGCTTGGCGATTTGCCTTCGTCTGGTTAGCCAATTGCGGCGCCAGATATTCCAAAGCCCGACGGGAAAGCCCGGCAAGAGTGCCAGGCGGCCTTGCCATGTTTTGCCTCTACTTCCAGGGAGTGCCATGTCCACTGATTCCGCGCGTATCGATAGTTACCTGTTCGAACCCGTCAAGCTGGGACCGCTGCAATTGCCCAATCGCATCGTGATGGCGCCGCTCACGCGCAGCCGCGCGAAAGAGGGCGATGTGCCGAGCGAACTCGCCATCGAGTACTACGCGCAACGCGCGTCGGCGGGGCTGATCATTGCGGAGGCGACGCAGATATCGCCGCAAGGCAAAGGCTATGTGTTCACGCCCGGCATCTATACCGACGCCCAGGTGCAGGCATGGAAGCGCATTACCGACGCGGTGCATGAGAAAGGCGGGCATATCTTCCTGCAACTGTGGCACGTGGGCCGCATTTCGCATCCGTCCTTGCAGCCGGGCAACGCGTTGCCGGTAGCGCCCTCGGCGATCAAGCCGGAAGGCCAGGCTTATACCGACGACGGCTTCGTGCCGCTCGTCACCCCTCGTGCGCTCGAAACGTCGGAAATAGCGGGCATCGTCGAGCAATATCGGGTCGCTGCGCAAAACGCGAAGGCCGCCGGTTTCGACGGCGTGGAAATTCACGCGGCAAACGGCTACCTGCTCGACCAGTTCCTGCGCGACAAGACCAACCGGCGTACCGACCAATACGGCGGCTCAATCGCAAATCGAGCGCGTTTCCTGCTCGAAGTGGCCGATGCGGTGACGGGCGTGTGGGGCGGCGAGCAGGTGGGCGTGCGGATTTCACCCCTCAGCAGTTTCGGCGATATTGCCGACAGCAATCCCGAGCCGCTTTTCAAACATGTCGTGCAGCAGCTCAATGCGCGCAAGCTGGTGTATCTGCACGTGATCGAGGGCGACACAGGCGGCTCGCGCGAAGTGCCCGGCGGCTTCGATCTGCAGGTTCTGCGCGAGGCGTTCGACGGCCTCTTCATGGCCAACAACGGCTACGACATGGAGCTCGCGCAACGAACGCTCAAGGCGAAGCGGGCGGACCTGATCGCCTTCGGGCGGCCGTTCATCTCCAATCCCGACCTGGTGGCCCGTCTCAAGAGCGGCGCACCGTTGAACGAGCCCGATCAAGGCACGCTGTATGGCGGCGGCGCCGAAGGGTATATCGACTACCCGACAATCGAGCAGGAGGCGCAACGCTGAGTGGATGAGCCGCGCTCGCCCTGCGCTCGCCCCTCGCCGGTTAGCCGGCGAAGCAGCGAAACGCGAGGCTAATGCGCGGGCCTGTCACGTCCGCGAGCTTGGGAATACCATGCTCATGCGTGAATTGCGACGCATAGCTCATGACGAGGCAACTGCCGGGCTCCAGTTCGATATGTGCGATCCGGCCGGAACCTGCCTTCGGGCGGATCGTCATGCGGCGGCTCGCGCCTAGCGAGACGATGGCGATCGGCTGGGCGGCCACGAGCTTGTCTGTCTTGTCGCTATGAAGCGCGACGCTGTCGCTGCCGTCGCGATAGAGGTTGAGTCCGACGCGATTGAACGGCGCACCCACGAGCGCGCGAACGGCCTCGAAGGCTTCGCCCAGCGGCGCGGGCAGATCACCGGCTTCGCGCGCGAAGGTGGCGAGCAGGCGGGGTACGGCGACCTGGCGGTCGTACATCATGCGCTGCTGGCTGAGCCAGCCGATGTTCTCCAGTGCTTCCTGGAACCACTGCTGCGCCGTGGCGGCGGGAATCGACTCCGGCAAATAGCGAATTCCGCCTTCCTCGTCATGAACGAGGGAGACAGGCTCGGGCGCGAACAGGGCTTGCTGGGACACCATGGTTCCGGGATTGGCGGGCAGCCGCCGCACGATCAGGAGGAGACGGGCGGTCAGGGCAAGTCATTATACTGTGTTTTTATACAGTATTTTGATCTGCCGCGGCCGCCCGGCTAAAACATGGCGGACTGCACCCGTTTTGCTGTCTTCAGCGCGCCAACCGGACACGCCGCTGCGCTGCACCGGCCGACCGGCGGTGTTTCATCCGCTGCCGGCCGGCTGAACCAGCACCTCTTTCAGTTCGACGTCACGAGCGAATCGGACGGCACGATCCGCAGTGCGCCAGGATTGCTCGCCGCCGGATTCGACCACAGCAGATGCATGCTCGCCGCTCCCGTGCCGTGCACGTACTCGACCTTGATCGACGCGCGCTGCTTCGCGGCGAGCCAGATCTTGCCTCTCACGGTCGATTGGGTCGCGGTCTTCTTGTCGATGATCTTCACGCCGTTGATCCACAGGCGCGCCACGTTGTCGCTGTCGATCGAGAACGTGTAGAGCCCGTCCTGCGCCGCCTGGATTGCCCCGGACCAACGCACCCCGTAGTTCGTGGCGTTGATGCCCGCGGAAGCGTCAGGCGAATCGGTGCCGCGCTCGGTGTTCAGGTCGAAGTCGATCAATGGCGTGATCGAGGTTTTGACAGGCGCGCTCGCGAAGGTCGGGTCGTTGTAGTAGCCGACCTGCAGCACCGGCAGCTTCACGTTGAAACCACCTGTCAACGCCTGAGTCTCCGAGGTCTGCCACGGATGGCCGTCCGGATAGATCGTTCCCTGGAAGGGTGTGGCCGGTTCGACCGTGGCGGGCGCGCCCGGCACCTGGCCCCAGTGGAAGCGCGTGTTGGTGCGGCCGATCATCAACTCCCACACGATAAAGCCCGTGCTGCCGCCGTAGTTCGAGACGATGCCGGGCATGGTTTGACCGGTGGTGCCAGCAAAGCCCCGTTGCAGCGTTTCGGAATTCAAGGCGCTGACATTGCTGCCGTTCACCGGACCCGTGTACGGGTTGCCGTACGGATGGAACGCGTAGAAGTCGGAGAAGTACGTGCCTTCGTCCTCCTGGACCTGTGGTGCGTTGATCGGCTGAGTAGCGCCTGCGTTCAGGATGGCGATGCGCGCGTCGTTCATCAGCACCGCGCGCGTTTCCTGCAATGCACCATTGCCGCTGCAACCCGGCTCGTTCATCGTTTCCCAGAAGATGATGCGTGGGTCATTGCGATGCGGCGCAACGAAGTCGCTGATGTAGCTCGCCAGACTCGCCTTATACGTGATGGCGGAGTTCGCCGCCGTCGGCTGGAAATACGCCTGTTCCACCGGCGTGCCGGGCGACTGAACCCATTGGCTGTTGTGCACGCCCCAGACCGGCGCCGGTTGCGGGCCGTATTGCGGCGTGGGGTTCCAGCAGTCGTCGTAGAAGATCGGCGAGACCTTGATGCCATGGCGCGCGGCGATTTTCAGCAGGTTCTCGAACTTGCTCAGGAACGCCACACGATCGTTTGCCCACACGAGATAGTGCAGGTAGACCGCAATCGTGTTCATGCCGTAGGTCTGCGCATACGTCAATTCGCGGTTGACGATCTCCGGATCGTAGTTCTGCCAGAAGTCGATTGCGTTCACCGCATTGGACGGCGTGTAGACCGCGCCGACCACCTTGGAGAAGTCGTAGCTCGGCGACTTCACCGTGGGGTACGTGCGGATCGTCATGTTGCTGAACGTCGCGCCGACGCCGAAACGTCGCAGCCCGAAGCTGCCCGACTGGAACACGGCGGGCAGGGCGTTGGTGGCGTCGTTCACGCTGATCACGCGCTGCTGGTCGAGGTCGACGGTGATGGCCGTGCCGCTCGTCGTGACCTTCAGATGGTGCGTGCTGCCGCCCACGATCGTACTGAGCGGATACGCGATGAAGTTGGTCCAGTTGTTGTTCTGACGGCCAACCACCAACGAATGTGTGCCCGTGTCGAGGCCGATGTAGTAGCCGGTCAGGCTGTCGGGACCGCCGGCTGTCGGATTCGTGGTGCGCACGATAAAGCCCGCGTTCGCGGCGCCGCTGCCGACCGGCGCGCTGACCGTCACGTCCGCTTCGTAAGACGCGGTGGCATAGGTGCTGGCGAGCGCCACTGTTTTGTCGCCCGCGCCAGTGCCGTTGGTGGGCGGCGCGGGGATGGTGATGGTGGAGTTGTTGGCGCCGGGGCCCCAGCCTTGCGTCGATCCCGGTGCGAGGTAGTTCGTGAAGTCGCCGAACGAGAGCGTGGTGGTCGAAACCGGCGCGGGCGGCGCCGGCGGCGTGTAGGGCGGAAGGTTGAGCGTGGGGTCGGCGATCACGAGCGGCGGGGTCGTTGTCTTCATGCCGACCGGAATGGCCTTCGCGGCCCTGAATTCGCTTTCGACGTTGGCCGTGTCGGCCAGCGCCGCGGCCGAGGCCGCGGAAGCGCCTGACGCGGCTGAGGCCGCTGTGGCCGCTGTGGCATCGATTGCCGTTGCCTGCTTGTCCGCCGAGGCCGTCGCGTTCGGCGGACCGTCGTTGCCACCGCAAGCGCCCAGCATGGCGAGCGCCGCAAGCACAAGGTAATTGCGCACCTGTATCTCCTGATGTCCCCGCTTAATTGATGGTCATAATTATTATTGAGTTTTGATAGAGTCAATAGCAGAGGCGTTGTTGGCCTCGTTGTCGCCTACGGATGCGGAAATCGATATGAATAATATTATTAATTACGCAGACCTGTATCAGTGCTTCCCCCGGATTGTTCGGCGGCGAAGATCGCGCTAAGCGAAGTCAGGAAGGGGGGTATGCGGATCGGGTCAATGTCATGCTCCGCGTCCATGCTGCGCCGGCCCGCAGGCATAATCCGTTTTCCAACGACGCGGGCCGCGCAGCCGGCACGCCAATCAGGCGGTGCGCTGCCGCGCGCATCGCAAGGACACTTTATGCCGCCCCTCACCGCTGTCCGAACGTCCGCCGTGCCGCTGCGCAGCGTGGCGCTGATCCTCGTGTCGATGTTCTGTTTCGCGCTGGTCGACGCGCTCGCCAAATCCGTCGCGCTCGCTTATCCGGCCAACGAAGTGACGTTCTTTCGCATGCTTTTCGGCCTCGTGCCCGCGGTGGCGGTGTGCCTGCACGGCAAACCAATCGTGGAGCGGGTTCGGCACATGGATGTGCGCGGGCAGACCATTCGCGCACTGACGCTGCTCGGCGCGTCGGGTCTGTTCTTCGCGGGTCTGCCCTATATGCCGCTTGGTGACGCGGTGGCGATCGTCTACTCGGAGACGTTGCTGGTGATCGTTCTCGCGCCATTGTTGCTGAAGGAAACGCTCAAACCGCGCGATGCGCTCGCCGCCACGGTCGGCTTTGTCGGCGTGCTGTTCGTGGTGCGCCCGGACGGCTCACATTCGAACTGGCTCGGTCCCGCGCTGCTGATCGCGAGCGCCTTTTTCGGCGCGCTATCGATCATTCAGATCAAGCGCATTCGCGCCACCGACGATTCGCGCACCACCGTGCTGTACTTCACGGCGATCGGCACGATCATCACCGGCGTCTCGCTGTTTTTCGCGTGGCGCACGCCTTCGCCGCAGGCGCTCGCGATCATGGCCTTGCTCGGCGGATTCGCCACGGCTGGGCAATTGCTGATGACCATGGCGTTCCGCCAGGCTGATGCCGGTGCGCTCGCGCCTTACAACTACACGAGCATCGTATGGGCGGCGCTGTTCGGCTATGTGGCGTGGGGCGAGACGATCGGCGCCATGTCTCTGTTCGGCATTGCGTTGATTGTCGGTAGCTCGATTGCCGTGGCGATGCGCGGCAAGCAGGGCGAGGGGCCGCTCGTGTAGGCAAGCGTCGAACTGCGTCGCCACACTCTAAACAGTTCATGATCATTTCAGAGTTCCAATAATCATCCTAAGAAAGCAGCGCAACCAGTCCTTTTAGGCCAACAAAATAGGCGCCATCGGACAATTCGACGTCCGAACCATATAAATAGAAAATGGACGCATCCAGTTCGCGCGCGCTTTCGTAGGTGCCTTATTCGGCCGGACCTTGCGGCCGCGAATTCGCGGTCGTCGCGGCGGCACTGCGTGCACGATCGCCGCTACCCTCTGATGATTTCGGGCGCATTTGCAAAACTCGCAACCGCGCACGCTCCACGACTGGAAGGGGGCATCCCATGCATAGCGAACCCAGGAAGATCGTTCTTACAGGACTCGTCGTCAGCGCTGTTGCAATCGCGGCATATGTCTCGCATGCGGCCAAACCGTGGCTGTCGACGGACGAATTCGACACGGCGCGCAATGAAGCGCCAGTTCATCAAACGCGCGGCGACACCACCAGTGGTGCGGTGATATCCGGACCGGCTGCTGCTCGCAGCGACGCAACGAGCGCGGCGAGCGCGACCGGCACCACCGCCACGAGCCTGCAGGCGGCGCGCGACAGTCTGCAACGCAACGATCTTGCCGGCGCGCAGGCGCAACTGGACGCGGCTCGTTCCGCACATCAGGACGATGCTCAGGTGCGCGCACTGCAAAGAGAAGTGCAGGCGCGTGCCGATAATGCGCAGCACGCAACGACGGTAGACCGTGTCGAGAAGACGCTGCAACCGGCTTCGAAGGCGGCACGAACGTCGTCGTCATCGATAAGACACGGCCGGTCGCGCGATATCCGAGTTGCCTCCCGCGAAGCAACCCATTACGCGTCGAATCATGTCAGGAGTCAGGCGGCGCTGGACAAACTGGTGGCAGGCCTCGACAGCCGTAGCGCGCCGAACGCGAGGGCGGTGGTCACCGGTGGACCGCCTGCGTTCGGCCAACCGTCGACTCCAGCTGCAGCGCTGAATGCGCCGCCGAGCTTGATCAGCGCGCCCGTTGCCGCGCCGGCACTATCTATCCAACCCGCGCCGCAAGCGCCGCTGGAGGTACCCACAGCACCAGCGCGCCCGCAAGCCGAACTGACGGCGCAAACCACGGTGCTGTCAACGCCGGTGGTCCAGTCCACGTCTGCGGGCAACGCGGTGCTGAAAACGGACGGCGGCCCGAAAACGCGTGCACAGGTGCGCGCGGAGATCGAGCGTGCCCGTGAGAACGGCAGCCTTCCCGCGTTTGGCAATCCCGATCCCGCGGGTCCAGGTGGAGTGCCGAGCATCACCGGCGCGTCACGTCCGTAAGATCAGGGAGACGGACGATTGGCGATGTGCTGACCCGCTGACCCGCTGACTATCGGCGATATATTGAAGGGCTAACTCAACGAAGCCGCGAGCCGCGCGAAGATGGGCTCGTCGGTGCGGTCGAAGGCGAGCGGCGTGACCGACACGCGTCCTGACGCCACCACGGCCGTTTCGCTGTCGGGATCGTTCGCTCGTGCGCCCCGTTGAAAGCGCAACCAGTGATAGGCCATGCCGCGTGGATCGACTTGCGGCAACACGTCGATATCTTCGACGAGCCCGACGCCCTGGCGGGTCGGCGTGAGTGGGCCGGCGTGGGCCGCGTCGACATCGGGGAAGTTGATGTTCAGGCAGGTGGGCGCGGCATGCTCGATAGCGAGCAACTGGCGGATCACGCCGGGCGCGAGCGCGCGAGCCGTGTCCCAGCGCACGTTGTCGCGGTTGCTGAAGGTCTGGCTCAGTGCGAACGACGGCAACCCCAGCAGCAGCCCCGTCATGGCGGCGCCGACAGTGCCCGAGAACATCGTTTCCACGCCAAGATTGCCGCCGCGATTGATGCCGGAAAGAATCAGCGTGGGCGGCGCGTCGCGCATCAGGTGGCGGACGCCCATCACGACGCAATCGCCGGGCGTGCCCACCACGCCGAAACGCCGCTCGCCCTGGCGGCTCACCCGCAGCGGTGAATGCAGGCTGATCGAATGCGACGTGCCGCTCTGATCGTGCTCGGGCGCGACCACCCAGACTTCGTGCGCAAGCTCGGCAGCGACCGCTTCGAGTACGGCGAGGCCGGGCGCGTCGATACCGTCGTCGTTCGTCAACAGCACGCGCGGCACTTTGGATTCATAGGCAGACATCGCAGCAAACTCCGTTCAGTCGGTGAGGGAAGCCGTCATTATCCAGCCAACGGCAGGTGCATGCCAGGAGGCGGCCGGCGAGCCTTGCAGCCAGTCGGCGGTTTCAGCATCATTTAACCGGCCAGTCAGCATTCAGTCGCTCAGCGACTCACCCAATCACCCACCGCGCCGCGAGCGGCATCAACACCGGCACCACGAACGCGGTGAACACGCCGTTGAGCCCCATGCCCAGGCCGGCGAACGCGCCCATTTCCTCGCTCACCTGAAAAGCGCGCGCCGTGCCGATGCCATGCGACGCGATACCCAGCGCGAAACCACGCACCTCGGGTTCCGCGATACGCAGGGCGTTGAGAATGGCGCGCGCGAACACGGCGCCGAATACGCCCGTCGAAATGACGAGCACGGCCGTCAACGAGGGAATGCCGCCGATCTCGGAAGCGACCGCCATCGCGATCGGCGTGGTCGCCGATTTCGGCGCAAGCGACGCAATCGTTTGATGCGACGCACCGAACAGCGCAGCCACGCCGACCGCCGAAACGATGGCCGTCAATGACCCGGCGACGAGCCCGCCGATCAGCGGCAATGCGGAGCGGCGCAGTTTCGGCCACTGCCGGTAGAGTGGCAGCGCGAGCGCCACCGTCGCGGGACCGAGCAGGAAGTGGACGAATTGCGCGCCTTCAAAGTAGGTCGCGTAGGGCGTGCGCGTCACTTCGAGCAGCGCGACCAGCAGCGCCACCGCGATCAGCACGGGATTGGCAAGCGGATTGAAGCGCGCCTTCGCATAGATGGCCTGGGCGATGAGGTAGGCGATCAGCGTGATCGTCAGCCCGAGCAAGGGAGTCGCGGCGAGATAGACCCAGATGGCGCCGAGCTTCGGAATGGCGGTCATTACACGGCCTCCGTAACGGATGGATCGCGGCGCTGGCGGCGCATCAGCGCGCGCGTGACGAGTGCAGCCACGGCAATGGCGAGAGACGTGCTGATGGCAATGGAGACGATCACCGCGACGGCGTCGCCACGAATCCGGCTCGCCGACACCATGATGCCGACGCCCGCCGGAACGAACAGTAAGGACAGATGGCGCAGTAATTCGAGCGCGGTCGGCTCGATCGCATCGGCGGATTGCGGGCGCAGCATCAGGAAGCCGAATAACAGCAGCATGCCGATCACGGGCCCGGGCACCGGTATGTGGAACACATACGAAACACCTTCGCCGAGGCACTGGAAGGTGAGCAGAACAGCGAGCGCTCCAAGCATGGCAGTCTCCAGGACGCAAAACAGAAAATGCGCCATTGTGTACCATGCAGTTTGCCCTGTGCTCGCTCGATGACTCAATGCCGTGACTCAGCCGGCTAACTCAGCCTCCTCATTGAACGGCGTGTGCGAAGTTCGTTGTCGAGTCAGGCGAGCACGCTAACCTTGCCGCTGCGCCGGACGACTTGCCATGCAGATAGAACCGTTTCAGATTGCCATTGCGGATCATGACGTCGATGATCTTCGTCAGCGTATTCGCGCGACCCGCTGGGCGCCGGCAACGCCGTCGCCAGCCTGGCAGCAGGGCATCGACGCGACGTGGCTGCGCGAACTGGCCGCGTATTGGGGCGGGCATTTCGATTGGCGCGCGGCCGAGCGCGGCTTGAATCGGCAGCCTCAATTTTTCGCCAATGTGCAGGGTCAGCGCGTGCATTTCGTGCACCGGCGTGGCGTGGGTCCCGCGCCTTATCCACTGGTGATCACGCATGGCTGGCCGGGATCATTCATGGAGTTCCATGCGCTGCTCGACCGCTTGTGCGACCCGGCCGCGTTCGGGGGCGATTACGCCGACGCTTTCGATGTCGTCGTGCCTTCGCTGCCCGGCTTCACGTTCTCGCAGGCGCCCGCTCAGCCTGGCATGTCCGCGTTCCAGGTGGCGGACGTGTGGGCGTCGCTGATGCACGGCCTCGGTTACGAGCGCTTCGGCGCGCAAGGCGGCGATCTGGGCGCCGGCGTGTCGATCGCGCTTGCCGCGCGGCATCCGCGAATCGTGGACGGCATTCATCTCAACTTCCTGCCGAGTTCGTATGAGCCGGCCATCGGCGCGGCGCAGATGCCGCTCACGGCGGCAGAGGAAAGATTCTTGCGGGAGAAGAACGAATGGGCCGCGCTCGAAGGCGGTTATGCCCACATGCACACCACCAAACCACAGACGCTGGCAGCCTCGCTCAATGATTCGCCTGTGGGACTGGCGGCATGGATCGCCGAGAAGTTTCGCGCATGGAGCGATTGCGAAGGCGACGTCGAGAGTGTGTTTTCGAAGGACGAACTGCTCACTAACATCTCGCTCTACTGGCACACCCAATGTATCGGCACGGCGATTCAGATGTACTGGGAAAACCGTCTGCAGCCGATGCGCTTCGCCGAAGGACAACGTGTTGTGCCGCCGGTCGGCTTTGCGCATTTTCCGAAGGAGATCAATCATCCACCGCGCAGTTGGCTCGAAAGAACTTTCAATGTCGTGCAATGGACCGACATGCCGGCGGGCGGGCACTTCGCAGCGATGGAGAAACCCGATTTGCTTGCCGCCGACATTCGCCAGTTCTTCAGGCCGCTGCGGCAGCCGCAACATCGCTAGGTTGATTGCGACTGCGCTGGCGCCGCAAAGCGGTGTTTGTCTAGACAACACATTGCTGCCGAGCTATTGAGGCGCCTGTTTTCTTTTTCGATAAAACGCGAAGCGGAGGCGGGCACGCCGGAATCAGGCAATCATCGGACTTTAGCCTCGCAAGCGGCCCGCGGCGGCAATCCGAAAAAACGCGTGTGCGGGTTGCTAACAAGTAAGTTATTCGCGGACGCTCAATCATGCATCTGCAATTATTGCGAGAAGCCCATGGTCCATGTGGACCTCGGCGGCTCACGCGTCGCGTCTCTCTGCTTTTTGGCGGAAAGGCAATGCAAGGACGTGAAACGATAGTTCAAACGTGATATCTGCGCCCCGGCTCATCCGACTCCATCGCCGCAGATCAACGTACCCGGTTCGAATATGACGCCGAGATGGCACGAATCGCGGTTTCCGATACTGCACACCTTGCGGGGCTGTTACACCTCAAGGCAAGAACATGTAGATCATCTTCGGACAGCAACGGCGGGGCGCCAGAAGGCGATCTGTCGCTCGCGCATGGTGAGGAACAATGTGAATCTTTTTCCTTGCACTCTCGTTTATGTGGATGTCGATGCGGAGCCGGGCCCCAACGCGACGAATCGCGATCCGCTCTCGTACGTAAGCCAGGCGATCTGCCTGAATAACAGCTTACGGCGCGTGGGCATGCCGACCCTGACCATCATGACGAACGCGCCGGCGCTCGTCGCGCGCCGTCTGGAAAGTATGCCGGCGGCGAACCGGCCGGCAGTAGCGACACTTACGGCGACGATCGATCTGCCGAAGAACACGCCGTTCTACGCCGCGCATTTCAAACTCGATCTGATGGATCAGGTCGCGGCGACTTTGCCCGCCGACACGATGATGCTATTGCTCGACGCCGACATGGTGGCCCTGCTGCCGCTCGCGCCCGACCTGATCGAGCGATGCGCGCAAGCCGGCCTCGGCGTATTCGACATTTCGGATCAGGTCTTTCCGGCCTACGGCAGCGAGCGTGTGGTCGCGGATCTGGAAATCGTCGCTGACCGGCGGCTCAAAAATCCTCGCTGGTATGGCGGCGAGTTCATGCTTGCGACGCCGGCTTCGCTGCGCCGGCTCGTGCCGCGTGCGCGAGCCAGTTACGCGCGCTACCTAAGCGAAAGCGCGCGCCTGAGGCATCACGGCGACGAAGCGTTCATCTCGGCCGCGCTCAATGCGCTGGGCGACGAAGGGCAGGTGCTGATCGAGGTCGGCGCATATCAGGCGGTAGGTCGTCATTGGCCAGGCAACAACTATCGAGACGTCCGGTGGTTTCGCTGCTGCTCGTTCGTCCATTTGCCGGGTGGCAAGGCGTTGCTCGAAAAGGAAGCGCGTTTTGACGATTTCGTGCCGGACCGTTTCTGGCGCCACATGCGCGTCGCGCATGTGCGTGGCCGCGTGCGCCACGCCCTGAAGCGGATCGCGAGGATGCTGAGCGTAGGGCGGCTCGCGTCGTTGTCCGCGTATGCATTGCGCAGCGTGAAGAGCTAGCCGCGTCGCTTACCCATGCGCCGCGGCGAGCGCTCCCACGCGCCGCTCGTCACATTTTCACGTCGATGCGTCCATAAACCCCGTTCGCTTCGTCATTCGGACCGGCCGCGAAAAACAGCGTATTGACCGGCTGATTGCTGAGCCCGTTACCGAACGCGATGCCCCACAGACCGTGCTGGACGAACGCGCTTCCGTCAGGCAGATTGATCGCGCCAAGCGATTGCCCGCTGACCGGATCGAAGGCATTGATCGTGCCGTCGCCGAAGTTCCCAACCAGCACGTCGCCGCTAAACCGTCCAAAATTGGCCGGCGCCTGTGTGATTCCCCACGGCGCATTCAGCGCGCCCGCCGAAGCAAAACGCTGCAGCAGGTTGCCTGCCGTATCGAAGATATCGACGAAACCGAGGCCGGCGCCGTCGAGGTTGTCGTGCGCCTCTGCGTCCTGCTTGGCGTAGGTCACGAAGAGCTTCGCGCCGATTGCCTGAATACCGAACGGCGCAAAGCCTGCCGGTATCGACGCATCCTGAAACTTGCCCGACGTTGCAACCTTCGTGAAGCTTCTGTCGAATACGTCGATTCTGTTGTTGTGAAAGTCGGTGGCGTAGAGAAAGTTGGCGCCTCCGTTGCTTGCCATCGCGAGGCCTTTGTAGACCGCGCCGCTGCTGCCGCTGTCGAACACGACGAATGCGGCGGTCGGGGCGACCGTCGGAGCCCACGCCGTAATCGTACCGCCTTCGCCGGCAAAGATGAATGCGCCCACGCCGGACTTGCCGCCTTGCGTCACGACGAAGTCCGTCGTGCCATTGAAGACAATGCCGGTCGGATTCGCCGGACCGTTCGTTCCATTCGGAATGCTGACGACTAGAGACTGTGGCGTGCCGTTGCCATCGTAAAGCGTCGCGCGCGAGGTGGCGTTGTCCGCGACCCAGACGAAACCCTTCGGATTGAACGCAACGCCCCACGCGTTTTTCAGGTTAGGGTCGGTATGCGCTGCCGCGACTGCGCCGTCCGATACGAGCGCTGTCGATGTATACGACTGCATACTGACCGAGTTGGAACCGCCGCATGCCGCGACGAAACTCACCAACGCCGCGCCGCCCACGGCGACGCCCAATGCCTTAAGCACAGATTTCATGGCCACACCTCTCTGTTCTGACCGATGGTCATTGCGCTTATTGAACGCGCGGTGTTGCAGCTTTATTCCTGTGGCGGAAAAGTTTTTTTCGGTTTGTCCCGGCAAGAGTTCGTTGCAGGCATTGGCGGTTTTGTCGAGGCACAATGGAAAGAGGCGACCGTTCGGCGTCATCGCGCCAGGTGGTCTCTCCGTTCCTGAAACGTTTCGACGTGAGGCCGATAGCATGACCGCATCCATCACGCTGGTTCTGTTCGACATGGAAGGTGTTCTGTCCCATTACGACCGTGACGTGCGGGCTGAACATCTGGCGGCGTGCGTGGGGTGTACGCCGCAAGCCGTGCGTCACGCGATCTGGGGTTCTGGTCTCGAAGCGCGTGCGGACGCTGGCGAGATCAGCGATGACGAGTATTTGCGCGAGTTAGGCATTCTGTTGAATCACCCGATCAGCCGCGACGACTGGCTTGCTGCCCGTCACGCGTCGATTACGCCGAACGAGGACGCGCTCGCGCTGGCCGCGAAAGTTGCCGAACGCAGTCGCATCGCGGTGCTGACGAACAATTGCCGGTTGTTGACCGATAACATTGGGTATCTCAATCCGCCGGTGGCGCGGCTGTTCGGCTCGCATGTCTATTCATCGGCGCTGTACGGTGCCGCGAAACCCGCACCGCAGACCTATTTGCGTTGCGTCGATCAGCTTGGCGTAGCACCGGCTGAAACGCTGTTCGTCGATGACACGGACGCCAACGTGAACGGCGCGATCGATGCGGGACTGCAGGGCCACAGGTTTGTCGGTGTCGACGCTCTGTCGCACGAGTTGCAAGCTCGCGGATTGATCTAGCCAAAACGACCTTGACTCCGCGCGTTCAGCGTCTATAGTTCACCATATGGTGAAGTCTCCAGTCAGTCAACTCGATCGTACGTTTTCCGCCCTCGTGGACCCCACGCGGCGGGCCATCCTCGCGCGTCTCGAGCGCGAGCCCGGTCTGTCGGTCACGGAAATCGCGCGTCCGTTGCCGCTCAAACTGCCCGCCGTCATGAAGCACCTCGACGTGCTGAGCGACGCGGGTCTGGTGGCGCGCACGAAGCATGGCCGAACCGTCACGGTAGAACTGGTCCCCGGGCCGATGGAAGAGGCCATGGCGTGGTTGCGGCGCTATGAACGCTTCTGGTCCGCGAGCCTC
This sequence comes from Burkholderia sp. WP9, assembly GCF_900104795.1. NCBI lineage: Bacteria > Pseudomonadati > Pseudomonadota > Betaproteobacteria > Burkholderiales > Burkholderiaceae > Burkholderia > Burkholderia sp. WP9. The sequence goes on from NZ_FNTG01000002.1 coordinate 3,350,978, forward strand.
GACCGGCTTGCCGATTTTGTGGAGGGTAACGAAGAATGATCGAGGAAAAGCCCAGCCTGACCCTCGTGCGGCGCATTAAAGCGCCACCCGAAAAAGTCTACGCGGCATGGACGCGGCCGGCGTTGATGGCGCGTTGGTGGGGGCCCGACGCCGGACCGGTGTTGAGTGCCGAAGCGGACCCTCGCGTGGGCGGTCGCTTTCGCGTGGTGTTCCAGACGCTGGATGGCGAAACGCACGACTGCCGCGGTGAGTACCAGGAAGTCGAAGCAGACCGCAAGCTCGTATTCACGTGGGAGTGGGTGACGTTGCCGGAACGCCGGTCGCTGGTCACGATCAGATTTCGGCCGATCGAAGAAGGCACCGAACTGAATTTCACGCACGCGCAGTTCTTCGACGAAGCCGCGCGCGACGGTCATCGCACCGGCTGGAACGGTGCATTCGAGAAGCTGGAAGCACTGTTCGCCGAACTGGAAAACGCGGGCGAATAAAGCACATTCCGGGCAAGTCAACGCATATCGAGGTCCACTATGAAGCTCTACTATGCTGAAACGCTGTCTCCCAGAAAAGCCTGCGCAATGGCTGGGTACTTAGGGTTGCCAATCGAATACGTCTTTGTCGATCTGCGCAATGGCGAGCAGACGAGGCCCGCCTATCTGGCGATCAATCCGAACGGCAAGGTGCCGTGTCTCGTCGACGGCGATAAGAGCATTTGGGAATCCGATGCGGTTATCTGCCACCTTGCGCAGCGCGCCGAATCCAGACTGTGGCCGCGCGACGCACAGCAGCAGATCGAAATCACGCGCTGGTTCAGCTGGAATAATCAGCACCTATACCGGCACGCGGGTTCGCTTTATTTCGAGTATCTGATCAAGCCGTGGGTCGGACTAGGCGAGCCCGAGCCTTCGAAGGTTGCAGAAGCTCAAGGGTTTTTCCGCAAACATGCCGCCGTGCTGAACCAGCATCTAAAGGGGCGCAAGTGGCTGCTGGGTGATGACATGTCGGTCGCGGATTTCTCCGTGGGCGTCACGCTGCCGTACGCAAAAAGCGCCGCGATGCCGCTTGACGAGTTTCCGGAAGTGCAGCGCTGGCACGATCAGTTGAACGCGATCGATGCATGGCGCAATCCGTTTCCGGCGCGGCCAGAGCGCGCCACAGCGAATGCTTAAGGAGGCGTCATGTGCTGCGCGATAGTTGCCCTCACAATGACCTTGCTGTCCAGCTGGCAAAGCGTGTCGGGTTCGCTCGCCGGTCGAGGCGGGCGGCTGCGCCGGATCGCGATCGTGGTCGTCGCGATCGGCGCCGCAGCGGGGTCCGCCATGGCGGCGGATCAGTTCGCGGCGGCAGGTCGTGGCGAGTCGTCTTTTATGGCGCGGCGTGGCAGCATGCCGATCTGCGGTCGCTTCATCCGCTAGCGGGGGTGTTGCGCATGATCGCGCAAGTAGAACACTTTGCGGCTGTGCCGCATTAGCCGGCGCTCAACGTGCCATGCCGATTTGCCGTATCGTACAGAGTCACTGTATTGCGCGCGAATGGAGGGCACGTCATGGCACTTTCGTCGAAAGACGCTGCAAGGCTTTCCGGCAGACGCCGTTTTCTGCACACAGCGAGTAGCACGGCAATCGGCCTGTCGGCTTCGCTTGCTTTGCCGAGGCTGGCCCCGGCGCAAACGCCAGATCAATCTCAAACCGAATCCACGACGCCGTTGCCGCGCATGGCGCAACGCGTGATTCCCGCGACAGGGGAGCGACTGCCTGTGGTCGGCTGCGGCACATGGCGTACCTTCGATGTCGGCAACGATCCCGCCGCTCGCGCACAAATTGCCGGCGTTCTGCGCATTCTGTTCGAGGCCGGCGGTTCGACGATCGATTCTTCGCCGATGTACGGTTCTTCGGAAGCGGTCGCCGGTGCGTTGCTCACGCAACTCGACGCGCACAATAAAGCCTTCGTCGCCACCAAAGTCTGGACCGAAGGACGCGAAGCGGGCATCGCGCAAATGGAAGAATCATTGCGCCGCTTTCAGCAACCGCGCATCGACCTGATGCAGGTGCATAACCTGCTGGACTGGCGCACGCAACTCGCCACATTGCGCGACTGGAAAGCGCGCGGCCGGATTCGCTATATCGGCATTACGCACTACACGTCTAGCGCATTCGATGAAGTGGCGGCCGTCATGCGCAACGAAAAGCCCGACTTCGTACAGGTCAACTACGCGGCGGACGACCGCGCCGCAGAGACGCGCATCTTGCCGCTTGCGGCGGAGTTCGGCATTGGCGTGGTGATCAATCAGCCCTTCGGCGGTGGCGGCCTGCTTGCACGCGTCAGCAAAACGCCGCTGCCTGAGTGGGCTGCGGAAATCGGCTGCACGAGTTGGGCGCAGATTCTGCTGAAGTTCGTGCTCGCGCAGCCGGCGGTGACGGTGGTGATTCCGGGCACCGGGCGTCCGCAATACATGGCGGACAATGTGCGGGCCGGTTCGGGCCCATTACCCGACAAGGCCATGTGCGCGCGAATCGTAGCGGCGGTGAACGGATAGCGCATTATTCGCGCCGAATCCTTTTCTGAACTCTCCAGCTAGTTCAAATTAAAACCTCGCCGTAGGTTATTCAGCTGCATGGTCGCGCCATAACATAATCCGAACAAAAGAAAAATAAGCTTTCCCGTAGTTGCAGGCGATATTGCGAGTCTTAGAGGATTAACTCGATCTCATTACCGAAGCCATTCGGTTCGCATACGCATTGCCCGGCTGAAAGAAAGTTTGTGAAAGGAAGTTGACACGGGAACGTTTGCCAAACTAGGCTACGCACTGTCGTCAAAAACTGATCTCGGATTTCGCTATCTGCCCGGAGACGCAGGTAAGCCGCCGCTTTGCCGGTCAGTTAAACGATTGAATGAAAGCCGACAAAAACGGCCGAAGCTGTCTTTGTGAAAGCATTGTAATAAACGCGTAGCGCGATTTGAAAATCAGCCACAAGTGCTGAGGCGCCAACACGTCCAAATATTCTCGCTAGCAATTCGGTGCTAGTGCGGGAGACCTTTTTCTCTGAAAAACAGAGAAAACAAGCTGAACCACTCAACGCACTTTCTTTATACCGATATTGTCAGTCGAGGATTAATAATGCGTATAAATTTCCGATTGCAGATGCAGTGCCTCGCACTCGCCGGAATTGCGGTTCTGGCGGGATGCGGCGGCAGCGACGGCTCGTCGTCGTTGGCGAGCAAATCCGGGCAGACACCCGCGACCGCGCCGGCTGCCTCCGAGGTGGCGCTGACCCCGCCCGCCGCGCCGGTCGTTGCGGACACATCGATCAACAAGACGGTGCCACCGGTCGAATTGCCCGACACGGTTACGCCGATCAACTACAAGCTCTGGTTCCGGCCGAATCCCGCGCTGTCTTCGTTCGATGGCCGGGCCGACGTGCAGATCAAGGTGCAGAAGGCGGTCAACGCGATCACCATCGCCGGGCACCGGGTCAAGTTCACGAATGGCACGATCACGCTTCAGCCGGGCAACATTGCGTTGATCGCCACGCCGCAGGACGACGGCGATTTCTACCAGCTTCGCCCCGTGAGCGGGCAGATCGCCGCCGGCAACTACTCGCTGCATATGGAGTGGAGCGGCATCATCAACTTCAAGACTTACGACGATCCGGTCGCGAAGACCGGCGGCAGTTGCGGCGATGATCCCTATCCGGGTTGCTCCGCGGCGGAAGGCGTGTTCCGCGTCGATCTGAAGTCAACGGATGGCACCACGAGCGGCGCGATTCTCACACAAGGCGAATCGAACCTGGCGCGCCAATGGTTCCCCGGCTGGGACGAGCCGGCCTTCCGGCCGACCTACGAGGTGAGCGCGGAAGTGCCGCAAAACTGGAACGTGGTCTCGAATGCGGCGGAGAAGCCCGCGGTCAACGTGGATGCAGGCTACAAGCTGGTGTCGTTCGAAAAGACGCCGCCCATGCCGTCGTATCTGCTGTTTTTCGGCGGCGGCCAGTTCGACATTCTCGAAGACGACTTCACAAGCCCGCTGCCCGACGGCAAAGGTCTGCATCTGCGCATCTTCACACCGCCCGGCATGCGCGATTGGGCCAAACCGGCCATGCAGCAAACCAAGCAGGCGCTCGATTACTACTATCGCTACACCGGCATTCCGTTGCCGCTCACCAAGTTCGACACGATCGCGGCCAACGACGCGTTCAAGGAGCAGAAGGACCTGAACTTCGGCGGCATGGAGAACTGGGGCGCGATTCTCGAATTCGCCGACGATATTCTGCCGGCGCCCGGCACCACCATGTCCGATTACGGCGTGACGGTGCTCACACACGAAGCCGCGCATCAATGGTTCGGCGACCTCGTCACGCTCGACTGGTGGGACGACGTCTGGCTCAACGAATCGTTCGCGACCTTCTTCGAGAACAAGACCAAGGTGCGCTTCTTCCCGGACCGCTTCAGCTGGGTCGACGACGTGAAGAACAAGTACGCCGTGATCAATGCGGATCTGAAGTCCACCGCGTTCCCGGTGCAGCCGAACTTCAACGGCTGGGCTTCGAATGACTTCGTGCTGAGCGCGAGCGCCTTCACGTACGACAAGGGTGGTCACGTGCTGAAGATGCTGGAGAACTATCTCGGCGAAGAAGTCATGCGCAAGGGCTTGCAGTCGTACCTCGCCGACTATTCGCTCGGCAACGTCACGCCGAAGCGTCTGTGGGACGAACTGGCGAAGGTTAGCGGTGAGCCGATGGTGGCGATCGGCGACAGCTTCGTGCGGCAGACCGGCGTGCCTCTGATTTCGCTCGATACGCAATGCGACCTGACGACCAATCAGACCGTGGTCACGCTGAAACAGGCGCCGTTCCCGAACCAGAATCAGTATCCGGGTACGCAGTGGACCATTCCGCTGACGCTCGCGTACGGTGACGGGCTGGCTTCACGCAAGACGCTGGCAATGAAGGACACGCAAACCCAGGTGCGTCTGAACGGCTGTTCCGCGGTGCTCGCCGATCCGAGCGGTCTCGACTACTACGTGACCAACTACAGCAACAATGCATGGAGCCAGCTGCTGGCGCAGGGCAATGCGCTGAAGGATCCGGTGCTGCTGACCAGTCTGCAACTCGAGGCGAAGCTGCTCGTGAAAAACGGTCTGGCGGATCCGTCGCGCGCCACGAGTATCGGCTCGCTGAGTCCGGCGGCCGCGCCGCTTGCGCATCAGTTGATGATGGCAACGCCGACGACGCAGTCGCTGCGTCCGACGATCCGCTATCAAGGCAAGTTGCGGCAGAAGCCACAGGCGCAGCAAGCTCAGTAAGCAGAAGGTCAGAGTAGCGCAGCGGCCCGCCTCGCCATGCAGCGAGGCGGGCCGCTTTTTCGTTGCAGCTGTGCCGACTGACAAAAAAGACCTGCGCGATGGATTACCCCGGGAATAAAACCGGGGCCGGTCCAGTCATGCCTGACGAACCGATCCGCAAGGGCCGCCGGATAATCCGCGGCCCGTCTGCGACTCTTTATCGTGAGGTCAACATGTCGTCAGATCATTCGTTCGACGCGTCGCGTCGCGGCGCGCTGAAGTGTCTTGCATTCGGTGGCCTGGGCACCGTATTCGTTTTGTCCGGCGGGATACTGACGCCGGTGGAACTGGCGCTCGCCGCGGACCAGAAATCGTCCGCGGCTAGCTCCGGCGTGCCGCTTTTCCTGCAGATCAGCGACTCGCACATCGGCTTTAACAAGGAAGCCAACCCGGACGTGGCGGGCACGCTGAAGCAGACCATCGAGTACGTCAACGCGATGCCGGTCAAGCCCGCGCTGACTATTCATACCGGCGATATCACGCACCTTTCCAAACCTGCGGAGTTCGATCTCGCGGCCCAGTTGATGTCCGGTCTGAAGATCACCGAGCTGCATACCGTGCCAGGCGAGCACGACGTGACGGACGGCCCGGGAACGGAATACTTCAGCCGGTTCGGCAAGCCCTCGGACAACAAGGGCTATTACAGCTTCGACCACCAGGGCGTGCACTTCGTCGGCCTCGTCAACGTCATGCACTTCAAGCCGAACGGCCTGGGCGGTCTGGGCGACGAACAGCTCGAGTGGCTCGAAAACGATCTGAAGGGGCGTTCGTCCAGCACACCGATCGTCGTGTTCGCGCATATGCCGATGTGGACGATCTACGAGCCGTGGGGCTGGGGCACCGGCGATGCCGGCCAGGCGATGACCTATCTGAAGCGCTTCGGCTCGGTGACGGTGCTGAACGGCCACATTCATCAGATCGTGTCGAAAGTGGAGGGCAACATCACCTTCCATACGGCGCGCTCGACGGCCTATCCGCAGCCGACGGCCGGCAACGGAACCGGCCCCGGACCTTTGACGGTGGCTAGCGACCAGCTCCCGAAAATGCTTGGGGTCACCAGCATCAAAGTCACGCGGCATCCGCTCAAGGCGACGCTGAACGACACGACACTGGTTTGATCGATACTTTCTTCTTGCAGGAGATCAGTTATGCAAACTAAAAACATTCGCCGCGTTTTTCTCGTAATGGCTGCCAGTTCGGCATTGTTTGCGGCATTGTCGGGGTTCTCGGTGGCGCGGGCGGAAACGCCGAACGCGGTCGTCATCAAGAACTTCATGTTCTCGCCGATGGAACTGACGGTCAAAGCCGGCTCGACTGTGACCTGGAAAAACCTCGACGGCGAACCGCATACCGTCGTGAACGACGCGGGCATGTTTCGCTCCGCCGCGCTCGATCAGAACGACACTTACCAGTTCAAGTTCGACAAGCCAGGCGTGTACAAGGTGTTTTGCGGCATCCACCCGAATATGAAGGAAACGATTACCGTGCAGTAAGCGCCGAAATAGGAGAGATCCCGGCGCGGCCTTCGCCGTGGGAACGGCAAGATGCGACGACCCGGGTTTCCACACGCAGTCTCCACACTCAAAATAACAGTAGCCGCCTCGCGCCGAAACCGAGCTTCCAGACGCCAGCGCGAGCGTCGCCGGCAGGCGCGCGACACGAGGTGATTGACCGGTGCTCGTGGAGGCGGGATGCGGCGTTCTCCGCGCCGATCAAGGCAAGCCACGCGCGCCGCGATTCGATCTGATCCCGCGCGAGTGCAGGCGGTGCTTGTCATTGTTTGCAGCCAATGGCCGGATATCGGGAATGGCACTTGCGTTTAAGACATGAGACGTCAAGCGCGAGCAAGCCATTGCGCCTGAGCGTGGCTGTCGCATCACCCCACAGCCGTCCGCTCGATGCCCGCCGCGTGCGGCTTGCACGGCCTGCAGACGCACCTTGCGAAGGCTGCCGACACCGCGCTCGACTACCAGCGTCGTAGAAGTTTTACCTGTTTCTCCGACGCAACCCTGCCTCGCCAAGACGCCGTTTAAAGCGCAGCATTGCCGTGTTGTTCTCGTGCGTTGAGGGGGGCTCAATTCGTCGAGCGGCTTTGCCTCGATCTGCAGGATCGTGTGAATAAAGCCTGCCGACAGATCAGACATAAGGATTTCGGAGAGTACTGCGATGTTCAATGATCCCAACTTGCCCCACTCTCTGGCCGCCGGCCTGGATGTCGGCGGCCGAATGAACGGTTTGCCACTTTCCGCTGCGCCGCCGCGGTTCGGACGCTTCGCCATGTGCGTGGCTGTGGCCAGCGCGCTCGCGATCGGCGTGATGGGTACGGTGGCGTACGGTGTCTGGTTCAATCACGATCAGAAGGCCTACACCGAAGCAATGGCCGGCGCACGGCAAGCGCTCGGTAGCGGCGCATCCGGGAGTGCGGCAGTGGTTGCACGAACCAACGGCGCGACATCGTTGCCGTCAGCGGCGGCGGAACGCAGCCCGACGGTGACGGCAGCGCCAACCGCCGACGATCCGGAAGCGGGCGGGCAGTTAGCCACCTTCTCTGGTGAGGTCAAGCGGCATTCGCCACCGACGGTCCAGACAAACTTCGTGACAGATGCGGCGCCCGACGCGCCTGCTTCCTCTGCCAGCGCGGCCCGACGTTCGGCAAGCGTCGGCACGCCTGCCGTGCAGCAAGCGGCCCCGTCGCGAGCGGGTAAAGATAGTCGTGCAACGCCGCAGGAGCGCCGTACGACCTTGGCGAACGCGAAGCATAAAGACAACGCGTTCACCCGCATCGGGCTCTTTTTTCGTCGAGTGAACTATCGGCAGCATGGCAACGCAAATCGGCAAGACATCTATTCCCATCCCTGAGCGACGCCGTGGCGCTCGCATGGGTCCGGCAGGCGCCTTCATGACCCGGTTCAGGCGGGCGCCCGCCATATTGGCCGGCGCCTCGCTGGTCTGTCTGCTGGCTGGTCTTCTGTATCTCGCCTCGCAGATCAGAACGATCTTCTCCGATCAGTTGAAGCAGGAATACGCCGGGCTCGTGCTCGAAGCGGCAGGGCGCGCGGACAGTGCGCGCGCCATGGTCGAGGTATGGCGGCAACGCCCCGGTGATCGCGAGGCGCAAGCGCAGGGTTACCGGCAGGCACGTGCCGAACTCGCCGATCGCCTCGGGGCGCTCGCGGCATTGGTGAACGCCAGCCCGTCTGCTGCGCCGCACATGCCCGGCTCAGCGTTGATGGCTGACGCCAGTCTGAGCGAGACCGAAGCGCTGCTTGCCACGGTCTCCGCGTATTGGCGGACACAGCGCGATACCAACGGCGCGGACATACGCCTGCGGGTTGCCCACGTCGCGAACGTGCTGATCGCGCTGGCTGCGCTGCTGTTCTGTTTGTTGCTCACCGCGCTCGGCATGTACGCCAAACGCAATCGTCAACTGGTGGGCGAGTCGTACGAATTCGAGTACGCCGCGTTGCACGATCCGCTCACCACGCTGCCGAACCGGCGCCAGCTGTTCGCCGTGCTCGACGATGCAGCGGCGAACCATCAGGCAGGACCGGCGCCTCGCAAAATCGCCGTGCTGTATGTGGATCTGGATGGTTTCAAGCAGGTCAACGACTCGCATGGCCACCGTGCGGGCGACGAATTCCTGATCGCGGTATCGCGGCGTTTTCGCGAGTCGGTGCGCAAACGCGATGTTGTCGCGCGCATTGGCGGCGACGAATTCGCGGTACTGATACACGAATTCTCCACCGCCGACGAACTGGCCGAGGTTGCCCGGCGGCTGATTGCGTGCGTGGTGGCGACCGATGAGCAGATGGGACTCGGGCTGGTGCGCGCGAGTATCGGCATTGCCAGCTTTCCCGACCTCGTCGGCGATTACCAGCGTCTCGTCGCCGCGGCGGACGAGGCGATGTACCGCGTCAAGCGCAGCGGCAAAAACGGTTACGCTTTCACGGCGAAAGCTGACTGAGCGCACACTCGGCGCGTGTGTGCATGTTTGCGTGTGCGCATCCTCGGTGCGGAGCAGGGTTGTGCCTCTTCAGCTTCACTTTCCGCCCCGGCATTCGAATACCCCTACGCGATGACCTCGCGCACGCTGAGCTTTGTTTCGTGTTACAAAAACGAGGCTCGACGACGTGTGCATGATTCATGCGCCGGCGCGATCGTGGTCGATGCGAATTCGGTCCCAGCGGAAAGATCCATGTCCAGATATTCAATGATGCGCGCCGTAGGGCGCTTGAAGCAGCCGGAGTGGCTCGTCGCCATTCTGGTCGCTGCCTTGGCTGCCTGCGCGCCGGTGCCTCCCGCGCCTGTTCAACCCGTCGCTCAATCCGTCGCTCAATCCGTCGCGCAACCGGCTGTCATTCAACCGGCCGCACAGCCCGGCAATCAGGCCGGCAATCAGCCCGGCGCTCAGGCTACAGCCCGCACGGCCGCAGGGTCGCTGCCGGTCCCGCCAAACCTGGTTGCGCTGGCGCAGCCGGCCGGTCAGAAACGATTGACGGGTGCAGCGTCCAACCAGTCATACTGGCCGCTCTCGCAGTATTTCGAAACCCAGCGTAACGAAGCCTATTGCTCCGTGGCCACGTCGGTCATGGCGCTGAATGCACTGGGCATTCGCCGGCCCGAGTCGACGCAATACCCGGATTTTCCGTTCTTCTCGCAGGACGATTTTTTCCGCGCAATCGATCCGCAGGTCGCCAACGCCGCGCAGGTGTCGAGGGAGGGCATGACGCTCGACCAGCTCAGCACGGCCCTCACTGCATTTCCGGTCGCGGTCAGGAAATATCACGCCGCAGACCTGTCGCTCGGTCAGTTCCGCGATATCGTGCGCGCGACCACGGCGCACAACGACCGCTTCGTGCTGTTGAATTTCCGGCGCATGGAAATCGGCGAAGCGGGTGGCGGACACTGGTCGCCGCTCGGCGCTTACGACTCGGCGAGCGACAGCGCGTTGCTGCTCGATGTGGCGCGCTACAAATATCCGGCCGTCTGGGTGCCGGTCGCGCAGTTGTACGCAGCGGCGCTGGCGGTGGATAGCGTGAGCGGACTGTCGCGCGGCATCGTGATTATCGGCAAGCGGCAGAATTAGAAGCGGGTTGCCGATGCATCGAGAAGACTTCGACGTGACGCGTTCAGTGCGAGCCATTCATGGCTCGCACCAGGCACCTGGCACCAGGCACCTGGCACCAGGCACCAGGCACCAGGCATTAGACAGCAAGCAGCACGCAGCACGCATCACACACGCGCCAAACCTATTTCACCCGCTTCACCACCGGTGTCTTCCACTTGCCGTCCAGCAGCACAGGTTTGGGCCAGTAGAAGCGCATGGTGATCATGAACGGTCCATCCGGCGCAGGCAGCCAGTTGGCCTCTTTGCCCTTGCCCGGCGACTTCGCCTGAATATAGATCGTCAGGCCGCCATCGCGATCCTTCCTGAGTTGCGGCAGCATGGGCGAATTGATCAGATAGCGATCGATCGGATTCTTCACGAGCAACTGACTGGGCAGCGCGTACATGGTCACCGACCAGAACGCATTCACAGGCGGCAATTGTCCCTTCGGAAACCGCAGCACGTAGCGACGCTGACTGCCGTCGAGGGGCTGGCCGGCCGAATCCTTGTCGAGCACCGGATACAACGCCTCCTCGCGCGAGTTCGCGCCGATGCCGACCTGGGTACCGGTGGCGCGCGCCACGTAGTCGTTCTTCAGATACTCGCGCGAGCCGAATAGCGTGTCGGTCTTGCCGCCGAGTGAAGCGCGCCTGTCGTCGATCGCCTTCTGACCATCCTGCATGCCGGCCTGAAAGGCCGCTTTCTGCTCGGGCGAGAGCGCGTTGACATCGAACCGTTTGCCGGGCACGACGCCGATCTGTGCAAAGCGGCTGCGCAGCCCCGCTTCGTCCGGATTGACCGGCGCGAATTGCAGCACGAAGGCAAGTTCATTGAAGAACTCGAGCGATGTCCGCGCGGTGGCCGGTGCGATCGGCTTGATCCACTGCACTGGCGGCGCGGTGGGTGCGGGTTTGCTGCCGGTGAACGCCGACAGCGTTTGCACCTTGTAGCCCGCTTGAATCTGCTTGACGTTGTCGAGGTCGTCCGGATTGAACAATTGCGTGCGCCCGACCACGTTCACGAGATCGGTCTCGGAACGGATGACCTGCGTGATGCCATTGGGCGTCTGCCCGTTCCAGCGTGGTCCCGCGATCAGGAACGTGCCGCCGTTGTTGCCCGTCGTGCGGCTGCCGATATACGCGAAGTTGAAGGTGTAGAGGTCCATCAACTGGAACACGAAGTAGCGCTTCGGGTCCATCGGCGGGACGGTGATCACCACCGGTTCCGCGCGCAGGTCGAGGCCGGCGAACGAGTAAGGTGTATCGGAGTTGGGTGTGACGAAGGCGGTGTCGTCCGGCGTGAAGACGCGCGAGATGTTCAGGATGGAATTGAACGGGCCTTTGTATTGCGGGTTGGTGGAGTCCACCGAAAACGCATACATGATGCCGTATGAATCGACCATTGGCGTGCCGTAGAGATAGGCGTCTTTGGCGATCGAGCGGATGTCGGCGCTGCTGGCGGTGACCGGGGCGACAGGGGCTCTGGCGAAGTCGTTGGTGGGCGCCGTCTGGCAGGCGGCGAGGGCGATGGCCAATAGCGCGGCAGCGATAGTTCGTGTTCTGTACATTGCGACCCTTGCGAAGGCGCCGTGCAAGACGGCAGCGAGATCATTCGGACAGCGCGGGATAACAGAGGCAACAGCAAACCGGACTCGCAGTGCAGACGTTCTGCACGCCGCAGCTTGCCTAATGCCGGGGCAAGCTGTCAAGCGGCTTTCGGCAGGCGGGGTGGAAAAAGTGTGGGAGCGCGAAAGGCCCGCGCGTCATGACGTCATGCGTGGCGAATCGTCCGTATGCGCAGAAGAAGCCGGTGACGTGTCGACCCATGAACTGTTCTGCAAAACGATCCGATAGCCATCCGGATCTTCGAAAGTTTTGCCCTGACGGTCCCAATAGGGATTCTCAGATTCGCAGGCCATTGCGCCGAGCGCTTCGAGCCGTTCGACGGCCGCACACCATGCATCGCGCTCAGGCAGATAGAGCACGAGAAGGTGCTCGGTGGTCGGCGCCCGGTCCACGGTCACGCCGTGTTGATGCGTGAACTCGATGTGCCAGGGGCAGCCTCGCCGTCCCACGATGACGCCATCGAAGCCCGCGTGATTCTCGAAGCGCGCGAGGACTTCGAAGTCCAGCCCGCGGGTGTAGAAATCGGTGACCTTATGCAGGTCGTTAGTGGGGCGGGCGACCCGGAGAACGGGCGAATGCATCGGCGACTCCACGAAACATGGGCAGGCCGCATAGCATAACGTGTCAGTTGCGGCGCGTAGCCGATAACCTTAGCCGGGTGCCTCAAACCGATTACGAAACTTGATTACGAATCCCCCATCACGCCACTACGCGCTGCGCGCCATCTCGCCGAGGCCCGCATTGAAGTCTTCCCTGCGGCCACTCGCAGCGGCAGCCGCCCGCGGCCGAACCGCAGTCTTGCGAATCCGCGTATCGCGCAGCGCCGGACGTGCATCCACCAGATCCGCGTACAGCGCGAGATAGTTCGAAGTCGACGTGTCCCAACCGAAGTCGCGGCTCATCGCGTTACGCTGCAACACGTGCCACGACGACGGCTCCACGAACGCGGACAGCGCGCGGCCCAGTGCATGCATGACGTCGTCCGGGCCTTCGCCGTCGAACAGGAAGCCGGTTGCCTTGCTGTCGCCGCGAGGATCGTACGGCAGATAATCGACGATCGTATCGGCCAGGCCGCCGACACGCGACGCCACCGGAATCGTGCCATAGCGCATCGCGTAGAGCTGCGTGAGTCCGCAGGGTTCGAAGCGGCTGCCATGCAGCAGAATGTCCGCGCCCGCATGCAGCATGTGCGCGCGCCGCTCGTCATAGCCGATCTGCACGCCGACGCGCCCCGGCCATGCCGCCGCGATGTCCTGCAGTGCCTGTTCAATACCATGCTCGCCCTGACCGAGAATCGCGAACTGCAAGCGCGGATGCCGTTCGAGCAGCGCCGGCAGCGTATGCACGACGACATCGGCGAGCTTCTGTTCGGTAAGCCGGCTGCCGATCGCGACCAGCGGCGCGAACGGATCGCGCGTGAGACCGAAGGCCTGCTGCAGTTCACGCTTGCAGGCCTGCTTGCCGGCGGTGTCGTCGACGGAATAGGGGCGGGCGATGAGCTTGTCGGTGGCGGGATTCCAGACCGTCGTGTCGATGCCGTTGACGATGCCCGACAGCTTGCCCGCCTGCGCCTGCAATACGCCTTCCATGCCGTGGCCGAAACGCGGCGTCAGGATTTCGCGTGCATAGCGGCGGCTCACGGTGGTGACGCGATCGGCATGCACAATGCCGGCTTTCATCATACTGAGCGAGCCGTAGAACTCGATGCTGCGTTCGTCCGACAGCGCGGGCGCCAGCAATTCGGGCGGCACGCCGATCCAGCCGCCCATGGCGAGCGGATGGTTGCCCTGGAACGCGAGGTTGTGAATCGTGAACACGCTTTTCGCGGCAACGCCCGCGAGCCGCAGGTAAAGCGGCGTGAGTCCTGCATGCCAATCGTGCGCGTGCACGATGTCGGGGCGCTTCACGTTGCGCACGCCGCGCGCCACCCGCGCGGCCGCTGCCGCGAGCGAGGCGAAGCGGGTCAGGTTGTCCAGGTAGTCGCGTCCTTGCGGATCACGGTACAGTCCTTCGCGCGCGAACAGGTGATCCATCTGCAGAAGCAGCACCGGTATGCCGGTGTCGGGCATCTGGCCGCGCAGGAGCCGTGCGTCGCCGCCGGGCAGGCCTGTCATGCGCGCGACCGGCGCGACCTCGACGGCGCGTTCGAGCGCGGCCGGATAGGCGGGCATCAGGATCGAGACATCGACGCCGGCATCGCGCAGAGCGGCGGCGTATGCACTGACCATGTCGCCGAGTCCGCCGGATTTGGCGAGCGGCAGGGCTTCGGAAGCGACGAGAAGAACGTTGAGCGGCAAAGCGGCCCCCAAGGACGGGATTTGTGCACTTGCACAGTGCGGTGAGATGCGTTGAACTGTCCTTTCAGCAAGGGGTGTGCCTGATGTTTGGGTCGTTATTGTGGCGGCGCGCAAGGTTTGTGTTGCAGTGCGGACAAGCGGCTTTTTGGCTGCGGGCGCCTATTTAAATGTCTTGACCGTGCGCCGCACGGCGATGCGTTTTCTTCATTCGTGTGTAGATTTGACTTTCTGTTTCTCGACGCAGGCGCGGGGCTTGAAATGAAAAGGGGCTGTCGCCGAAGCGACAGCCCCTTTCGACAACTGCCGGAAAAAGTCTTAATGCACCGGCGCGTGGGTCTGCTCGACCGGCCGCGGCTGCGTCATCGCGCTCACCGCCGCGAACACGATGATATTCACCGCCAGCGCGAGGAACCCGATATTGACGTCCTTCAACGCGTCGGGCAGGAACGGCATCAACTGACCGACGCTCAGGTGCATGGTCGTCGTCACGGCCACCACCGCCACGCCCGCCAGAATCCCGCAAAACGCGCCCTGTTTGGTCGCGCGGTTATGCGGACGCAGGCTGCAGATCACCGCGGGGAATAGCTGGGTAACGAAGCTGTAACCCATCAGCAGCAACGCCACGATGGTTTCGCCGCCTTGCAGCGTGAAGCCGACCGCCACCAGCGCCACGACCGGCACGAGCACACGCGCGAGCGTCGCCACCGTGGCGTCCGACGCGTTGCGGTTCACCATGCCGCGATACACGTCGTTGGCGAGCAGCGTGGACGCGGACGTGAGGATCATCGAGCCGGGCACCAGCGCGGTCAGAATCCCGGCCGCGCCGATCACGCCGACGAACCACGGGTCGAAGGTCTGCAACGACAGGCGGAACAACGACAGGTCGATGTCGCCGCCCTTCAGACCCGGCACCTTCAGGGTCGCCGCAAAGCCCACGAAGAACACGAACAGCAGAATCAGCTGGTACAGCGGCAGGACCATCGCGTTACGGCGGAAGATGCGTTCGTCCTTCGCGGTGAAGATGGAACCGAACGTATGCGGCCACATGAAGAAGCCGAGTGCCGTGAGCAATACCGTCGACTGGAACCACGTCACGCTCGAGCCCTTGGCCGGGAAGGTCAGGAACCCGGGGCGCGCGGCGTCGATCGCGTGGAACATCTCGCCGAAGCCGCCGTAATAGTGCAGCGGCAAATAGATGCCGAGGAACAGCACGATCGCCAGAATCAGCAGATCCTTTACCACCGAATTCCACGCCGAGCCGCGCACGCCCGAAACGATCACGTAAGCGGTCACGACGCACGCGCCGATCCACACGGCCGCCGTCGACGAAATCGCCCCGTACGAGGCCGTCGCCACGATAATGCCGAGCCCCTTCAGCTGCAGCACGAGGTAGGGAATCAGCGCAGCGACGCCGACCAATGCGACCAGCGTGCCGAGCGCGGGGCTTTCGTATTTGCGCGTGAAGAAGTGCGGCTGCGAGACGAGCCGGTGTTTTTTCGCATAACGCCAGATGGGCGGCAACATCCAGTACGAAAGGATGTACGCGAGCGTGCCGTAGGCCAGAATGTAATAGACCGGCGCGCCCTTGCCATAAGCAAAGCCACTGCCGCCGAGGAAGGTGAAGGTCGTATAGATTTCGCCTGCCATCAGCAGGAACACGAAGGCCGTGCCGAAGCTGCGGCCGCCCACGGTCCATTGTTCGAGACTCATGTCGTGGCCGCGCTTGGCGCGCACGCCCAGGTAAAGCGCAAACAGCGTAATCGCCGCAATGATGATGAGTGCGCTCATGAGCTGGCCTCCTCGCCATCCACGGCGAGCTGACGGTTGGACGGGTCCAGACGGTAGATGATCGCCATGATGATCGAACTGAGCACCACCCACATGACGATCCAGGCCAGCACGAATGGCATGCCGAGCATCAGCGGCTCGACACGATTTACAAACGGGACACCGAGCAGAATGCCGATGAACGGCAGCGCGGCGAGTACACGAAGCAACATGGGGGGCAACTCCTCGAACTGGTAAGTACGTCTCGTTGAAAGTGCGGCTTCGCTGGGGACTGTATGCCTGATGCTTTGGTCGCGTAAAGCAGGTCAAAAAAGTGTAGGCTTTCTGAAAGTTGCGGGCGCACCTTCATGGGTTCCGGTTGCTGCGTTGCAAGGCGGCAAGCGCGGCGTGGCGCGCCGCGGCACACGCTCAAGCGCCGGGCTTTTTTACGATCCTGGTTGGCGCGCCGCGATATGATCTCGCCACGCAACGCAAGCGTCATCGGAATCGCCGGAGAGACTCCGGTTTCATCAACATGGCGCGGCGCGCCGGGTACACAGACGAGCTACCCGAGCCGCCGCTCGACACGGAAACGCATATGGTCGAAAGTCTGATCCCGGACATTCTGTTTGGCTTTACCGGGCTGATCAGCATCATCAACCCGATCGGCATTGCTTTCGTCTTCCTCGACCGGACTGCTTCGTTGAGCACGGAAGAGCGCACGTTGCTGGCCCGCAAGATCGCTATCAACGTGGTGTGTGTGCTGCTGGTGGCGTTCTTCATCGGAACGCCGATCCTGCATTTCTTCGGCATCTCCATGCAGGCGCTGCGCATTGGCGGTGGCCTCGCCGTCGCCGTGGGCGGCTGGCAGATGCTCAACGCGCCCGACACGCAACCAGGCGAGCAGCCGGCAGTCAAACGGGTGGACGCGGACAACGCAATGTCGAAGGCGTTTTTCCCCTTTACCATTCCGTTGACCACCGGGCCGGGCTCGATCGCCACCGCCATCGCGCTAACCGCGAACCGCACGCATAAGCTCTCGGAGTTCGTGATTTCGAGCATTGCGTCGGTCGTGATCTCGCTCGCGGTGGCCGTCACGGTGTATCTGGTCTATAGCCGCGCGGTGATTTTCGCCAAGTATCTCGGCGTGGAAGGCACCAAGGTCGCCATGCGTGTATCTTCCTTTTTGCTGCTGTGCATCGGCGTGCAGATCATGCTGACCGGCTTCTCCGAATTCCTGATTCCGATTGCGACACTGCAACCGGTGGTCAAATAGACGCATCCCCGGCGGCCTGCCTGTTCCGTCCGGCACCGGGGGCGCTCACGCACCCGACAGGAGAACACTCCATGTGCCGTTGGCTCGCTTACACGGGCAACCCGCTTCAACTGGAAACGGTGCTGTTCAACGCCAAACACTCCTTGATCGACCAGAGCCTGCATTCGCGGCTTGGCTACACCACGACCAATGGCGACGGCTTCGGCATCGGCTGGTACGGCGATCCGACGGATATTCCGTTTCGCTACCGCTGCATCCAGCCGGCGTGGAGCGATCGCAATCTGCGCGAAGCCGCGCGGGCGATCCGCGCACCGCTGTTCGTCGCGCATGTGCGTTCAGCGACGGATACACCTTCGCAGGAAACCAACTGTCATCCATTCCGTCACGGCCGGTGGCTCTTCGCGCACAATGGTCTGATCCGCAACTATCCGGCCGTGCGCCGCGATCTGATGGTGAAGATCGACCCCGATCTGTTTCCGTCCATCGAAGGTTCGACCGATTCCGAGGTGATGTTTTTCCTCGCGCTGACCTTCGGTCTGGAACTGGCGCCGGTCACCGCGCTAGAGCGGATGGTCGCCTTCGTCGAGCAAACCGGCCGCGAGCACGGCGTGGATGAACCGCTGAACATGACGGTGTGCGTCACCGACGGCGAGCAGATCGTAGCGGTGCGCTATTCGAGCGAAAGGCAGTCACGCTCGCTTTTTCACAGCACCTCGTTCCGTCATCTGCACGAGCTGTATCCGGACGATCCGCGCATTGCGGCGGTCGGCGCGAATGCGTTTTTGGTGTTGTCCGAACCGCTCGCGGACTTGCCGGGCTGGTGGGAAGAGATTCCCGAAAGCACGGTGGTGGTGGCGCGCGGCGGCCAGATCGAACAGTATCCGTTCAAGCCGCAAGCGGCGTGAGTTGAGGAGCCGACCATGACGCCTCAGATCGAAGCGTTTTACGATGCCACCACCGGTACTTTCACCTATGTCGTCTACGCGTCCGAAGGCTCGGCGTGCGCGGTGATCGATCCGGTGCTCGACTACGATCCGAAGTCGGGCGGTACGTCGACGGAGTCGGCGGAGCGCGTCGTCGCGTTCGTCAACGCGCATGAGCTGCGTGTTCAGTGGCTGCTCGAAACGCACGCGCATGCCGATCACCTGTCGGCCGCGCAGTATCTGAAGGAAGCCCTGGGCGGCGAGATTGCCATTGGCGAGAGCATTCGGATCGTGCAGAGCACATTCCGGCGCATCTTCAATCTCGGCGAGGACGTGCCTGCCGACGGCCGCCAGTTCGACCATCTGTTCCAGCCGGGTGAGACGTTCAGCATCGGCGAGTTGAGCGGGGAGGCGTTGCATGTGCCGGGCCATACGCCGGCGGACATGGCGTACCGGATCGGCGATGCCGTGTTCGTGGGCGACACGCTGTTCATGCCGGACGTCGGCTCGGCGCGCTGCGACTTTCCCGGCGGCGATGCCCATACGCTGTACGAATCCGTGCGCAGGCTGCTCGCGCTGCCGCCCGACACGCGGCTGTGCATGTGTCACGACTATCCGCCGCCGTCACGCGGGCCGCAATGGCAGACCACGGTGGCTGAACAGCGGCGCGGCAATATTCATTTGCACGACGGCGTGAGCGTGGCGGAGTTCGTGGCGATGCGCACCGCGCGCGACCGCACGCTCGGCATGCCGACGCTGATTCTGCCGGCCATCCAGGTCAATATCCGCGCGGGCAGCTTGCCGGAGCCGGAAGACAACGGCGTGCGTTACCTGAAGATTCCACTGAACGCGTTTTGAGCCGCGTGGGCGCCGGCGTTACCGCGTGAGCAGCATCGAACTGAGTACGGAGAACACCGTCGCGGGCAGTTCGGCAAGGCGGCTCACTACCACGTTGTGCGGATAGAAGTCCTCGACCGCGTCGGTCAGTACGCCGATTCCGACCAGTTCGATACCGCGCTTGCCGATGGCCGCGACGCGCTCGCGCAAATCGCTGCGCAACACCTGCGGATCGCCGTCGCCGGTGGACGGGTAGCCATCGGAAAACACCATCAGAATGCGCCGTTCGGCCTGGTGATCGGCAAGCCGTGTCGCGGCCCAGGCCAGCGCCTCGCCGTCCGGATTCTCGTGCCCGCAGTCGATGGCGGCGATCCCGCTCATGTCGGTCGCGCCGAAGCGTTTATAGACTTTCAGATCGAGTCGTTCGACGAAGCGGTTATAGCGCCGTAAGTCCGCGCCGGTTGCCCGCTGCCGCTCATAGAGCTGCTTCATCGGCACGGATTCGACCGAACAATAGCCGAGTACTTCGCAGTCGAACGACAACTGCGTCAGTGCATCGCACAAGGCGGCCGCGCACTGGCGCGCGAGTTCGATCTTGCGCCCGGCCATCGAGCCGCTGCGGTCGATCAGCAGCGTCACGGCCACGTCGCGTCCTTTGGCGGGCCGCTGCGTGCGAAACGGCGTGCGGTAGCCGGGCGAGGTCGCGAGCTTCGCCAATGCGGTGCGATCGATCTCGCCGCGCTCCTGCTCGCGGCGCCAGCGCGTGCGTTCGTCGGCGCTCAGCGCGCGTTCGAGCTTTTCCTTGAGCGGCGCGGTGTCCGCGCGCGCTTGCGTGCGTAGTTCGCGCCACGCGGCGCTGTCGCCCTGGCCCGTGAGATCGCGGATATCGTCGAATTCGGTGGCGAGCGGAATCGACAGCCGGGCTCGTGACGCGTCCGCTATCGAGCCGGCTGCTTCGCCTTCGGAACGCTCGGAGGGCTGCTGCGCGTCCGCGAGCGATTGACCCATGCCGACCGCGTTGTCCGCCTGCGCGCCACTGCTTCGATCGGACGGCGGCGAGGTCGCGCTGTTCTGATCGGGCCGCGTGGTTTCGTCATCGTCGCGCGGTGCGGACGACGACGCGGCCGTTTCCGTATCGATGTCTTCGAGCGGATCCGCGGTGAACGCCATGCTGTTCACCTCGCCTGCGGACAGCGCCCGCACGCGCGCCACGAGCGCCTGCGCCGCGGCAATGCTCTGCGCGGTCGAACGGCTCACGCGCGCCTCATCGAGCAAGTCCTGCGCGGCATGTAACGCGGCGAGCAGCGACTGGCTCGCTTCAGTCCGGGTGGGCGGCTCGTCCCACAATGCGCGCTCCACCAGCCAGACCAGCCGGTCGCGCCAATGCAGCTTTGGCCAGCGTTGCAGCACGCGCTCGGCGGCATGCAGGCGCAACCTGCCGATGAACCAGCGCGCGCCCGGATATTCGTCGAGCAATTGCCCGCACACGCGGCGGTCTTCGACAACTTGCGCGAGAGTCGCGACGATGCCCGCGGGCAGCGCGTCGAGCTGCGCGAGCGACGCATGCTTGGCGCGCGCGACCAGCAGGTCGAGATAGCCGATCAGCACATCGCGCTCGACCTCGCCATTCAACTCGTAGGCGGGAATCACGATCCGGCCGGGTTCGACGCGCGGACCGTCCGGACTGAACGCGACCGTCACGCCGTACTGACCGGTCAGCACGCGGGCGACCTTGCTGAGTGTGGATTCGAATGCGAAGCCGCGCGTGTCGCGCAGATTGCGCGTGGCGTGCATGGTGTTCAAGCGTCGGCGGCAGGCGCGATGTGATGACGGATGATGCCGCGAATCAACGCGGCGTCTTCCGGGCTCACCTTCGCATAAATTGCCGGGCCGGCTGCGCGTTCGGGGTCGCCCGTGCGCAGCATCAGTTCGGCCCAGTCGAGCAGGCGCCGGGTGGAGAACGCACTCGACAGGTCTTCGCGGGCGAACGCCGCGCGGCAGTCGGCGGCGATCGCGGCAAGCGTGGTGGCGAGCGCGCGCGTCATGTGCGGGGCGAGCGTGGCCATCAGCACGTCGGCTTCTTCAGCGGGTGACAGATAGTCGAGTAGATAGACGCGCCAGCGATCCAGAAACGCCTCGTTCATCAGATTGGCGCCCTGATACAGATGCCGGAACTGACTCATTGCGCCGACCGCGTTTGCCGTGGCGAACAGCCGGAAGGCCGGATGCGGCGCGACGATCTCGTTGCCTTTCTCCTTCAGCACGAGGCGGCCGTGCGGTTCGAGCACGGCGGTGAGGGCGGCGAGAATGGACGGCTCGGCAAAATCGATTTCGTCGACGATCAGCCAGAGTCCTTCGCGCATGGCCGTGGGCAGTACGCCGTCCACCCAGATCGTCTCACCGCCCTTGACCGTCCAGAAACCGACAAAGTCGCCAACGGTGGTCTGCCCGTTCATGTTGGAGCGCAGCACGCCGTGATGCGAACGCGCCGCGACCTGTTCGATCAGGCTGGTCTTGCCCGCGCCGGTATGGCCGATCAGCATCACGCGCCGGTTCTCGACAATGTCCTCGACAATGTCGTTAAAGCGCTCGGAGAACAGATAGGCCGGGTTCAGGCGCGGCACGAGCGGATTGCCCACGCCGCAGGGCACATCCACACGACCGATGCGCACGGTCTCGCCGGTGCCTTCGACCTGCCGGTGTTTTGCCGCCGCGGTCCGTGCCGCGGCGCGCTGCAATTCCGGCATGAAGGCGACGCGCCCGGCCGCGGATTGCTCGCTTGCGGCATTGTCCGTCTCGATCGCGAAGCCTTCGCGGCGCCATTTCTTGAGCTTCGCGCGCAGATTTTCCGCATCGACAACGAGATCGATATCGACCGCGCCAGGTTCGCCGCCGTTGTCCACGCCATGTTCGAGGCGATAGTTTTCCGGCCGGTCTGCCACACTGACGCGCCACCATTCCGCACCGCCTTCCGTTGCGCGTTGGTAGAGGCCAAGATTTTCGTCTTCGGTCAGTTCGGGCGCGTTCATGGCAAAGGTTGAATAGTCAATGACGAATAGTGCGTTGCGATTTGGCTGACGCCGAATGACCGACTATCTTATCTTGAGCGGCTTTCGAACTGCCAATTGCATTCCAGGCTGGCCGGCAGCTTCGAAACATTCGCAGTCCGCTTTGCCCCACATCGCGAC
This sequence comes from Burkholderia sp. WP9, assembly GCF_900104795.1. NCBI lineage: Bacteria > Pseudomonadati > Pseudomonadota > Betaproteobacteria > Burkholderiales > Burkholderiaceae > Burkholderia > Burkholderia sp. WP9. Next base: position 3,373,336 of record NZ_FNTG01000002.1, read on the forward strand.
AGGACAAATCGAAGGCAAAACAATGAGACTACATACAAAACTCATGGCTGCGCTGGCCGTGGCAAGTCCGCTGGCATATGGCCAAACTAGTGTGACGCTATATGGCCGCCTCGACGCGGGCCTCGAATATCTGGATCACATCAACAACGGCGCGGGCGGCAGTTCAAGCCGCTGGAGCGCGGAAGGAGGCGATTGGGGCACCAGTATGCTCGGCCTCAAAGGCAATGAAGACCTGGGCGGCGGCCTGAATGCGATCTTCAACCTCGAAACCGGCTTGCAGGTCATGAACGGCACGACAAGCGGCGGGCGGCTCTGGTCACGGCGCGCGTTCGCGGGTTTGAAGAGCCAACAGTGGGGCACGTTGCAGGCCGGCCGTAATCTGTTTATCGACAGCGACGGCGTGTGGGAATTCGACCCGTTCGTGCAGCAGGCGTTTTCGTCGGCCTCGCTCGTGCGCGGGCGCAACTGGCAGCAGACGAGCAACAACGTCGAGTATCACAGCCCGGTGTTCTGGGGTTTCGACGTGCAGGCGCAATATGCGTTCGGCAACCAGCCAGGCGCGTTCAATAGCGGCGCGGTGGGCGAGTTCGGCCGCTCGGACGGCATCATGCTGACGTACCACTCGCCGCTCTTCGACGTGCGCGGCATCTACGACGAACTGCGTGACGTCAACGGCCACTTCAGCAACATCTTCCAGGCGTCGCGCGAATATTTCGTGGGCGCGAACGTGCGCCTCGATTCGCTGAAACTGCAGGGCGCCTACACGCATTACTCAGCGCCCGATTCGCCGGCCGGCGTGGCCGACACCGCGGATCACTACTGGCTCGGCGCGACCTACACCTTCCAGCCCCGCTGGGCCGTGACGGCGGGCGGATTCTACGTGAAGGTCGGCGACGGATCGGGCGACGCCGCGCACGATCCGTCCGGCCACGCGATGATGTACGTGCTCGGCACCACCTACAACCTGTCGAAGCGCACCTTCCTGTATGGCACGGTGGGTTACGTGCACAACGGCAGCAACTCGAATTTTTCGCTCGAAGCTTCGCCTCGCGATGCGGTTGGCAACACGAGTCCGCTCGTCGGCGAATCGCAAACCGGCGCTTATGTCGGGATGCTGCATCAGTTCTGAGGTCTGTCTGCTTGCGCCGCGTCAGGCGGCGGCTTCGGTCACGAGGGTGGATTTGCGCAGCCGCACCGGGATCGACTTGGAAGCCGGCACCTGACTCGTTTTCGCATGATGCGAGAGCGGAATCAAGCGGTTGCATTCCGGGTAATAGCCCATGATGCAGCCACGCGGAATGTCGAACGCATGGACGTACATGCCGTCGATCTCGCGCGCGATGCCGTCGTTCGAGTCGGTGGAGATACATACCGCTTCGCCTTCCGCAAAGCCGAGCCGTGTCATGTCGTCCTGATGCATGAGCAACACCTCACGGCTGCCTTGCACGCCGCGGAAGCGGTCGTCGAGACCGTACACGGTCGTGTTGAACTGGCTGTCGCCGCGGGTCGTCATCAGGCGCAGCACGTCGGGGCCGCGCGACGGCATATCCGCGTCTTCGTCGAGCGTATCGGGCACGATGAAGTTGGCCTTGCCGTTTTCCGTGTTCCATTTGCGCTCGCACGCCGCAAGCGGCCGATGAAACCCGCCTGGCTGCCTGAAGCGCTGATTGAAGCCCTTGAACTGATCCGGATAGGTGCGCTCGATCGCCTCGCGCACCAGTGCATAGTCATCTACCCACGCATCCCAGTCGAGATTCGGATTGCGCGGCAACAGCGCCTTGGCGATGCCCGCGACAATCGCCGGCTCGGACAGCAACATGTCGCCGGCCGGCTCGGCCATTCCATGCGAACCGTGTACGCAGGCCGTGCTGTCTTCCACGCTGACCCATTGCTCGCCGCTCGCCTGGCGGTCTATCTCGATGCGCCCGAGACACGGCAGCAGATAGGCGACCTCGCCATGCAACAGATGGCTGCGATTCAGTTTGGTGGCGATCTGCACCGTGAGCCGCAGCCGTTGCCAGGCGGGGTCCATGACATGATGGTCGGGAATCGCCACCTGGAAATTGCCCCCTAAGCCGATAAAGGCTTTGACCTTGCCGTCGAGCACGCCGCGACAGGCTTCGACGGTGCTCATGCCTTTGTCGCGCGGCGGCTCGAAGCCATACAGGTCCTTCAGTGTGTCGAGCGGCGTGAGTTCAGGCTTCTCCGTGATGCCGACCGTGCGCTGTCCCTGCACGTTCGAGTGGCCGCGAATCGGACAGATGCCGGCGCCGGGCCGGCCGATATTGCCGCGTAAAAGCAGCAGGTTCGACAACATCTGCACGTTATGCACGCCGTTGCGGTGTTGCGTGATGCCCATGCCGTATAAGACCATCGACGCATTCGCCTGCGCGTAAACACGCGCCACGCTTTCGAGCGCGGCGCGGCTGAGTTGCGAGCGCTGCTCGATCTCTTCCCATGAGGTCGCGCGCATGGCGTCGGCAAAGGCTTCGAAACCGTGTGTGTGTTCGGCGATGAACGCCGCGTCGAGCACGCGTGGCGCCGCGTTGCGTTGCGCGTCGTCGTCCCATTCGATTAGCAGCTTGCACAGTCCGGCAATTGCCGCCGCGTCGCCGCCGATCTTGATCTGATGGTATTGCGTACTGATTTGCGTGTCGGCCGGGGTCAGCATGTCGAGCGGCGACTGCGGGTTCGCAAAATTAACCAGCCCGCGCTCCTTCAGTGGATTGAAGGTGATGATCTCCACGCCGCGTTTGCGCGCGTCCTGCAGTTGATGCAACATGCGCGGCGCGTTGGTGCCGGTGTTGTGGCCGAAGAACAGCATGCAGTCAGTGTGGGTGAAGTCTTCGAGCTGCACCGTCCCGACCGGCACGCCGATCGTCTTCGGCAAGCCGACCGAGGTGCTTTCGTGACACATGTTCGAGCTGTCGGGCAAATTGTTGGTGCCGTAGAGCCGGGCAAGCAACGCATACATGTAGGACGTTTCCAGCGACGCGCGGCCGGACGCATAAAATACGGCCTCGTTCGGGTGAATGGCTTGCAGTTCCCTCGCGATCTCGGCGAACGCGTGTTCCCAGGTGGTCTGCACATAGCGGTCGCTTGTGGCATCCCAACGCATCGGCGCGGTCAACCGCCCGCGCGATTCGAGTTCGAGACCGCTCCATGCGCGCAGTTCGTTCAATGTATGCGTGGCGAAAAAGTCAGCTTCGACGCGTTTGCTGGTGATCTCCCACGCGGTCGCCTTCGCGCCGTTTTCGCAGAACTCGAACAGGTGCGGGTCCGCCGGTTTGGCCCATGAGCAGCTCACGCACGCGAAGCCGTCCGCCTTGTTTTGTTGCGCCAGGATGCGACTCCCGTTCAACGTGACGTGTTCCTGCACGAGAATCGACGCGACCGCTTTCACCGAGCCCCAGCCGCCTGCCGCGTTGCGGTATTCCTTGATCGGCGCGCTGTCGGGCGTGCAATCCGCTTCCGCGTTGTCGGGTGCTGTTCCGGCGATCTCATCCGTACTCATGCTGGGCCTCCTCGGCGTAGGCGGCCGCTCCTCGAAGACCGGCTCGCAGGAGGAGGTCCGCAATTACCGGACCAGTGAATTAATTTGCGCTTACAACGATCTTCTGAGGCTGGAAGAAGGTGGTGGCGACCGGCGGCGGTTTGACTGGCGGATCGCCTTCGGGCGCACGTGTCGGATCGTTCGGCGGCACATCGTCGGGCGGCGGCGACGGGTCGGGATCGCTGGTGGGGAGCGGGACATCGGGATCGACCGCGGGTGGCGTCGGCGTATGCAGATGCAAGGTCGGTCTGCGTCGTGTGCTGAACAGAATCATTGTTATCTCCATGATGGGTGCCTGATGTTCGCAAACCGCCGTTTGCAATCGGCATGCCACTCGGTCCACTTCCCAAGAATTCCGGCGCTGACCGTGTGGAACGGCTATTGCTCGGTCAACGCATGCGCGCGGCGCCGAGCGTCGACGCGCGCCGTCATATCACATCGAACACGACGCACTGAAGTGCAGGGATAAGGGAAAGACAAATGGCGCGACATAAGGCCGACGTGGCTGACGACGACTTCGAGATTTACGCCAGCTATCACGGAACAGGCGATGGCCGTTACGTAGGTGGACTGAAGGTAGTCAGAAAGGCGGACAGAAAAATTCTGTTTCCATTCGACGGCGCGCCGGAGATCGGGCCATACGCAACCGCCGACGAGGCGCGGCGCGCCGCGATCGACTATGGTCGGGAGATTGTCGCCGCGGATCGCGCGGCCCCTGAAAAGTGACGAGAGCGGCGTGAGCGCGCTGCCCGCAAAACGCAACGGCTCAGGGTATGCCGCCGAGCGATGGAGAAATCGTGCTGCCCCGACCGGGATCGTCGGGATGTTCGTCGGGCACCGTCGGTCGGACGGATAACGGCGGATGGGTGCGGTAGCAACTATCGATCGAAGTATCGGCGAGGCAGCGCTGGAATGCGTCCGCGTCGTTCTTTTGGGCGAATGTGTAAAGGGTTCGCTCGACTTGCACTTCCGTTTCGGACAGGCGAATGGTCGTCATCGTCATGAGGATCTCCTTTTTACAAATGGTGGTCCGGACCTCCACTTGAAACGCCGCAACCGACGTGCCCACCGTGGTTCGAGTGCGCTTTCCGCACAGTCGGCGGAGAGGGACCGGATGTTGCTGCAATGACGATATACCCGACAACATGAGGAGGGCGTCATGCAGGACAGCAAACCCCAGGATAGCTCCGCCGAACACAGTGCCGAGGCGGTGAAACAGCGTAACAAGCCGAGCGGCACGCACTATGTCGAACCCAGCCCGCTGGGCATCGAGCCCGTCGAGCAGACCGGCGTGGACAAGCAGACTAATCCGCCGAGCTCCAGCGAGAGCCCCGCGCAAACCGCCGAGGTGCCCTTGGGCACAGGCTCCCATGCCGAGCCGCCGGGAGGGGGCGGACGCGAGTCGCAGCGCAAGAACTGACGCGCCACGTGCTGCTTCGACACGCGGTGGTGTCGTACATGCAAATCCCACCAGGGGAGGATTCACTTCATATGTTTGAAAAATTCGTTCACCGACACGGTCACGCGCGCAAAGCGGCTCAAAGAATCGCGCGCGCGCAGGCGGGCGCGCTTTATGCGGCGCTGAAAAGATCGCCGGGGCCGACGCGCGCGCCGGATTCCGCGCAACATCGTGAGCATCGGGGCGCAAAGGAGCATGCCATGCACAACGATTCGCTGCATGGATTCGATGCGGCTCAAACGGAGTACGAAGCCTTCATGCTGAAGCCGCATGATTGGGTGCCGAATAACCGCAAGCTGCCGGTCGTGATCTACCGGCGTGCGCTCATGCCGGACAGCGGCGACCTCGGTGCCGCATTCGAAATCCTGTTCGAACGCAACGCATGGCCGACGCAATGGCGCGATGGCATCTTCGACTACCATCATTTCCACGCTACCGCGCACGAAATTCTGGGCGTGACCGACGGGTCCGCGCAAGTGATCATAGGCGGACCGGGCGGCACGGTGGTGACGCTGTCCGCCGGCGACGCGATCCTGCTGCCAGCCGGCACCGGACATTGCCTGCAATCGTTCGCGCGGCACTTCCGGGTGGTGGCCGGTTATCCCGAGGGGCAGCAATGGGATATCCGCCGCGAGGCGCTCACGCCGGACGAACTGGCGGCCATGGAGGCGTTGCCTTTTCCGTCGCTGGATCCGATTGACGGCAAACACGGTCCGCTGGTGGAGCATTGGCTGCATGCAGCCTGAGGCGGTCGCTTCTTTTTGACTTGTAGCCGCGACGATCCGAACGATTCTGTAGCGCAAGCCCTCTGAAAGATAATCCGCTGCTTCCTTCCAACAGCAACCCTGTACATGCGGCACGTCACGCTCCGTGCAGGTTTGCGCGCATTGGCGCATCATCGTCGAGTCTCGCAGCGGTTCCTCATGCGTTCTGCCACATCAACACGGTTCGCCGGGTTCGCCGACGCAGGCAGTGCGTCCCGGTCGTCTCTTTCACGCCGAACAAGGAGTGTCCCATGCAAAACGATCCCGCCCTCGATCAGCTGTGTATCAACACGATTCGCACGCTGTCGATGGACGCTGTGCAAAAGGCCAATTCCGGTCACCCCGGCACGCCGATGGCATTGGCACCCGTTGCCTATCACCTGTGGCAAAACCATCTGCGTTACGACCCGGACGAGCCGCTGTGGCCGAATCGCGATCGCTTCGTGCTCTCGGTCGGGCATGCATCGATGCTGTTGTATTCACTGTTGCACCTGGCGAACGTCAAGGCCGTGGATGACGGCGGCAAGCCCACTAACGGACCCGCTGTGTCGCTCGACGATATCGAGCATTTCCGTCAATTGGGCAGCAAGACACCGGGCCACCCCGAATACCGGATGACGACCGGCGTCGAGACCACCACCGGCCCGCTCGGGCAAGGGCTCGGCAACAGTGTCGGCATGGCGATGGCGGCACGCTGGTACGAGAGCCACTTCAACCAACCGGATGCGCCGCTGTTCGACTATCGGGTCTACGCGCTGTGTGGCGACGGCGACATGATGGAAGGCATCTCGCACGAGGCGGCTTCGCTCGCGGGACATCTCAAGCTGTCCAATCTGATCTGGATCTATGACAGCAACCGCGTCACGATCGAGGGCCATACGGACCTCGCCTATAGCGACGACGTGGAGAGCCGCTTTCGCGGCTACAACTGGCACACGCTGCATGTGAACGACGCGAATGACGCCGCCGCGCTCGAAGCAGCGTTCGTCGAAGCGAAAAGCATCACCGACAGGCCGACCCTGATCGTGGTGCACAGCATTATCGGCTGGGGCGCGCCGCATAAGCAGGACACTTCGGCGGCGCACGGCGAACCGCTCGGCGTCGAGGAAGTGGCGCTCGCCAAAAAGGCGTACGGCTGGCCCGAGGATAAATTTTTCTACGTGCCGGACGGTGTGCACGAACGCTTCGCTGCGGGCTTCGGCGCGCGTGGCAAGGCGGCGCGCGAGGACTGGCAGGCGAAGTACGACGCTTACAACAAGAAGCACCCGGAACTGGCGCGTGAATTCGCCCAGATCGAAGCGCACGAATTGCCGGCAGGTTGGGACAGCGACATTCCCACCTTCGATGCGGACCCGAAGGGTGTCGCTTCACGCGATTCGTCGGGCAAGGTGCTCAACGCGATTGCCGCGCGCGTTCCATGGATGATCGGCGGCGCGGCCGACCTCGCGCCTTCCACCAAAACCAATCTGAAGTTCGAGGGCGCGGGCAGCTTCGAACACGACAATTACGGCGGCTGCAACCTGCATTTCGGCATTCGCGAACACGCGATGGGCGCGGCAGTCAACGGCCTCGCGCTGTCGAATCTGCGGCCGTTCGGCTCGACCTTCCTGATTTTCAGCGACTATATGAAGCCGCCAATCCGCCTCTCGGCGATCATGGAAGTGCCGGCTATCTACGTGTTCACGCACGATTCGATCGGCGTGGGCGAAGATGGTCCGACGCATCAGCCGATCGAGCAGCTAGCGTCGCTGCGCGGCGTGCCGGGGCTGACCGTGCTGCGTCCGGGCGACGCCAACGAAGTGGCCGAGGCGTGGCGTGCAGCACTTGCCGATCCGCGGCGGCCGTCGTGCATCGTCGTGTCGCGTCAGCCGCTGCCCACGCTGGACCGCAGCCGCTATGCGGCGGCGAGCGGCACGCAGAAGGGCGCCTACGTGCTGGCCGATGCCGCCGATGGACAGAAGCCGCAAGTGATCCTGATGGCGACCGGCAGCGAACTCTCGGTTTGCGTCGACGTGTACGAGAAGCTCAAGAGCGAGGGCATCGCGGCGCGTGTCGTGTCGATGCCGTCCTGGGATATCTTCGAGCGGCAGGACGAGGCGTATCAGGATTCGGTGTTGCCACCGGACGTGGACGCGCGCGTGGCGGTCGAACAGGCTGCCTCGCTGGGCTGGGACCGCTATGTGGGGCGTCTCGGCGCGCAGGTGGTGATGCATACGTTCGGCGCTTCCGCGCCGCTTGCCGAGCTGAAGAAGAAGTTCGGCTTCACGCCGGAGCATGTGTACGAAGCGGCGAAGCAGCAGATCGAGCGGGTGAAGTCCAAGCGCAGCCAGGAGTAGCGCGCGTGCGGCGTGCGCGATAAACACCGGCGGAGTGAGTCAGCTCACACCCGCCGGTTTTTGATTTGCAGCCTGGCTTCGCGCGCTGACATCGCCGCGGCATCAAGTGCGACACCAATCGCGACATGAATCGCGACATGAATCGCGACACCAACCCGCACACCAGGCGCGAAATCAATTCGCCGGAATCGTCACCACTGGCGCTTTGCTGCTCGTATCGGCTTCCGCCAGCGCCATCAGATTCTGCACCACCGTGAAGGCGTATTTCGAATCGAAGTCGTTGCGATCGACCCAATACGTGGACGGGCCATACGCGATCATCACATACGCGTTGTCAGGCGGAGTCTTACCCGAATGCACGATGATGGTCGGCCGCGTCTCGCCGCCGATCAGCCCCACGGTCGGTTTGGTCGAGCCGTCGCTGATGCGTTCGACGGGCACCTGCACCTGGGCGCCGAGATCGGTCAGGATGCCGAGCACGGAGCGCGTCACCATCGGAATCTTGTCGCCCTTCTGCGAGGCCGACGAGGGGCCGTAGACGATTTCATACGTGCGCGTGTTCGACGACAGATGCAGCAGCTTGCGCACGCGCGCCAGATCGGCCGCCGTGGCCGGCGACTCGCCGCTGGTGGTCGCGCCCATGACCAGATATACGCCCATCGCGCCGTTCTTGCCGTCCGCCTGGCGTGACTCGACGTTCAACTCGCCCGCCAGTTGCAGGCGCCGCAGCGCTTGCAGCAATTCGAAGAAACCCGGCGCGCCCGCGCTGTTCTCGCCGCCGAGCGCATTGCCGTTCTGCAAGCCGCCCACCGACTGCGCGGTGATGCGCAACAGCAGATCGATCGGAATGCCGCCTTCGGCGAGCGGCAATACCAGCGACGGCGCGAGCGGCCGGATATACGCGGAGGCAAATGCTTCGCCGGTGGTCGGCGTGAACGTGAAGGTCGGATGATTCGAGTAAGACACGCTGCCCGTAGCAAGCGCGTAGTTCGGCTGGCTGCCCGAGCCGACGTTGGCGGTGGCGCCGCCGGTCGCGTCGAACGTATAGGCCGCGATGATGCTGCTGACAGTCAGGAACGCGGGCGCGTCGCCGTATCGCAGTCCGACCACGGCGGCGAGAATCTCGCGTTTCTTTGCGTCGCCGAGGGCGCGCGCATAGTCGACCTGGTCGGCTTTCAGGCGCGACGGTCCGATGTGTACGCAGGCTGAAGTGAGGCAGGCCGCGCATAATGCCGCGGCGACAGAAGCGGTTCTGATCATAACGGCGAGGAGGGCGGATCACTATCCGCTGAAGAATGGGCCCGCAACGGCGCTAGCAGGACCTATTCCCGTATGGTGGCGCAAGGGCGCCCAGTCGCCGTTTCGTCCTATGAATCAGCGGTGTATTCGCCCGGATAGAGCGAGGGCGGCAATGCGCAGGAATTGCTATTGCGTTGCAATATTTGCAGAAACCCGTGCTTGGTTACGCGCGGTTCAAACCACCTGACGGGCGCATTACACGGAATCGTCTACTGCGTCTTCGGGCATGTCCGCCGACACCTCGCCGGCGTTCTCGAGCGTGCTGCGATAAGCGCGCGATTGCATTTCGGCAAGACGGCTCAACGTGCGTGACAGATCATGTGCCCCTTCCAGGCCGCTGAGCGCCGCCACCATCGGCTCATCGGATGCGATGAACAGGGCGCGCTTGCGGTCGTAGAAGATATCGACCAGCCAGACCAGCCGTTGCAGCGTGTGGGTGTGAGTCAGCGATTCGGTGCGCAGATTGTCGAGAATCAGACCGTGCCATTGCTCGGCAAGCTCCAGGTAGTCGAGATGCGAACGGCTCGCCACGCACAGATTCTCGAAGTCTGCCCATAGCAAAGCCGCGCCCGCTGCGCGCGCGGCGAGCGGCCTGCCAGCCGCGCTCAACGTGACCGGACTCGGCGCCGCGCTGCCTTCGTAGTGCACGAAAATCCGGCGCAGCGCTTCGTGGGTGGCGGAATCGAGCGGCGCAAAGAAACGCGGAACGTCCGCTTCTTCTCCGCCGAAACGATAGTCGCGCGCGCCGTCGAAATGAATCACGGTGAAGCAGCGTTTGATCTGCTCGATGGTCGGCAGAAAACGCTCGTGAAACTCCGGGTCGGCGAGCAGGGCGTCCGGCGCGTAGTTCGAGGTGAGTACGATGCGGGTGCCGAGGCCGATTGCGGTGTCGAGAAAGCGGCCCATCAGAAACGCGTCGGCGATATCGTGCACGTGGAATTCGTCGAAACACAGCAGCTCGCTACCATCGAGCCATTGTCGCGAGACCGAGCCGAGCCGGTCGTCGCCGCGTGGCTCGTTCACAAGCCGCCGGTTCATCTCACGCAGAAATTCGTGGAAATGCAGACGCCGCTTTCGGCCGTTCGCCAGTTCAAACACGGTATCGACCACCAGACTCTTGCCGCGCCCCGGCAATCCGTAGCAATACACGCCTTGATGGTGCTGTGCGGCGCCAGATGATCTCGCGGCCCGGCCGTTAGCGCCGAGCAGGGTGGCGAGCGCTGCGATCGCTTGACGCTGGCTCGCATCGGGCACGATGCCGCGTGCGGCCAGCGTGCGCGTGACCTGAGCTTCGTCAAACATGGGCAAGCGTGCCGGTGTGCAGCGAGTGGCTGCAAAAGCGTACAGCGGCGAATGGCGGAGCGAGGTGCGCGAGCATAAAGGGGCGGGTGGCTGAAATCGCGTCAGTTTAACAAGCCGCGCGTACCGCTCATACCCGCTGCCGGCTCAGTACCCGTTGCAATTCCCGTGGATCGACCGGTTTGGTGAAGTGATGGTCGAAGCCGGCCTCCACGGCGGTTTGCTTGTCCTGCTGCTGGCCCCAACCCGTGACGGCGATCAGCAGAATGCCGGCGTCCTCGTGATCGCGGCGAATCCGCCGCGCCACTTCATAGCCGTTCAGCCGCGGCAAGCCGATATCCAGAATCACCGCCTGCGGGGCAAAGGCGTCGATCAGTTCGAGACCGGCAATGCCGTCGCCGGCGGTGCGCACTTCGTGGCCTTCGAGTTCGAGCACCATCGCGAGGCTTTCTGCGGCGTCCGCGTTGTCGTCGACGACCAGCACGCGCAGGCCGGCCGTATGCGGCGCCTCGGGCGGCGCGCTGTCGGCCGCCAGCGCGGCGGCTTTCGTCAGCGGCAGCCGGATCACGAACTCGCTGCCGGTGCCGGGGCCGTCGCTGAAGGCCGCGACCGTGCCGCCGTGCAGTTCCGCGAGGCCGCGCACCAGTGCGAGACCAATGCCGAGCCCGCCTTGCGAGCGGTCCAAAGCCGGAGCGAGTTGCGAGAACATTTCGAACACGCTGTCCAGATGCTCGCTTGGGATGCCGATACCGGAATCGCGCACGACGATCACCGCTTCGTCGCCTTCACGCTCCGCCGCGAGCGAGATGCTGCCGCCAGGCGGCGTGTACTTGGCCGCGTTGTTCAGCAGATTCAGGATCATCTGCGAGAGGCGCGTGGGATCGGCGATCAGATAAAGCGGCTCGCGGGGCAGCGTCACGCTCAAATGATGGGATGAGGCCTGCACGGTCGGCCGCGCCGCTTCCATGGCCGATTGCATCGCGCGCGCCAGTTCGAGCCGTTGCTTGCGCAACTCGAGCTTGCCCTGGGTGATGCGCGAGACTTCCAGCAGGTCGTCGACCAGATGCGTCATGTGTTGCAGTTGCCGGTCGAACACGTCGCGCGACCAGTTCAGTTGCGGATCGGCGAACTCCTTCAAACGCAAAATCTCGAGGACGTTGCGCATGGGCGCAAGCGGATTGCGCAGTTCATGCGCGAGCGTGGCGAGGAATTCATCCTTGCGGCGATCGGCCTTGGAGAGTTCGAGATTCAGCCGCGTGAGCTGATGTTCCGCGCGCCGGCGCTCGGTAATGTCGCGATTGATGCTGACCGCGCCGTAGATGTCGCCACGCGCGTTCGCGAGCGGCTTGACCACGGTTTCGCAGACGCCGCGCGAACCGTCGCGCCGCACGAAGGGCAACTCGCCGCGCCACGTGCCTTCGGCGGCCAGCGCCGCAAGCGTTTCCCGGCGAATGTTCAAGGCATCTTCCGGCGGCAGGAAGAGCGCGACCGGCTTGCCGAGAATCTCGCGCATGCGATAACCCAGCATGCGCTCGCCGCCCACGTTGAAGTCGGTGATATTGCCGCGCAGATCGGTGATCACGATCGCGTCGCTCAGGTGCTCGAAGATCGCGGCCTGGCGCAGCAGCACGGTCTGCGCTTCCTTGCGTTCGGTAATGTCGATGCCGAGGCCGTAGATCATCAGCGGCTCGCCGTGCCGGTCGTAGGCGGCGCGCCCGCGCCCTTCCATCCAGCACCAGTCGCCGCTCGCATGCAGGAAGCGGAATTCGGCGACGTAATCGTCGCCGGCTTCCACCGCATGGTCCACCGCCTCGTTCAGCGCGAGCAGATCGCCTGGATGAATCAGTTCGAAAAAGCCGCCGGGCGTGTTGGCAAAACGTCCTTCGGCGTAGCCCGCGAGCGCTTCCAGTTCGCGGCTCCACCAGAACCTGCCGGACTTCGGCTCGTGCGACCACGCGCCCATGCGCGCGCCGCGCATGGCGAGACTCAGCACGTCGCGGCTTTCCTGCAACTCTTTTTGCGCGAGCTGATGCGCGGCCACGGAGGCCTCGGCGTTGCGCCGTGCGAGCAGCAACTCCTGCTCGTACTTATGGCGATCGGCGACGATCAGCACGGCCACTTCGAGGTAGGTCAGCTCGCCATGACGGCGGCGCACCGCGTTGAGCAGCATGGGCAGCATGTGGCCGTCGCGATGCATCATGTTCAGCTTGACCTCGGCCACCGAACCCTGCATTTGCAGGAGCGGCGCCCAATGCGTCTGATAGAACACCTTGCCGCCCGTGCTCAACAGATCCTGAATCTGTCGCGCGTCGGCAAGCTCGTGGGCCTCGTAGCCGAGCCAGCCGCAGAAGGTCGCGTTGACGCGCAGGATGCGGCCATTGTGGTCGGTGACGAGCAGGCCGCAGGCGGCGTGCTCAAACAGCGCATCGCCGGAGGGCAGCGGGTAGTCCGTGCTTTGCATCGCGTTACAGGCTCATCGGCCCGAGAAAGGCGCGCATGGCAGCCGCGCTCGCCTGAGGCGAACTCAGGTGCGGACAATGGCCGATGTTTTCGATCAGCTGCAGCGAACTGCCGGGCAGCATGCGGTGCATGTATTCGCCGACCTCGCGCGGCGCGATGATGTCGTCGCTACATTGCAGAATCAGCGTGGGCGTGACGGCGCGCGGCAGGATGTCGCGATGGTCGGAGAGAAAGGTCACGCGCGCGAATTGCCGCGCAATCTCGGGATCCGCGCGGCAGAAGCTGTTGGTCAGTTCGACGCCGAGTTCCGGCTGCTCCGGCGCGCCCATGATGGCCGGCGCCACGGTACTCGACCAGCCGAGGTAGTTGCTCTCCAGCGTGCGCAGCAGGTCCTCGATATCTTCGCGAGAGAAGCCGCCCACGTAGTCGCCGTCGTTCACATAGCAGGGCGACGGGCTGACCATGATATGCGCGCGGAAGAGTTGCGGCGCCTGCAGGCTCGCGATGAGGCCGATCATCGCGCTCACGGAGTGGCCGACGAACACCACCGGAGCCTCGGCGACTTCGCGAATGATCTCGATCAGGTCGCTCGCGTATCCGTGCAGCGAGTCGTACTTGTCGATGTCGTACGCGGCGAGGTCGGACGAGCCACTGCCGACGTGGTCGAACAGCACGATCCGGTATTCGTCATGAAACGACGGCGCGAGATAGCGCCACATGCTCTGATCGCACCCGAAGCCGTGCGCCATCACCATGGTCCGTGTGCCGCGGCCGGAAATCTGTATGTTGTTGCGCTGGGTGATGCTCATGGTCTGTTCCCGAAGCCTGCCGGATGAAAGCGGCGATCACGCCAGGCGCGCCTCAGCCGGTATTCAGCAGAATGTTACCCGAGTCTTGCCCGAGTCTTGCCCGAGTCTTGCCGCGAAGCCGTGTATCGGTGTTGTCAGGCGTGGGCGGCATGTGGGACTCGGAGCGAGAGGTCTTGCGTCTGACGCTGCGACCATCGTTTGGTTCCGGCGCGCATGTGATCCGCGCGCGGTCAATCCCGTATGATGCAATCGGCATTGGCATTGGCATTGGCATTGGCATTGGCATTGGCATTGGCATTGGCATTGGCATTGGCATTGGCATTGGCATTGGCATTGGCATTGGCATTGGCATTGGCACGGCGGAAAGTGGCGGGCAGACGCACGCCGCAGGTTTTCTATTCGCGTTTCCGTCAACCGGTCTCGATCTTCGGCTGCGGCGCCTCAGGTGACTCGGTTCCGAATCGTTCGTATTGCGAAATCACCTGTGCGCCGAATAGCAGTAGTGTTGCGAGCCACTCCAGGCTGAACAGGATCACGATCGCCATGGTCAGCGATCCATACACCACGCTGACTTGCGAGAGCGTGGCGAAATACCAGACCAGCACATGCCGGGTGATCTCCCACAGCGCGGCGGCAACTATGCCGCCGAACAGCGCATGTTTGAGCGAAGGGCGTCCGACCGGCATCACCATATAGATCGAAGTCAGCACGAAAATCTCGCCCGCGAGGCCGAGCAGATACAGCACGACGCGAGAGAGTCCTTGCAATGAAACGTGCAGCCCGAACAAATCGATGCCTTCGGCGCCGATCGCCTCGAGACCGCTCGACACGAAGGTGACGATCAGCAAGCCCACGCCGAGAAACAGGATGTAGCAATACGGCAGCATGGCCGAGAGCAGGAAGTGCCGTCGCCGCACCACCACGCGGTGAACGAAAATCAGCGACATGGCGTTCTCCAGAACGGTGAAGGCGAGCGAGCTGAAGAAGATCATGGTGAGCAGCAGCACCCAGCCGATCACCGCGCGATGCGCGAGAAAATTGGCCAGTTCGCGCACGAGCGCATTCGATTGACCCGGCACCAGCCATTGCAACAGATGCGCGAGCGCCGCCAGTAAAACATGTTGCGGCACGACGCGGGACAAGGCGATCACGATCAGGATCATTAGCGGAACGATCGACAGCAGCGCGTAATATGCGACCGCGCCGGCGAGCAGCAAACCCTGGTTCGCACGAAAGGCCTTCAAGGTTTGCAGCAGGAAAGTACCGGGATGTTTCGCTACATACAACACGTGATCGTCGATGATGGTTTGCATGGGACCTCTCAGCGCGCGTTGCGAACTCTGCGGGCATGCAGACTTTGTCGACGCGCTTGCCTTGTCACTTAAGCAAGTATGCGGCCATACTGGATAACGCTGTCGTTCGGATGCGGCGGCCCGGCAAAGTGCGCCGGGAATGCAGTTTGCTTGGCGGCTGTGGCGATGTTGCATCAACCTGCTTCAGGACCCCACTTGAACCTAGCCTCTGACCACGCGGACAGCGCGGACCTGGTGGTTGCGCGGCCCGAGGGACTGTACTGTCCACCCGGCGATTTTTATATCGACCCGTGGCGCCCTGTCGAACGCGCCGTGATCACGCATGCGCATTCCGATCACGCGCGCTTCGGGCATCGCCACTATCTTGCGTCGCGAGCGGGCGCGAACGTGCTGCTGTCGCGTTTGCCCGGCATTTCGCTGCAAACCCTGGCATATGGCGAGCGTCTCGATCTCAACGGCACAACCGTCTCGCTGCATCCCGCCGGGCATGTGCTGGGCTCGGCGCAATTGCGGATCGAGCATCGAGGGCGCGTTTGGGTCGCATCGGGCGACTACAAGCTCGACCCCGACCCGACTTGCGACGCTTTTGAACCGGTACGGTGCGACACCTTCATTACCGAGTCGACCTTCGGCCTGCCGATCTATCGATGGGACGCGCCGCAAACCGTATTCGATGGCATCGATTCGTGGTGGCGTCACAACGCTGCCGAAGGACGCGCGTCGGTCCTGTTCTGCTATTCGTTCGGCAAGGCGCAGCGCGTGCTGGCGAGCGTCGACGCGGGCATTGGTCCGATCTTCTGTCACGGCGCGGTCGAGCCGCTCAATCGCGCGTATCGGCAAGCCGGGGTCAGCTTGCCGCCGGTGCGTCCAGTCAGTGAGATACCGGTCAAGGACAAGGCCGTGTTCCGGCAAACGTTGATCGTTGCGCCGCCGTCCGCGCAGGGCAGCGCGTGGCTCAAGCGCTTCGGCGACTACAGCGACGCGTTCGCTTCGGGATGGATGCGGTTGCGAGGAGCGCGCCGCAGGCGTGGTGTCGACCGCGGTTTCGTACTGTCGGACCACGCGGATTGGCCCAGCTTGCAAACGGCTATTCAGGCGACTGGCGCCGCACGCGTAATCGTGACCCACGGGTCCGTCGAGCCGATGGTGCGCTGGTTGCGGGAACAGGGCCTCGAAGCGGGCGCGTTTGAAACGCAATACGGCGACGATACGGTCGAAGCGGACGCCGCGGGTGCGGATGAAACAGCCGCTACGGGCAACATAAAACTTCCACTCGATCAGACGGGCGAGCAGGACGAGTCCGCCGATAACGCCGCCACGCTCGCTGATCCCGTCAACCCGGCGAGTAGCGCATGAAACGCTTCGCGGCCCTCTATACCGCGCTCGACGCGACCACCTCGACGCACGACAAACTCGAGGCGCTCACCAGTTACTTTGCCGTGGCCGAGCCGGAAGATGCGGCGTGGGCATCGTATTTCCTCGCTGGCGGTAAGCCGCGCCAATCGGTGCCCACGCGTCTTCTGAGCGAGATCGCCCGCGAGCGTGCCGGTCTGCCGGCATGGTTATTCGAGGAGTCGTATCACGCCGTGGGCGATCTGGCGGAGACCATCGCGCATATTCTGCCGCCCGCGCAGCGCACCTTCGAACTGGGTCTCACGCAATGGATCGAGCAGCGCATTCTGACGTTGCGAGGGGCGGCGCCGGAAGAGTTGCGCACGCGTTTGCTCAGCTATTGGGACGAACTCGATTGGGGTGGCCGCTTTCTGCTGACGAAACTGATTGGCGGCGGGTTTCGCGTCGGCGTGGCGCGGCAACTGGTGGTGAGGGCGCTTGCGGAAGTGGCGGGCGTTGATCATAAGCGGATTGCGCAACGTATGGTCGGTTGGACCGACTCGCAACAGAAGCCCGACGCCGCGCGCTATCTGCGTTTGATCGCACCCGAAGCAACGGGTGACGATGCACAAGCCGGCGAGTCCCAGCATGACAGCGATCTCGGGCTGCCGTATCCGTTCTTCCTGGCCCATCCGTTGCAGGCTGATCCGGCCACGCTTGGCGATCCCTCGCAATGGCAGGTCGAATGGAAATGGGACGGCATTCGCGCGCAGCTCGTCAAACGCGGCGGACGCGTCTGGCTGTGGTCACGCGGCGAAGATCTGATCACGGACCGGTTCCCCGAAGTCGCGGCGCTAGGTGAGGCCTTGCCAGACGGCTTCGTGATTGATGGGGAGATCCTCGCGTGGGAACCGGGCGCAAGCGCGCCATTGCCATTCGCGCGCTTGCAACCCCGTATTGCCCGCAAAACGCTGACTAAAAAAATCCTCGCCGATTCGCCCGCCACGCTTCTTGCTTACGATCTGCTCGAAGCGCACGGCAGGGATTTGCGCATGACGCCGCTTGCCGCGCGGCGCGTCCAACTGGATGCGCTCGCAACCGCCATGGAAGGCACGCTCGCGCGTGATCTGCTGCGCGTGTCGCCGCTCGTGCGCGCGCCTGACTGGCATGCGCTCGCGGCGTTGCGCGATGAGAGCCGTGCGCGTGGCGTGGAAGGTCTGATGGTGAAGGAGCGCGAGTCGATGTACGGAGTGGGCCGGACCAAGGCGTCCGGCACATGGTGGAAATGGAAAATCGATCCTTATGCAGTAGATGCCGTGCTGGTTTACGCACAGCGTGGACATGGCCGCCGGGCCAGTCTCTACACCGATTTCACATTCGCGATATGGGACGAAGCGGACGGTGTACGCACGCTCGTACCGTTCGCCAAGGCGTATTCCGGACTGACTGACGAAGAAATGCGCCAGGTGGATGCGATTGTGCGCAAGACCACGATCGAGAAATTCGGTCCTGTGCGCAGCGTGACGCCCACGCTGGTATTCGAAATCGGCTTCGAGGGCATTCAGGCGAGCCCGCGTCATAAATCCGGTGTGGCCGTGCGGTTTCCGCGCATGCTGCGCTGGCGCACCGACAAACATATCGACGACGCCGATACGCTCGCCATGCTTAAAGGCTTCATCGACGATCCCTCGGGATAAACCCGCTGAGTAGAAATCCCTAAAGCGTGCAAGTGGCAGCCGCCTCGTGCACGCGGCAAGCGCGGCCCGCACAGCCGTTGTGCGTCTGATCGACGCACAGAGGGCATTTACCGCGAAATTCGCACTGTCTCCTGGTATTAAATCCATGAGCGGTGATTTATGGCGTGAGCTATGGTGGTGAGGTAAAGCGTATGCGGCGGCCCGTTGAGCGCCGTGCAACGCACACCGAAACCTTCGTCCGGCGCACGATGGATTTTGTCCGTACGTCGGGAGCGAATCTTGCGCGCGTGTTCCGAAGTGCCTGCGAGTAGCGCATGGAAGAATGCCAGGGAGAAGAGGGTGACGTTCGACGACCGTATGGATGAAAACGACGACGTTGTCGTGTGGAGGCCGATCCAGTACGCGATGGCCTCGCACCGGCGTGTGCTCGTGGTGGACGATTACCGTGAAGCGGCGGAGGCATTGCAGATGTTGCTCACCGCCGACGGCTTCGAGTGCCGCGCGCTCGAGGACCCGCTTGCGGTCTGCGAGATGGCGCGCGAATGGCAGCCATTCGCGGTGGTGCTCGACATCAAGATGCCGGGGCTCGACGGACTTGAGCTGGCTCGCCGCCTGCGCGCACACGCTTCGACTTCCCATATGCTGCTGGTGGCGTGTACCGCGTTTGCCTCGCGTGACGACCGGGCCCGCGCCAAAGCGGCCGGTTTCGACGCACATTGCGCCAAGCCGCTGACGCCCGAGCGTTTGTTGCGCGTACTGGAATCAGCCGCTGCACTGCACGAGGCCGGACGACCGTAAAGGCTGCGTGCGCTTTGAAAAAAAATCCCATGCCATCGATCATGCTATTGCCGAAAGATTGAATCAGGAGCAGGGGATGCAGATCAAATTCTCCTTCCGGCATGACGAAGTTGTAGAACCCACGATAGAACACGGGTCCACGGGTTGCTGATTGTGTTGCCATGCGGTGTGTATTCACACATTGCGCAATCTCATCGCAACCGGAGATCCGTCATGAGCGACACGCAACGTCCTGCACCACCTTTCCCCAACCAGCAACAGACCCACACGCCAGGGCTCACCGCGCCGATGCAACCGCAACCCGACCACGGCGAGCGGTCCTATCGAGGCACGGGACGTCTCGCGGGCAAAGCGGCGATAGTCACCGGCGGCGACAGCGGGATCGGCCGCGCCGTTGCCATCGCATTCGCGCGCGAAGGCGCCGACGTGCTCATTTCGTATCTGAACGAGGACGACGACGCGCGCGAGACCGCGCGTTGGGTCGAGGAGGCGGGCCGCAAAGCCGTCTTGCTGCCAGGTGACATCACGAAGCCCGCGCATTGCAATACGATCGTCGATCGGGCTATTGAGGCTTTTGGCCGGCTGGACATTCTTGTCAATAACGCCGCCTACCAGATGAGCTATCCGTCGCTCGATGCGATCAGCGACGAAGAGTGGGACAAGACCTTCGATACCAACATAGGTGCGATGTTCAGGATCACGCGGGCCGCGGTCAAACATATGAAACCCGGTGCCGCGATCATCAATACTACGTCGATCAACGCGGATCATCCTAATCCGGGTTTGATCGCGTATGCGACGACCAAGGGCGCGATTCAGAACTTCACGGGTGGCCTTGCGCAATTGCTGGCGGAGAAGGGCATCCGTGCCAACTGCGTGGCGCCCGGACCGATCTGGACGCCGCTGATTCCTTCGACCATGCCGCCGGAGAAGGTCGAGAAGTTCGGCGAACAGGTGCCGATGAAGCGGCCCGGTCAGCCCGCCGAACTTGCGGCGGCCTACGTGATGCTCGCCTCCGATGAAGCCAGCTATATCTCCGGCGCAACTATCGCGGTCACCGGCGGATCGCCGATCATTTAGGTCGATTGAATTAATCCGGCAGCGCTGCGTTTCCTTTGTTCGACGATAGCTTCGTTCGCCAGCACGACGCAGACGCGGCGCGAGCGCGGACCGACGTGCCGCGGTGGCACGTCGCTTGCGCAACCCCGCTGTATCGCTTAGCGACCTATCGTCAGGAGAAGGAGAAACCCATGGATACCCCAATCGCGGACTCGGCGCTCGATCTCGCGCCGAGTGAAGTCGAGCGCGTGCCCGTCACGTTCGAAATCAACGGCAAAACCCGGCATTTCGAAGTGGAAGCGTGGACCACGCTGCTCGATCTGCTGCGCGAACACTGTCATCTGAGCGGCACAAAAAAAGGCTGCGATCATGGGCAATGCGGCGCCTGCACGGCAATCGTCGACGGCCAGCGGATCAATACCTGTCTTGCGCTCGCGGCCGTGCGCGACGGCGCATCGATCACGACGATCGAAGGCCTCGCCGATGGCGACACGCTGCATGTCATGCAGCAGGCGTTCATCGACCACGATGCGTTTCAATGCGGCTACTGCACGCCGGGGCAGATCTGCTCGGCCGTCGCCATGCTCGACGAGGGCCACGTGAAGTGTGCCGACGACGTGCGCGAATTGATGAGCGGCAACCTGTGCCGCTGCGGCGCTTACACGAATATCGTCGCGGCGATTCTCGACGCCGCTGACTTGCCGAACAAGCAGCGCACCGGCGAGGGAGCGCACTCATGAACCGCTTTTCTTATACCCGCGCGAGCGCGGTGCCTCAGGCAATCGATCAGCATCGCGCCGATGCGACGGCGGCGTTCATTGCGGGCGGCACGAACCTGGTCGACTTGCTGCGCGAAGACGTGACGCATCCTGCGGTGCTGGTCGATATCAACCGTTTGCCGCTCAGGCAGATCGAGACGACGGAATCAGGCGGACTCAAGATTGGAGCATTGGTAACCAACAGCGCGGTTGCGTACGACCGCGCGGTGGCCGCGCGCTATCCGCTGCTGGCCAAAGCCATTCTGGCCGGTGCGTCCGCGCAGATCCGCAATGTGGCGACAGTCGGCGGCAATCTGCTGCAACGCACGCGCTGCCATTATTTCTACGACGCCGGCACACCCTGCAACAAACGCGAACCGGGAACGGGCTGCCCGGCGCTGGAAGGCGTGAACCGTATTCATGCCATTCTCGGCGCAAGCGATCAGTGCATCGCCGTGCATCCGTCGGACATGTGTGTGGCGCTTGCAGCGCTCGATGCCAGCGTGCATCTCGCCGGTAAGGACGGTACGCGTACGTTGCCATTTGCAGACTTTCATCGCCTTCCCGGCGACACGCCGAACATCGATTCGAATCTGCGCGACGATGAATTGATCACGGCGATCGAGTTGCCGAAGCAGGGCTTCGCCACCCATTACGCTTACGTGAAAGTGCGCGACCGGGCCTCGTATGCGTTCGCGTTGGTGTCCGCTGCAGTGGGTGTGGAACTCGACGGCGACACGATCGTGAACGCGCACTGCGCGCTCGGCGGCGTGGCGCACAAACCGTGGCGCGATACCGTTGCGGAAGGGGGCTTGCGCGGCAAGCGCCTCGATGCCGCCACCGTGCGCGATTTCGCCACCATGCTATTACGCGGCGCCCACGGCTATCGGGATAACGCCTTCAAGATCGAACTGGCGGCACGCGTCATCGCGCGCGCGTTCGAATTGGCGACGCAACGTTCGATTGAGGAGACCGCACCATGAACCGCGTCGAATCATTGCCGGTCACACGGGCGACCGGCGTGCCGCACAACCGCGTGGACGGGAAGCTGAAAGTTACCGGCGCGGCGCACTATGCCGCTGATTTCACGGCTGAAGGTCTCACTTATGGTTTCGTCGTGTCGAGCACTATTGCGACAGGCCGTATCGTGTCGATCGATTTATCCGCCGCGTTGGCGTTGCCGGGCGTGCTGCTGGTGCTGACTCATCAGAATCGCCCAGCATTGCCGCTCGAAGACAAAGCGTACAAGGATATGGTCGCGCCAGGCGGCAGTCCGTTCAGGCCGCTATGGGACGATCGCGTCTGGTACAGCGGACAACCTGTCGCCCTGGTCATTGCCGAGTCGCTGGAACTGGCGCGCTATGCGGCGTCGCTCGTGAAAGTCCGTTATGAAGCCACGCCGCATCAAACCGACTTGAGCGAAGCAGTGATGAGCGCGGTGCCGCCCTCGACTGAAAAAGGCGGCTTCGAACCACCGCCGCCGGCTCGCGGCGACGCGGACACGGCGCTGGCGAGCGCTGTCGCGCGCGTGGATACTTTCTACAGCACGCCCGCGGAATATCACAATCCGATGGAAATGCATGGGTGCACCGTGGTGCCGGACGCGCAAGGGCGCCTGACCGTGTATGAAAAGACTCAAGGCGTCGGCAATACCAAGTCATATCTCACCAACGTGTTTGGTCTGAAAGACGACGAGGTGCAGGTGATCGCGCCGTTCGTCGGCGGTGCGTTCGGCTCGGGGCTGAGGCCGCACTATCATCTTGCGCTCGCGGTCATGGCAGCGCGCGAACTGAAGCGGCCTGTCCGGCTCACGTTGACACGTCAGCAGATGTTCACGTTTGCCCACCGCCCGCAATCCATCCAGCGTGTCGCACTCGGTGCGGGCGCCGACGGCAGATTGCAGTCGGTGATTCACGAAGCGGTGTCGGAGACCTCGCAATACGAAGACTACTGCGACGTAGTCGTCAATTGGGCGGGGCAACTGTATCAGTGCGACAACGTCACGATGGGCTACAAGGTCGCGCGAATCGATGTGCCGACGCCAGCGGACACGCGCGCGCCAGGCGCGGCACAAGGGCTTTTCCCGTTGGAAATGGCCATGGACGAACTGGCCGAAGCCTTGCAGATGGATCCACTCGATCTGCGTTTGCTCAATTACGCCGAGCGTGACGCCAACAAGAACTTGCCTTTTTCCAGTAAAGCATTGCGCGAGTGCTTTCGCGAAGGCGCGGCGCGCTTCGGCTGGGACAAACGGCCGCTTGCGC
Source organism: Burkholderia sp. WP9 (assembly GCF_900104795.1). Classification (NCBI taxonomy): domain Bacteria; kingdom Pseudomonadati; phylum Pseudomonadota; class Betaproteobacteria; order Burkholderiales; family Burkholderiaceae; genus Burkholderia; species Burkholderia sp. WP9. The sequence goes on from NZ_FNTG01000002.1 coordinate 3,396,536, forward strand.
CGCGAGCCCGGCGCGAAGGTCATGAACTGATCGGCTGGGGCATGGCGGCTGGGGTGTGGGACGCCATGCAGAACGAGGCGTCCGCGCGCGCGGTGATGACGCGCGACGGCCAGGTGAAAGTCTCGAGTTCGACCGCGGATATCGGCACCGGCACCTACACGGTGATGTGCCAGATCGCCGCGGATGCGCTCGGCGTTTCGATTCACGACGTCCAATTCGAACTCGGCGACACACGCTTGCCGAAGGCGCCGATTGAAGGCGGCTCGTGGACGGTGTCGTCAGTGGGCAGCGCGGTGGATGTCGCCTGCAAGCGCCTGCACAACCGCCTCGTCGAACTCGCGCGGCAACATGGCGGCGCACGTTTCTCGAGCGTTGCACGCGAAGACATCCGCCGCGTGGGTGAGCGTCTCGTTTGCGGCACCGGTGCAGACGATGCGATCACTATCGACGCGCTCTTCAGTCGCGCGGGCATCGACGAACTCGACGAGCAGGCCAACGTGCAACCGCATGAAAAGCAACAGGCGTATTCGATGGGCACGCATTCCGCCGTATTCGCCGAAGTGCGCGTGGACGAAACGCTCGGCACGGTGCGAGTGTCGCGCGTGGTCAGCGCGATCGCCGCGGGGCGAATCATGAATCCGAAGACGGCGGCCAGCCAGATTGCCGGTGGCGTGGTGTGGGGCATCAGCATGGCGCTGCACGAGCATGGTCAGTTCGACCATACACTCGGGCGGCAAATGAATCACAACTTCTCCGAATACCATGTGCCGGTCAATGCCGACATCCACGACATTGATGTGTTGTTCGTTGAAGAACACGACGATATCGTCAATCCGTTGGGGGCGAAAGGCGTGGGAGAAATCGGCGTCGTGGGTGTGGCCGCTGCGGTGAGCAATGCAGTCTGGCACGCAACCGGCAAGCGGGTGAGGGCGCTGCCGATTACGCTGGATAAGCTGTTAGGAGGCTGACGCGCGCGAGGCGCAGAAGTCTTCGCCAGACGGCTCGCGCCCTCGCGTGGGCCCGGTGGAGGGCGGCATTTTCACCGTCCCCCGCCGGGCGCGCCGACTCGTCAATAGCCTCGACGTTGCAGCAAATGCCTGAAGACTCAATCCGGCGCGTACTTGAATTCAGGCAGCGTTTCAAGCGACTTTTTCGTGGCTTCCGGCAGCACTACACGACGGTTGTTGATCTGCAAATCGTTGAACGGAACGGCGACGAGATGTTTGCCCATGCCCAGAAAGCCGCCTACCGACAGGATTGCGTATGTGCCGCGATCTCCGCTCGGCGACACGATCAGGTCGTCCAGGGTGCCGATCGTGTCTTTGTTCTTGTTATAGACATCGGCGCCGCTTAGCTTGGAGGCACGATAGCCGCTGGCGAGCTGGACCACATCCGTGCGCTTTTCCGTGATCGCTTGCGGCGCGCCTTGAGCGTAAGCGTTGCCATATGACGCGAATGTGGCGAGCAGCAATGCTGTGGCGGCGAGCGGTTTGAGTAGTGTTTTCTTCATGACGAACTTCTCCCTGATATGGTCTGGCGCTTTGTGGTGCACTGCGGTGAGCGCCATGTCGGCTTCGATTGTGCGAGCCTGCCCTGATAGCTGCAAAATTTGTGCCGCACAGGCTCGTTGCCGTTGCGATCGTGTCAGGTCCGTAATTTGCTATCTCAGCGGGCTTGCTGTTCACTGCTTAAAACATGCGCGTCAGCGCCTCTTGCTTCCACAGGAACCCCTATGTCATCCCAAGCCAACTACTCGACGCGTATCGCGGAAGGCACGCCTTTTCCGCTCGGCGCGACATGGAACGGAAGCGGCGTCAACTTTGCGCTGTTCTCGGCGCACGCCACCAAGGTTGAACTTTGCCTGTTCGATGAAACCGGCGAAAACGAAATCGAACGCATCGAATTGCCGGAATACACCGACGAGGTCTGGCATGTCTTCGTGCCGAATCTCAAACCGGGCGCCGTCTACGGCTATCGCGTGCATGGTCCTTATGAACCCGAGAAGGGACATCGTTTCAATCCGAACAAACTTCTGCTTGATCCGTATGCGAAAGCACACATTGGCGAGTTGAAGTGGGCGCCGGAAATCTTCGGCTATACGCTGGATTCCGAAGAAGGCGATCTCTCTTTCGATGAGCGCGACAGCGCGCCCTTCGTGCCGAAGTGCAAGGTGGTCGACGCCAATTTCTCGTGGAGTCATCCCGAGCGCAATGCGTTGCCGTGGGAACGCGTGATTTTTTACGAAGCCCATGTGCGCGGATTTACCAAACGGCATCCCGAAGTACCCGAAAATCTGCGCGGCACATTCGCCGGACTCGGGCAACAGGTCGTGCTGGACTACATCCGGAGTCTCGGCGTGACATCGGTCGAATTGATGCCGGTGCAGACTTTTGTCAACGACAGTTATCTGCTCGACAAGGGCCTGACCAACTACTGGGGCTACAACACCATCGGCTTCTTCGCGGCCGATCCGCGTTTCTTCGCGTCGTCGATCGATTCGGTGGGCGAGTTCAAGGAAATGGTGGACCGCTTTCACAACAACAATCTCGAAGTCATTCTCGACGTGGTGTACAACCACACGGCCGAAGGCAACGAGCGTGGGCCGACGATCTCTTTCAAGGGAATCGACAACGCGTCGTACTATCGGTTGATGCCTGATGAGCCGCGCTATTACATCAACGACACCGGCACCGGCAACACGCTGAACCTGTCGCATCCGCGCGTGCTGCAAATGGTGACCGACAGCCTGCGCTACTGGGTGACGGAAATGAAGGTGGACGGTTTCCGTTTCGACCTCGCCACGATTCTCGGCCGTGAACTGCATGGTTTCGACGAAGGCGGCGGTTTCCTCGACAGTTGCCGGCAGGACCCGGTGCTGTCGAGCGTGCGGCTCGTGGCCGAGCCGTGGGATTGCGGCCCTGGCGGCTATCAGGTCGGCGGCTTTCCGCCCGGCTGGGCCGAGTGGAACGACCGCTTTCGTGACACCGTGCGTGAATACTGGAAAGGCGACGAGGGGAAGGTCCCCGATCTCGCCACGCGTCTCACCGGTTCCGGCGACAAGTTCAACCATCGCGGCCGCCGCCCGTGGGCGAGCGTAAACTTCATTGCCGCGCACGACGGCTTCACGCTCAACGATCTCGTCTCATACAACGACAAACACAATGAGGCCAACGGCGAGGACAACAAGGACGGCCACTCGGATAACAAGTCCTGGAACATGGGCGTGGAAGGTCCGACCGACGACCCGGAGATTCGTCAGCAACGCGAGCGCCAGAAACGCAATCTGCTGGCTACGCTGCTGCTCTCGCAAGGCACGCCGATGATTCTTGCTGGCGATGAATTCGGCCGCACGCAGCAGGGCAACAATAACGCCTACTGTCAGGACAACGAGATCAGCTGGGTTGATTGGGAAGCGATCGACGACGACGGCCGCGCGCTGACGGAGTTCGTCAAGAATCTGACCACGCTGCGGCACCGTCTGCCGGTTTTGCGGCGCGGTCGCTTTCTCACCGGTGAATACAACGAGGCGCTGGAGGTCACGGACGCGCGCTGGCTTTCGCCCGACGGCACCGATCTTTCGCAGGAGCAGTGGGACGATCCGTCCATGCGCTGTTTTGGCCTTGTAATCGACGGCCGCGCGCAGGCGAGCGGGATTCGCCGGCCGGCGTCGGACGCGACTTTGCTACTGGTGCTGAACGCGCATCACGATGTCGTCAATTTCACGCTGCCGGACATTCCCGAGGGCGATCGGTGGACTTGCCTGCTCGACACCAACATGCCGGTGCGCGCGGAATTGCCTCATTTCGCCGCCGGCGACGCGTATCAGGTGACCGGCCGCTCGCTGCTGCTGCTTGCGCTCGAAGCGCCGAGCCGCGCCACACAGCGTGTATTCGATCGCCTGGAAGAGCAACTCACCACCGACGAAACCGAACCCCCTGCACAGGATTGACGAACCGTTACGAAGGCCTCCAACGGGCTGGCGCCGGCGGGTATAGCGCTTGCTCGTTTCCCGATGACTGCGCGCCCGCTGCCTTCAGCGGCGGGCGCGCAAGTCAGCCGATACCGGCCTTCGTCAGCTCTAACTGAGGGTGATCAAATGGAACAGGAACAAACCTCTCAAGAGGAACAGATTCGCACGCGCGCTTACTACCTGTGGGAACAGTCAGGTGATCAGAAGGGCACGCCTGACGAGTATTGGGAGCAGGCACGCGCTGAAATAGAAAAAGAGGCGCCGCCGACGGAAAGTGGTCCCGTGGGTGAGAAGCCTGCGAATTAGATGCGCTGTCAGGCAGATATCGAGCGAGCGCGGCATTGAAGAAAAGGTGGCCAGACGGTTGGCCGCAAAGTGAAGTGCAGCTACGAGTTGCATCGTCGACGCCCGCGCGGCCCGCTGCCGCGATGCCGTCGGCGTGCGCAACCTGGATGAGCTGCCACGCCTGACGAGAACGGGAACGTAACGGAGCCGAACAGAGCATTCGCCAATGAAGGACATTCCCGACCCGCGTGGCGTGAGGCCTGCCGCCCGCATTCAGGCGCCACCCGCTGCCTTCGGCCTTGACAGCCTGATTGCGCTTGCCGTGGGCGTGACGGTGGTCGCGTGCCTGTACTTTGCGAGCGCGGTGCTGATTCCAATCACGCTCGCGATCCTGCTCAGCTTCCTCGTCGCCCCGTTGGCAGACGCGCTGACGCGATTGCGGCTCGGCCATGTGGCCTCCGTATTCGCCGCAGTGGTGATTTCGGTGTCGCTGATCGGTTTGCTCGGCGCGGTGATTGCCACCCAACTCACCGATCTTGCAGCCGGCATGCCGCGCTATCAGGCGACCGTCGAGCACAAGATGGAAACCGCGCACAATCTGACCATCGGCAAACTGAACCGTTTCGCCAGCGCGGCCGGTCAGGCCCTGCAGCGGGCGACGATCGAACCGCCGCAACCGGCGCCGCAGCGCAATGCCGCTTCGTCCGGCGCTGCCCAATCGACTGCCAATGTTCCCGCCGCGGTCCCGGTCGAGGTGCGCGAACCGGTGCCGACACCGTTCGAACTCGCGCGGCGCGTGCTGTCGCCGGCCATCAGCCCGCTCGAAACGGCGTTTATCGTGTTCGTCGTGATGGTGGTGATCCTCCTGCAACGCGATGACCTGCGCGACCGTGCGATTCGCCTGTTCGGCTCGCGCGATCTGCACCGCACCACCACGGTAATGGACGAAGCCGCGCGGCGGCTAAGCCGTTATTTCGTTTCGCAACTCGGGCTGAATGCGGGAGTTGGCGTCGTCATCGGCACGGGGCTGTTTCTGATCGGCGTACCGAGTCCGATTCTGTGGGGCATTCTAGCGGCCTTGCTGCGGCTCGTGCCCTATGTCGGCATCTGGATTTCAGCGACGCTCGCCACCGCGCTCGCCGCCGCCGTCAGTCCGGGTTGGGCGATGGCGATCTGGTCGCTGGCCCTGTTCGTCACCGTGGAATTGCTGGTGGGACAGATCGTCGAGCCGCTGCTGTACGGCCGCAGCACGGGGCTCTCGCCTTTTTCAGTCGTGGTCGCCGCGATTTTCTGGAGCTGGATCTGGGGGCCGATAGGGCTGATTCTATCGACACCGTTGACGCTTTGTCTGCTCGTGCTCGGCCGGCATGTGCGCAGGCTGGAGTTTCTCGACGTGCTGCTCGGCGACCAGCCGGCGCTGACGCCCATCGAAAACTTCTACCAGCGAGCGCTCGCGGGTGATCCCGACGAAGCGATCGAGCAGGCCGAGGCCTTGTTGCGCGAACGTTCATTGTCGGCGTACTACGACGAGGTCGCGATCAAAGGCTTGCAACTCGCGGCGAACGACGTGGTGCGCGGCAGCGTGACGGCCGCGCAGCTCGCGCGAATCGAGGCGACCACGAACGATCTCGTGGATGGCCTCGACGGCTATGAGGATCGCGAGCCGGCGACAACGCCGGTCGCGGAAGAAAACTGGAGCGCGGCGGGGCCGATCGCGCCTTCGGATTCGGACGCTGCACAAGCTGAAGCTGCAAGCAAGCGTATCGCTTCTTCCGCGCATGTAGTCGCCGGCACGCCGAACCAGCCGCCGCTAGCCGCCAGCAATCGTGTGCTGTGCATTCCCGGACGCGGCCCGCTCGACCCGTTGGCGACGACGATCCTGTTGCAGTTGCTGGCCAAGCACGGGTTCACGTCACGGGCGCTGCCGCACGAGGCCGCGTCGCGAGCATCGATCGATAGTCTCGATGCGGACGATGTCGGCATTGTCTGCATTCTCTATCTGCAGATCGACGGTATTCCGTCACATTTGCGCTATCTGGTCAGGCGCATTCGTGCGCGTCTGCCGAACGTGTCGATTGTGGTCGGACTGTGGGCGCCGCAGGATACGGAGAAATGGAGCGCGGATCTGCAAACCGCGATGGGAGCGGAGTGTTACGCCACTTCACTGCAGGAAGTTCTGGCGGCTTGCAAGCGCGTCGAGATGGACCGGTCCCATGTCGAAGAAACATTGCCTGTGGTGGTCAACGGTTAGTACGGGGAGTACGGGGCCGATTGGCCAACGCGTCATTCCCTTGCGATAACTGTCCCCCATCGTCCAGAAGGATTGCAGTTGCGTAGGGCGAGAAAAAATCGCCCGTCCGCAGTGCGTCCGGGCAATTCGTATCCGGCCAACAACGTTTAATGGCTAGCGGGTTTCTTCGCTGCCGACTTTTCTTTCGAAGTAGCCTCCTTGTCCGGGACGATCTTCGTGGTGCCGCCCGTGGAGGGCGGGTCGCTCGCGGGGAAGCTGTCTTCGACCTCGCGGTCGATCTGCTTTTCGCTCTTGTCCGAGTGCGGGTGCTTTTCCTTCTGTTCTGTCATGGCGTTTCTCCTTCAGGTCATTAAGTCATCATCGAGTCGGCGTGGCCAGCCACGCGGGCCGATCCGGGTGTTGCCTTACGTCGCGCTATCGTTCTGCGCGGGTCGTTAGTGTTTGAATGTTCATTGCGCGACGCACGATGCGTCGCTGATCATCGCCAGCGCAGCCGCGCGCGACACGCCTCGCACCATGGCATCGATCAGGCGAGCGGTCTGCGCTTCGCGTTCGCAGGCCAGCGCCGCGATCACCTTGTCGTCCTTCACGTACAGCGCGACGAATTGCTGCTGATCCAGGTCGCCGTCAATCACGATCTCGTCCCACTCGTTCGCATGGCCGAGATATTCGAAGCGTTTGCCGAAGTGATAGGTCCAGAAATACGGCACGCCGGCGTAGCGATGGCGTGCTCCGCACACGTTTTGCGCGGCAATGCGCGCATGTTGCTGTGCCACGCGCCAGTGTTCGATGCGCAACGGTTCCTCGTCCTCATGCAACGGAAACGCCGCGATATCCCCCGCCGCATAGAGGCCGGGCGCGGCTTGCATGCCGGCGTTGACGATCACGCCGCCGTCTTTCTGCAGCGGCAGTCCTTCGACAAAACCGGTGGCCGGCGCAACGCCCGTGCCCAACAAGACGAGATCGGCCGCGATAGCGTCGCCATTCTCGAGCATGACCTCGCGGACGTCGTCTTCCTCGCCTTCGAGCGAGGCGACCTTCGCCTCAAGATGGAACACCACGCCATGTCTCTCGTGAAGCTCGCGGAACATGACGCCGGCGCGCTCGCCGAACTGCTTCGCGAACGGCACTTTCTCCGGCGAGATAACGGTGACCGGCGCACCGCGTTTGCGCAGCGCGGAAGCCGTTTCGAGTCCGATGAAACTGCTGCCGAGAATCGCCACCTGAGTTTGCCCGGCATCGTCGCCGATTGCATCGACGAGTGCGGCGGCGTCGTCGAGACTGCGCAGCACGTGCACGCCGCCGAGTTCGACGCCCGGAATCGCGGGTAACTTCGGTACGCTGCCGGTGGCGAGCAAGGCGGTGTCGTAAGTCAGCTCGCCGCCGGTTTCGAAATGAATCGTGCGGCCGGGCACATCGAGCCGTGCGACGTTGCCAACGATCCGCTCCACGTCATGCCGCTCGAACCAGTCTTGCGGTAGAAGCGGCGGCACGTCGGCGGCCGGCATTTCACCGGACGGCACGAATTTGCTCAACGCCGTGCGGTCGTAGGGCGCATGCGGCTCTGCTCCGATCAGCGTCAGATGGCCTCTAAAGCCGCATTCGCGCAGGGCTGCGCAAGCCGCGGCACCTGCCGCGCCCGCGCCGATTACAACGTAGTGCGGTTTTAGGTCACTTGCGTTGCGCACGGGTTGCGGTAATTTTTCCGGCGTCACCATTACATCGTCGCCGGCGACGACCACGGGATAGCGGTCGAGCGCGACCAGAGCGGGCGGTTCAAGCACGTTGCCCGTGGCGACGTCGAACGTTGCCTTGTGCCACGGGCAGATAATCCGGCCGTGGCACAGCGCGCCTTCTTCCAGCGGTGCGCCGGCGTGCGGGCAATCGGCGGAATAGGCGTGCACGGTATCGCCGTCGCGCACCAGCAGGATCGCTTCGCCATCCACGACGAAGCGTTCGGCGCGGTCCGATCGCAATTGCGATAGCTGGGCGACGCGTCGGGCAATCGTGGGCATGGCGGGCTCCTCACGGACGATAAAACGTGACGGCGCAGGTGGCGCGCAATGCGCAACGATGCGCTTATCGCAGCGCGCCTTTCATCCTGCTGAATTCCCGTGGTGCAGCAATCCACGTGCCCAACTGTTTGCATCTGTTCAAGCGCCTGTTCCACGGCTGCCGCGCTATGGAGAACGCCTGAAGTGCGGTAAATTCCGGGGAAGGGAAATAGCGCACGACCGAGCGTACGAACGAGTGCACGACCGCGCGCGGCACATCGCGTGGCGTACTTTCCTTCAACTATCTTGTCCTTTCACGGAGAGCTTGACCGTGCAGCGTGCGGAACGTGTCGCAGTCGATGTCCCGATGCCCTCGCGCAATTTCGCGGCGACGCGGCGCATGCTTCTGATCGTGCTCGCGGTCTCGATTGTGTTTCCTCTGATCTGCCTCGCGGGCTACGGCTACTTCGACTACCAGCGCCGGATCGCTGATTCCGACGACATGATCGAGCGGCTCGCGCGCGTTGCCGAGGAACAGGCGGTGAAGGTGCTCGATCTCAATCAGCAGATGTCCTCACGCATTGTCGAGTTGCTCGGCAACGAGGACGAAACGCAGATTCGCGCACGCGAAGCCATGCTGCATGATCGTCTGCGTGAAATCGGCGGTGACTTTCCGCAGGTGTCGTCCATTTACCTGCTCGGCGCGAAAGGCGATCTGCTCGTCTCGAGCCGCGTATTTCCGGCCCCCGCCATCTCGATCGGACAGCGTGAAGACTTCCTGTCCGCCAAGGCGATGCGTCCGCAGCAGTATTTTTCGCTGCCGATGTTCGGGCCACTGTCGCAAACCAACGTGTTCACCACCGCGACGGGGCGCTCGGACGCCGATGGCCGCTTCCTCGGCGTAGTGTCGGTCGCGCTGCGCAACGAGTACTTTTCGCGCTTCTATCGTGAACTGACGAATGGCGATTCGTCGCTGGCGATGGGCCTGTATCGGCAGGACGGCAATCTACTGGTGCGCTATCCGCCCTGGCCGGCGGGCGCGAAGCCCACTCCGCAAAGCAAATTCACGCAGGCGTTGCGTGACAGACAGCTGTTCGGCCACGTCCGTCTGAATTCGACGGTGGACGGCGTCGAGCGCCTGTTGGCATTCCGCCGCGTGGGCGACTATCCGCTCTATGTGATGAGCGCTTACGCGACCTCGTCGATCGGTGCGGCATGGCGGCGGCATTTCATTCTGATCGCGGCGCTGACGGCCGTGCCCTGTGTCGCCATCTGGTTGCTGGTGCTTTACTCGCTGCGTCAACTGGAAGGCGAGCGCCGCGCGTGGGAACGCTGGCAGGGCGAAGTGGCGATGCGTCTTTCAGCCGAAGCGTCGAGCCGGCAACTGCAACGCATGGGCGCGCTCGGCAATCTCGTGGCGAATGTCGCGCACGATTTCAACAATCTGCTGATGGTGGTCTCCGCCAACACGGAGCTCGCACGGCTCAAACGCTTCAACCACGTGGAGAAAGAAGTGCTCGCGGTGGAGCGCGCCACCGCCACGGCCGAATCGCTCACACGCCGCCTTCTGAGTGTGGCGCGCAAGCAGCCGCTCAAACAGGAGCCGCTCGATCTCGCCACATGGTTGCCCGCCGCCGCGCCGCTGATCGACGCGGCGCTCGGCGACAATGTGGAACTGGCGCTGAACATGGTCGACAGCGTCTGGCAGGTGCTGGCCGATCCGACCGACCTGGAATACGCGATCATGAACCTGGCCGTCAACGCGCGCGACGCGATGCCGCGCGGTGGACGCTTCGTGATTCGTTGTCAGAACAACCGGCTGGTCGGCAGCGATACCTTGCTGCCTGACGGCGAGTACGTTCTGATTGCCTGTTCCGACGACGGCGAAGGCATGCCCGAAGCCGTCGCGCGGCGCGCGTTCGAACCGCTCTTTACCACCAAGCTGCGCGGCTCGGGCACCGGTCTCGGGCTCGCGCAGGTGCTTTCCATGTGCGAACAGGCCGGCGGCACGGCAAAGATCGAAAGCGTGCCGGGCAGCGGCACGACGGTCAGGTTATATCTGCCGCGATATCGCGAACGTCAGAAGGCGACGGCGACGCAAATCGAAACGGCGCAGGCGGCGGTGCCCGCGCCGAGCGGCGTGGTGCTTCTGGTGGAGGACAACGAGGACGTCGCGGCGGGTGTGGCGGCGGTGCTGGAAACCTTCGGCTGCGAGGTACGCCATGAACCGACCGCCGATCAGGCGCTCGACCTGCTCACGGGCGGCGCGCGCTTCGAGCTCGTGCTCTCCGATATCCAGATGCCGGGCAAGCTCAACGGCATCGACCTCGCGGAGAAAGTGCGCAGCGCGTGGCCGTCGCAGAAGATCGCCTTGATGACCGGCTACGCCGACGAACTCGAACGCGCGCGGCGGCTAGGCGTGGCGATTCTCGCCAAGCCATTCAATATCGACGAATTGCACGCGCTCGTAGTTTGCGAACCGTAAGCTCGCAGGCCGTAACGTGTGGCGTTGCGTGTTGGAAGCATTTCATGACTCGCGGCACAGCCCTTGCTGAAAAGAGGACGAGGTATGCGTGTCGGGCTGGATCAGCCGGCGCAACCCGCTTCTTTTTCGAACCGGAGAATGTCATGAACATCGGAAACAAAACCCGCAGCGTGTTGCTCATCTCGACCTTGCTCGCCGCTTCTTCGCTCGCCATGGCGCAGGGCGCGGGTGGCGGCGGTGGTGGCCCGGCTGGCAACGATCCGAATGCCGGCACCACGGCCGGCGCGACCCGTGAAGGCGGCGACATGCAGGCATCGGGTGCGATGGCGCATTCCAAGTCGACCAAAAAGCATCACACGAAGTCGTCGAAGGCGAGCAAGCCTGCAACCGACTCCACCAATATGCCGGGTGCGGATGCCAGCAGCGATACGAAGGGGCAGTGACGAAAAGGCCTGACGCGGCGATCAACGCTGAGTCAGGCTTTACGCTTCTTCCTCGGTACGTAGAGGACAATCCGCTCACAGTTCACTCGGTAATCCTCATGAAAGTTAACCTTCCATAACGATTTCAGTTATGTGGATGTGCCCCGCCGACACGCCCCCCCTGAGTAGTTGACGATTATTTCCCCGCGACGCTGATTGAACGCTTTCCAGTGCCGGGTAAAAATGCGGCAGTCGCTGATTGGACGTACATCGGGATTCGCATGCGGACAGACGTTTCGCGCGACGCACGTGCCTTGTCAGCGAGTCCGCCACAAGAATAACGCCAAATCGCCGATGGATCCTCGACTGCTGGATTACTACAATCAGGAGCTGATTGACATGCGCGAGCTTGCTCCCGCGTTCGCGCAGGCTCATCCCCGGATCGCCCAACGCCTCGGCATGAAAGCGGGCGATATGGCCGACCCGTACGTCGAACGTCTGATCGAGTCGTTCTGCTTGATGGCAGCGCGCATGCGGATCAAGCTCGACGCGGAGTTTCCGCGTTTCACCGGGCATCTGCTTGATGTGCTGTATCCCAACTACGTCGCGCCCACGCCTTCCATGGCCGTTGCGCGTTTCTTTCCGGGGCGCAAGGATGATAGCGAGGCCGAAGGCTTTCGGGTGCCACGCGGTTCGACATTCAGATCGCGTATCCCTCACGGAGAAAACACGGTTTGCCGCTTCCAGAGTAGTCAGGACGTGATGCTCTATCCGCTCGAAATCGTCGAGGCGCGCTTGACCGGCGTTCCGCCGGACATGCCCGCGCTCGAACGTTATCTGCCGGCCAATACCGAGGTGCGCGGAGCGCTGCGACTGCGATTGCGCACGCTCAACGGAATGGACATTGCCTGTCTGCGGCACCTGGACAGGCTGCCCGTTTATCTGACGGGCGACGAGCAGATTGCATCGCATCTCTTCGAATTGCTGCACACGGCGAGCGTAGCGTCGATTACGGGCGCGCCTCGCGAATTCGGCGTGGCGGGTGGGCTGCTTTCAGTGGTCTCGGGCGACGCCGTGGTGCATGAAGGCCTTGGTCCCGATCAGGGGCTGTTGCCGCTTTCCTGGTCGAAATTTCACGGCCACAACCTGTTGCAGGAGTATTTCGCGTGTCCGGCCCGCTTCTACTTTTTCACGCTGACAGGACTCGAGGCGGGTTTTCGCAGAACAAAGGGCGACGAGGTCGAGATTGTCGTGCTACTCGACCGAGCGCCCGAGCGGCTCTTGAATCTGGTCGATGCGTCACGTTTCGCGCTCTTCTGCACACCGGTGATCAATCTGTTTCCAATGCGCATGGACAATATCGCGTTGAATAGCGCGCAAACCGAGTTCAGGGTGATTCCGGCTCGCGCTGCTCCATTGGACTACGAAGTGTTCTCCATCCAATCCCTCACAGCGCAGGCAACGACGGAATCCGCCGAGTTCGAGTTCCGCCCGCTATATCAGTCACTCAATAACGACGAAGATAATTACGGGCGCTACTTTTCAACGCGCCGCGAACGCCGTTTGATTTCCGATTCGGCGCGTCGCTATGGTAGCCGCACGCAGTACATCGGCACGGAGGTGTACGTGTCGCTCGTGGATCAGCACGAGGCGCCGTATCGCGAAGAGATTCGCTACCTCTCGGTGGCCGCGCTCGCCACCAACCGGGATTTGGCGAGCCTCGTCCCACGTGACGGCGTGAATGATCTGGAACTGGATGACAGCGGGCCGGTAGAGAGCATTGGCCTAATTCGCGGGCCCACGGCGCCCAATGCGCCTTATGCCGAGCGCGAAATGGCATGGCGATTGATTCGCCAGCTCAACTTCAATTATTTGCCGCTCGACGATCTCGATCACCGCGCCGGCGCCCAGGGTTTGCGCGATCTGTTGCGGCTATTCGTGACGGATGAGGCGACGGACCAGCGCCGCCAGGTGGAGAGTCTCGTCGGCGTAAAAACGCGTGCCGTCACACGCAAGCTGACTGGCAACGGCATGCTGGCATTCGGTCGCGGCGTGGCGTGCGAACTGACGGTCGACGAAACGGGATTTTCGGGGACCAGCCCGTATCTGTTCGGGCTGATTCTCGAACTCTATCTCGCGCGCCGCGCGTCCATCAATTCGTTCACGCAGACTGAACTGCATTCGATGCAACGCGGTCGCGTCGCGCGCTGGCCGGTGCGTATGGACACGCGCGGAGTGCTCTGATGGAGCGCGTTTCTTTCGGGGCCATCACGCATCGCACGTTGCTCTCGCCGGCGCTGATCGGGCATTTGCAGGCCGAACCGTGGCGCTTCGGATTTCTCGCGCTGCTGCGTCGCATCGGCGCCGACAAGCGGATCGATCCGGTCGGAACGGCGTCACGCCCGCAGGCTGAGCCGTTTCGTCTCGGGCAGCAACCCAGCCTGTGTTTCGCGCCGCGCGAGATCGCGAGCGTAGGCGAAGCCGACGGACGGTTGAAGGTGCGCCTGTTCGGTCTCGGTATGCTCGGGCCGAACGGACCGTTGCCGATTCACGTGACCGAAATCGCGCGTGACCGCGAACAGAGCCGCAACGACGCCACGCTCGTCAATTTTCTCGATATCTTCCATCACCGCTATCTGACGCTGCTTTATCGGGCCTGGGCATCCGCGCAAGCTACCGCGGGACTCGATCGCGCTGACAATGAGTGCTTTTCGTTCTATGTGGCGGCCCTGACGGGCCAGGACATCCGCGAGATCGGTCACGGCCCGTTGCCCGCGCATGCACGGCTCGCGGCTTCGGCGCACCTCGTGCGGGAGGCGCGCAATTCCGACGGGCTGCGCATGACGCTAGAGCGCTACTTCGGCGTTCCGGTCGCGATCGAGGAATCCGTGTTCAGCTGGATCGATGTCGATGCAGAAGATCACAGCTATCTGGGCAAGCCGGGCGCCGCTTCGACCATGACGGTGGGCGCGTTGCTGGGCGAACAGGTGCCCGACTGTCAGCACACCTTTCGCATTGTCGTCGGTCCGCTCGATATCGCCGCGTACCTGCGCTTCACGCCGCGAGGCGCTGATTTGCCGAAGCTCGTCGAATGGGTCAGGACGTTTGTCGGCTTTGAGTTCGAGTGGGAGCTCGAGCTGCGTCTCGAACCGCAGAGCGCGCCGCCGGCCATTTTAGGCGGCCCGCAGCAACTCGGCTGGTCGGGCTGGCTCGGCCATGCACCATACGACGACCGCCTCGCCTGCGTACGCTTCAAACCGGAGCGCTATGCGGCGCAATTCTTTAGCCGTTTCGCGCCGCCATGCGCCAATCTGCGACAGGAATAGCGCTTGCTCGAAACTCACGGCATGCACGGGGGTCGAGCGCGGTGTTCACAGCTTCGATGGATCCGTGAAATCTTCCATCAGGAGCATCGCCATGACACTCGGTGACACCATTAAAGGCATGGTCGGCATGGATCCCACGGGTCATGCCGATCCCGACATGAAAGCCGTGCTCGACGCGCTCAGGAGTTTGAACCCCAAGCCAATCGAGGATTGCACCGTAGCCGAAGCGCGCCAGCAACCCACGCCCGCCGACGCCGTGACAAAGCTGCTGAGCGACCCTGCGTTCAGCGCGCGCCCCGCGCTGGAACTGGAGGCCGTGCGCACCGAGGACATCATGATTCCCGGCGCGGCGGGCAGCAATCCCGCGCGCGTGTACACCCCGCAAGGCGAGGGGCCATTCCCGCTGATTCTGTATTTTCATGGCGGCGGCTGGGTGATCGCCGATCTCGATACCTACGACGCTACGCCGCGTTCCATGGCCGCGCAAAGCCGGGCGATCGTGGTTTCCGCGCACTACCGTCAGGCGCCCGAGCACAGGCTGCCGGCCGCCCACGAAGACGCGTTTGCCGCGTGGCGCTGGCTCGTGGGCAATGCGGCGAGCCTCGGCGGGGACCCCGGCAAGATTGCGGTAATGGGTGAGAGCGCCGGCGCCAATCTCGCGATCAACGTTTCGATTCGCGCACGCGACACGGGCACGCGCATGCCGATGCACCAGTCGCTGATCTATCCGGTGGCGAGCAACAATATCGTGTCGATCTCTTATGAAGAGAATCGCAACGCCCGGCCCTTGAACAAGCCAATGATGCTCTGGTTCCTGCATAACGTGATCAATAGCGAGAGCGATCTCACCAGTCCGTTGATCGACGTGGTGAGCGCCGATCTGTCACGCTTGCCGCCGGCTGTCGTTGTCACGGCGGGCATCGATCCGCTGCGCTCGGACGGTGAGAAACTCGTGCAGAAGCTGCACGGCGCGGGCGTGCCCGTCGAGCATCGCAATTACCGTGGCGCGACTCACGAGTTTTTCGGCATGGCGGCCGTGGTGCAGGCGGCGCGCGACGCGCAGGCCTTCGTGTCGCTCGCGCAGCGCCAGGCATTCGGCGGGGCGCCGCTTTGACGCGTTGGCGCGGTCCGCTGTTCTCGACCGATCTCGGCACGCAACGGACCGTGCGGCGTTCAGGCTAGCTCTTTTCCTGCGCGGCCTCGTACTTGCCCAGCGCGGCAGCGCTGTTCAGGCGCGCGCGTTTGAGCAGCGCCTGCTGTGCCTGCTCGACGTGGCTCGCCTCGCCCCGCCAGGCTTGCAGCGGCGGTTCCTGCAACGCGCGGCCATAGGAAAAGCTCAAATTCCACGGCAGCGCGCCGAGACGATTCATGGCGTCGAGATTCGCGGTCGCTTCTTCCGGCGACTGGCCGCCGGACAGGAATACGATACCCGGCACCGCCGACGGCACGGTGCGCTTGAGCACCCGCACGGTATGAGCGGCAATATCGGCGCTCGACGACTGTTGCGCGTGTTCCGAGCCGGCGATCACCATGCTCGGCTTGAGCAGAATATGTTCGAGGACCACGCGATGCCGGTGCAACGCATGGAATACCTCGTGCAGCACGGCTTCCGTGACCTCGGCGCTGCGCTCGATGGTGTGCTCGCCGTCCATCAGCACTTCGGGCTCGACGATCGGCACGATGCCCGCTTCCTGCGAGATCGCCGCGTAGCGTGCCAGCGAATCCGCATTCGCCTCGATGGCCAGCCGGCTCGGCAGGCTCGCCGTGATGTTGTAGACCGCGCGCCACTTGGCGAAACGCGCGCCTTGCCGTTTGTAGTCGGCGAAACGGCGGGCGAGTCCGTCGAGCCCTTCGGTGATTTCGTCGCCCGGGGCGAGCGCGAGCGGAATCTTGCCGAGATCCACCTTGATGCCGGGCACGATGCCGTTTTTCGCGGCGAGTTGCGGGAACGGCGTGCCGTCGTCCGCTTTCTGGCCCAGCGTTTCTTCGTAGAGAATCACGCCGCTCACGAATTCGCCGAGTCCGGGCGTGGTGAGCAGCAGGTTGCGATAGGCGCGGCGATTTTCCTCGCTCGATTCGAGGCCGATCGTCTTGAAGCGTTTGGCGATGGTCGGGCCGCTTTCGTCGGCGGCGAGAAGGCCTTTGCCGGGTTGAACCATCGCCTTGATGGTGGCTTGCAATTCGCTACGGGTGTCCATGAGGTGTGCTCCCTTTAATCCGGTTTGCGGATGAAATGTTGCAACGAATCTCTGTCAACAATGCACCTTGAAACATACACGGCCGCGACACGCGCCGTCATTCACCGAGCAGATGCAGCACGATGTCCCGATGCTGCGTATGACGGCGATGTTCGAACAGATACAAGCCTTGCCAGGTGCCGAGCACCATCTGCCCATGTTCGACCGGCACCGACAATTGCACTTGCGTGAGCGCCGTACGCAAATGCGCCGGCATGTCGTCGGGGCCTTCGGCGTCGTGTTCGTAACGCTCGGCGTCTTCGGGCGCGAGGCTCGCGAAGTAGCGCTCCAGATCGCGCTGCACCGAAGGGTCGGCATTTTCCTGAATTAGTAACGAAGCGGACGTATGACGGCAAAAGAGCGTCAGCAGGCCGGTCTCGATGGCTTGCCCGGCGACGAAGCGGCGAGCTTCGTCGGTGAACTCGACGAGCCCGCGGCTACGGGCTTTGACGCTCAGGTGATGGATGGCTTGGCGCATGATAGCTGTGGGTCGGGTCTTGCGTATTCGTTCCTGCGTGGCGTGGGGTAATGCGGCGGCGCATCAGTGGCGGCGCGTGCTGAACGAGCGGTTCGACGTAACTCGACGTTAGAAAGACGTTTAGAGCGACGTGAACGCGTCGGCGATCTGCGTCGCGTTCGCCGGTCGCACCACGCGCGAGACTTCGGCGCCATCGCGCATGAGGATCAGCGTGGGCCACAGCTTGACCTTGAACGAGCGGCCCAGCGGCCGGCCCGGGCCGTCTTCGATCTTCAGGTGCCGGACGTCCGCATGCGGTTCGAGCGCTTGGGCAATCGATGCTTGCGCACCCTGGCAATAGCCGCACCAGTCCGTGCCGAATTCGACGATGGTGGTGCCTGGCAGGGCATCGAGCTCGGCCCGCGAGGGGGCTTTGGAAGAATAGGCGGTCTGCGTGGCCATGCGTGCTCCGAAGCGGTTTAACCTGTGCTGGCGGGGTTGCGCTGTGATGGCGCGCCCTGCGTGTGAATCTGGTAAGAGTAGCAGCTATGCCCGCGATCGTCAGGCAACGCCGCGCCGACCAACGTGCGGCGAAGCACGCGGCAGCGTGAATTTCACGCGGACTCGCACAGTTGCCGGCATGACGTGGTAAACATCGTCGAGGCCGCGAGGCGGCGGCGAATCATCGTGGTCAGGAAAGGATATGGGCGAAAGGATTTATCTGCGGTACCCGGGCAAGGACGAAACCGTCGCGGTCGCCACGGGCTTCAGTTGGGGCGCGTGTCTGCTCGGTTTCATCTGGGCGTTGTCGAAGAAAATGTGGTTTGCCGCGTTCGTCATGCTGGCAGTCAATCTTCTGCTGTTCTGCTCGGGCTTGTGGGGCGAAACCGCCGACCTGATCGGATTGGCGCTGTCGGTGGTGTTCGGCATGGCCTGCGGCTTCTATGGCAATCAGTGGCACCGCTGGACGCTGGAAAAGCGCGGCTACGTCGTGCTGTAACCGGTGCCGCATCGTGCGGCCTGCGACCGGCGAATGTGCTTCGCAATTTTGGGACGCGGTGACGCGGGTTTACGCGCCCGCAAGCTAAGCCGATAATGCCCCGGTCGTTCCGGCCACGAAGTTTGCGGCGCGCATAGCGCGTGGCAGGCTCGCTTTCCCTGATCCTCCGCCCCCGTGTTGAAAACCTCACGTTTTTTCGACCTGCTACGCATCCCCGGCTTCAAGCCGCTCGCCGCCGCGACTCTGATGCTCGGTGTGGCGATGTCGTTCACCGCTCCCTATCTTTCCCTGTTCGGCGTCGAGCGCGCGGGCATGACGCCGTTCAGGCTCGGCGTCTTCATGACGCTGATCGCGGCGAGCGGGGTGCTCGCCAGCACCTTCGCGGGCCGCTGGAGCGACGCGAGCGGACGGCACCGACCCTTGCTGCTGGCGGCGCTGGTGGCGGCGGCGCTCGGTTATCTGTGTTTATGCGTCGTGCGTGACTACCGGTTGCTGCTGGTGGTCGGGATCGTCTTTATCGGCGCGGGCGGCTCGGCTATTTCCATGGTCTTTTCGTTCAGCCGCGCGGCCTTGCCGGTGGCCGATCCGGCGGAGCGCGTGTTCGCCAGCGCGACCTTGCGGACCATTCTCTCGGCGGCGTGGGTGTTCGGGCCGTCGGTGGGCGCGCTGGTGCTCGCCGCCAGCAGCTTCTACGGGCTGTTTCTGTTCGCCGCCGCCAGTTTCGGTGCCTGCGCGGCCATTGTCTGGCGCATGCGGGAGCCGCAGGGTCATCTGGGCGATCACACGGTGGAAGACACGGCGTCCGAACCTTCCGCTTCGATTACCGTGCCGCCGCTCACCGCACCCGGCGAGGACGCGCACGAGGACCTGCCCGGCGTCGCCTCGGCCAACGACATCCGCCGCGCGGTTGCCGCGCTCACGTTGCTCGGCCTTGCCGCGAACGCCACCATGATCGTGCTGCCGCTCTATATCGTGCACGGTCTGAACGGCACGCATCTGGACGTGTCGATCATGCTCGGACTCGGCGCCCTGATGGAGATTCCGATGATGCTCGCGCTCGGCGCGAAGTCGTCGGCGTTGCACAAGCCGAACTGGCTCGGCGCGTGTGCTGCGGTGCACGCGGTGTATTTCGCCGGCATGGCACTGGCGGGCAATGTCCATGTGCTGATTCCCATGCAGATGCTCAACGCGTTCGTCGTCGCGGTGACCTCGTGTCTGGGCATGACGTATGTGCAGGATCTGATGCCGCACGCGCCCGGCCGCGCCACCGCGCTCTTCTTCAACGCGGCGCGGGTCGGCTCGATTCTCTCGGGCGTGTTGTCCGGTTTGCTGGTGCAGGCGTTCGGCTATCGCGGCACGTTTATGTTCTGCGGCTTGCTGGCGTTATGCGCGCTCGTGCTCTTCGCCGTGCCGGGCGATCGCTATCCGGTGATGTGGCAGGCCGTGAAGCGTTTTGTGCGTTCGCAATACGGCAAACTTCAGGCAAGGCGGCAATAGACGCTCGAGCCCGTTCGAGTCCCCGCCTGCGAGGCCGAAGTGTAAGAGGTCCGTTAGCCGAATCGAAGCCTGCACGAGCGGGATGCGGCGCAGCCACTCATGTCAGGAACTTTACGCCGCGCAAAGCCTCTGCAAAGAAGCGTATCGTCTTTCGATACATACGGTGGCGCAGCTTCGCAGCACGAGACAAACGCGCGGCCGCCGCGCGTTTGGCGCACGCAGGAAAACACAACTAAAGTAAGCGTAGTCGCGCGCGATCGTTCGCGCCGCCACTGGAACACGCAGCGAAATCACAAACATTGCCGCAGTACAACGAAGCAAATCGAGCAGCGCAACGAGGCACTTTCCGGAGCGAGATATGCAGCTAGGCATGATTGGTTTGGGACGCATGGGCGCCGACATGGTGCGGCGTCTGACGAAGGGCGGTCAGCAATGCATCGCTTACGACGTGCAGCCGGCGGCGGTGGAGAAGCTGAAACAGGACGGCGTGGCGGGCGCGGCGTCGCTGGAAGATCTGATCGCGCAACTCGAGAAGCCCCGCGCCGTATGGCTGATGGTGCCGGCCGCGGTGGTCGATATGACGCTGGAGAAACTCGTGCCTTTGCTGGAGCCCGGCGACATCGTGATCGACGGCGGTAATTCCTACTATCACGACGACATTCGCCGTAGCGCTGAGTTGGCCAAACGCCAGCTTCACTATGTGGACGTCGGCACGAGTGGCGGCGTGGCGGGCCGCGAGCGCGGCTACTGTCTGATGATCGGCGGCGAACCGGAGGTCGTGAAGCGGCTCGAACCGATTTTCTCGACCCTCGCGCCGGGCGCGGGCGCCGCGCCGGCCACGCCCGGCCGAGTCAGCGGCGCGAGCACCGCGGAGCAGGGCTTTCTGCACTGCGGGCCGCACGGCGCGGGGCACTTTGTCAAGATGGTTCACAACGGCATCGAGTACGGCTTGATGGCCGCCTACGCCGAGGGGCTGAACATTCTGCGCCACGCGGACGCCGGCAAGCACGCGCGCGAGGCCGACGCCGAGACCTCGCCGCTGCGCCGTCCCGAGTTGTACCAGTACGATCTGAATCTCGCCGACGTCACCGAGGTCTGGCGGCGCGGCAGCGTGATCGGTTCATGGCTGCTCGATCTGATCGCCGGCTCGCTGGTCAGCGACGCCGATCTGCAGAACTACGCAGGGCGCGTATCCGATTCGGGCGAGGGGCGCTGGACGGTGGCTGCCGCCATCGACGAAGGCGTGCCCACGCCGGTGCTGAGCGCCGCGCTGTTCGCGCGCTTCAGTTCGCGCGGCGAAGCGGATTTTGCAAACCGGGTGCTCTCGGCAATGCGGCATGATTTCGGCGGCCACGTCGAGAAAGCGGCCACGCCGTCCGATGGGCCGAAAGGCTGATTCCAGGGAGCCGCGATGCAAGCCACTACTGCTACGCCGCACGACGTCGTGTTTCTGTTCGATTGCGATAACACTCTGCTGGACAACGATCTTGTGCTGGCCGATCTGCGCGCGCACATGATGCGGGAGTTCGGCGCGCAGAACGCCGCGCGATACTGGGAAATCTTCGAGACGCTGCGCACGGAACTCGGTTACGCCGACTACCTGGGCGCGCTGCAGCGCTATCGCCTTGAGCGGCCGCGCGACACGCGGCTCCTGCTCATGTCCTCGTTCCTGATCGACTATCCGTTTGCGAGCCGTCTGTATCCGGGCGCGCTGAATGTGCTGCGGCACCTGAGCGCACACGGTCCCACGGTTATCCTCTCCGACGGTGATGTAGTGTTCCAGCCGCGCAAGATCGAACGCTCCGGGCTATGGGATGAGGTCGAAGGGCGGGTGCTGATCTACATCCACAAAGAGTTGATGCTCGATCAGGTGATGGAGTGTTATCCCGCCCGCCACTATGTGATGGTCGACGACAAGCTGCGGATTCTGGCAGCCATGAAAAGGGCGTGGGGCGCGAAACTGACGACGGTGTTTCCCCGCCAGGGGCACTATGCGTTCGACCCGAAAGAGATCGCCAGCAATCCGCCGGCGGATGTGACCGTCGAGCGAATCGGAGAGCTGGTGGATATCGACGTGGAGTGGCTGTTGGCGGAGAAAGGCTAGGTCTTTCGCGGCGCTTGCGAGTCTGCGTGGATCATTCCCGCTCACAGAGATGTAACAAGCGCCGCAAGCCAACGCCGCTCCAGCGCAAGAACCGAGTTTCTTCAAGCCTCACCGCGGTTCAAGAGCCAAGTTCCTTCAAACGCGCTGCGTCTCAGGAACCAAGCTCCTTCAAACGCGCTTGCGCATCGCCGGCGCCCATACGGCCGGCTGCGTCCATGGCCGTTACGCCATTCGCATCGCGCGCTTTCGGATCAGCGCCGTGCGCAATCAGCAATTCCATGATCGCCGTGCGATTGAACATCGCGGCGATCATCAACGCGGTGCGTCCGTCCGGCGACGCGCCTTCCACATCCGCACCATGCGCGAGCAAGGTTTCGATCACCGTGTCGAAGCCCTTGAAAGCCGCGCCTGCTATCGGCGTCTGCCCGTTGTCGTTGCGCAGGTTCGGATCGGCGCCGCGTTCGAGCAGCGTGCGCACGGCTTCGACGTGACCGTGGTAACTGGCCAGCATGACGAGGCTGTCGCCCTTGTCGTTACGCAAATTCGGCGGTACGCCTTTTTCGATCACCGCCGCGAGCATCGCGGCATCGCCGCGCCGCGCGAGGTCGAAGACCTGCTGCGCCAGTTCGAGCAATTCCGGGTCGATCGGCTGGCCGGCGGGCGGGGAAGTATCAGCGTGGTCCGTCAATGGCATCTCCTTGCAGTAAGCCGGGCGCCGCAAGTCTCGCGAACGCATGAATACGCACGAGTATGCATGAGATGGCGCCGGCAAGATTCTCTCAGGATACACATCTTGGGCCGGCCACGCCCGCGTCAGCGCCGCAGCGCTCAGCCGTGCCCGAACAGCTTGACCAGCAAGCCGAACACACCGATCAGAACAGCGACACCCGCGAACAGCAGCACGAATGTGATAACGAGGATCAACGGTGCTTTCCAGCGGCTGGGTGTCGGCATGATCGAGTGGTCAGGTAAGGAGGGTCGGCAAAGCGGGATGCGCAGATGCGCTCCGCCGCCGTGCGTACAAGATCACGAGGATAAACGCATTCCCTTAATATGCGCTTACGTCTGGCGTAAGCGGCGTGATGCTGAGTGCCTGCGATATTGCGGACATGTAGTTGGCTCAAACCGGAGGCGATTGCATCGAACCATGCCGCGCGCTTCCTGTCACACTGCGTGACGTGAACGGGCTCGCCGCCTGAAAAGCGGCATGGATTCCCGCTGCAATGAGGTTTGGCCTCTACGCTTTCGTTATGTCATCTGCGTGACAGGATGGCCGGGTGCGCTGATTTCTGCGCGCCCGCCGCATCACGACCATCACCGCCGCCGCACCCGCTAACCCGCCTGACCGTCCTTTTCAAGGAGTGACGCCGTGGCTGAAGCAACTTCCCGTCCTACACCGCCGCAAGTTCTAGACGCCGATACGTTGCGCAACATGGATCGCTACTGGCGCGCCTGCAACTACCTCTCGGCCGGCATGATCTATCTGCGCGACAATCCGCTGCTGCGCGAACCGCTGAAGCCCGAACACATCAAGAACCGTTTGCTGGGCCATTGGGGTTCGGACCCGGGGCAGAGTTTCCTGTTGGTGCATCTTAACCGGCTGATCAGGAAGCTCGATCTGAATGTCATCTACGTGGCGGGTCCCGGTCACGGTGCGCCGGCCACGCTCGCGCATTGCTATCTGGAAGGGCATTACTCGGAAATCTATCCGGACCGCAGCGAAGACGAAGCCGGCATGCAGCGCTTTTTCCGGCAGTTCTCGTTTCCTGGCGGCATCGGCTCGCATTGCACGCCCGAGACGCCCGGCTCGATCCACGAAGGCGGCGAACTCGGCTATAGCCTCTCGCACGGCTATGGCGCCGCGTTCGACAACCCCGATCTGATCGTCACCGTCATGATCGGCGACGGCGAAGCCGAAACCGGACCGCTCGCCACCTCGTGGCACTCGAACAAATTCCTCAATCCGATCCGTGACGGCGCGGTGTTGCCGGTGCTGCATCTGAACGGCTACAAGATCGCCAATCCGACCATTCTCGCGCGCATTCCCCGCGAAGAACTGGAAGCCTTGCTGACCGGCTACGGCCACAAGCCGTATTTCGTCGAAGGCGACGATCCCGCCGTCATGCATCAACAGATGGCGGCGACGCTCGAACAGTGCATCGGAGAAATCCGCGCGATCCAGCAGCATGCGCGCGAGAGCAACGACGCGTCGCGGCCACGCTGGCCGATGATCGTGCTGCGTTCGCCCAAAGGCTGGACCGGCCCGAAGGAAGTCGACGGCCACAAGGTGGAAGGCTCATGGCGCGCGCATCAGGTGCCCGTGCTCGATCCGGTGACCAATGGCAAGAGTCTGAAGCTGGTGGAAAGCTGGTTGCGCAGTTACGAGCCCGAGTCGCTGTTCGACGAAGCAGGGCGCCTCGTGCCGGAGTTGCGCGAGCTCGCCCCGAAGGGCGCGCGCCGCATCAGCGCGAATCCGCATGCGAACGGCGGCCTGTTATGCAAGACGCTCGACATGCCGGCGTTTCGCGATTTCGCGGCCGCGGTGAAGAAACCGGGTGGCTCGTATCTATCGCCGACCGAGGTGCTCGGCAAGTTCCTGTGCGAAGTGATGCGCCGGAACATGACAAACTTTCGTGTGTTCGGCCCCGACGAAACCGCGAGCAACAAGCTGACCGCGATCTATGAAGCGTCCGCGAAAACCTGGCTCGCGCAGACCGTCCCGAGCGACGCGGACGGCGGCGAACTCTCGGTGGACGGCCGCGTGATGGAAATGCTCAGCGAACACACGCTCGAAGGCTGGTTCGAAGGCTATGTGCTGACCGGCCGGCACGGCCTGTTCGCCACCTACGAAGCGTTCGTGCACGTGATCGATTCCATGTTCAACCAGCACGCCAAGTGGCTGGAGAAGGCGAAACGCGATCTCGGCTGGCGCCAGCCGGTGCCGTCGATCAACCTGCTGATCACCTCGCTCGTGTGGCGGCAGGATCACAACGGCTTTACGCACCAGGACCCCGGTTTTCTCGATGTCGTTACGAACAAGAGCCCGGACGTGGTGCGTATCTATCTGCCGCCTGACGCGAACTGCCTGTTAAGCGTCGCCGATCATTGCTTGCGTTCGCGCGATTACGTCAACGTGATCGTCGCCGACAAGCAGCCGCATTTGCAGTATCTCGACATGGACGCGGCGGTCACGCATTGCACCAAGGGTATCGGCATCTGGGACTGGGCGTCGACGGATCAGGGCGTCGAGCCCGACGTGGTGATGGCCTGCGCGGGCGACATCGCGACCATGGAGGCGCTCGCCGCCGTGCAGATTCTGAAGGAGCAGTTCACCGACCTGAAGATCCGCTTTGTCAACGTGGTCGATCTGTTCCGGTTGATGCCGGAGCACGCGCATCCGCACGGTTTGTCCGACCGCGATTTCGATTCGTTGTTTACCGCCACCAAACCGGTGATTTTCAATTTCCACTCGTATGCGTCGCTGGTTCACAAGCTGACTTATAACCGCACGAACCACCACAACCTGCATGTGCATGGCTATCACGAGAAGGGCAACATCAACACGCCGCTCGAACTGGCGATCATCAACCAGGTCGACCGCTTTTCGCTCGCGATCGACGTGATCGATCGCGTGCCGAAACTGCGCGGTGTCGGCGACCATGCGAAGGAATGGTTGCGTGGCCAGATCATCGAACATCTGGCGTATGCGCATGCCGAGGGCATCGACCGGGAAGAGATCCGCAACTGGACGTGGAAAGGCTGAGCGAGGCATGACCATGCGCACTCCAGACGGTGTTGACGATCAAACGATTCTGGTGTTGAACAGCGGTTCGTCCTCGCTGAAGTTCGGCTTGTTCCGGTACGCCGGTGGCGACGAATCGCTCCTGCTGGAAGGCAGCGCGGAAGGCATTGGACGCAGCGACGGCAGTTTGCGGATCAAGGCGCCCGACGGCCGTGTACTGCTGCAGCAGGAGCACGAACTGGAATCGCAGACCGACGCGCTGCAAAAGCTCGCGCAGGTGCTTGCGCAACAGCATCATGCGCGGCCTTCGGCGGTCGGGCATCGGGTGGTGCATGGCGGACCGCATTTGCGCATGCATCAGCGGATTAGCGCCGACGTGCGGCGTCAATTGCAGGACGCCGTGCACTTTGCGCCGCTGCACATTCCCCCGGCACTTGCGTTGATCGACGAGGCCGAGAAAATTTTCGACGATGCACCGCATTTCGCCTGTTTCGATACGGCGTTTCACGCCACACTGCCGCCGCGCGCGGCACAACTCGCGTTGCCGCACCGTTATGTGGAGGCCGGCGTGATGCGCTACGGTTTTCATGGGCTGTCTTATGAGTCACTGGTGACGCGGCTCGGCGCCGACTTGCCGGCGCGCGCGGTGTTCGCGCATCTCGGCAACGGTTCGAGCGTGTGCGCGTTGCGCGACGGCCAGTCGATCGATACGTCGATGGGACTGACACCGACCGGCGGCGTGCCGATGGGCACACGCAGCGGCGATCTCGACCCGGGTGTGCTGCTGTATCTGATGCGCGTGGAGAAGCTCGATGCCGGCGCATTGGAGACGCTGCTCAATCGCGAAAGCGGTCTTGCCGGCTACGCGGATGGCGAGAGCGATATGCAGGCGTTGGAAAAACGCGCTGCGGCGGGCGATGCGAATGCGTCGCTCGCGATCGATGCCTTTGCCACTGCGGTGCGCAAGACGATCGGCGGCTATGCGGCGTTGCTGGGCGGAATCGATTTGCTGGTGTTTACCGGCGGCATTGGCGAGCACAGCGAGGCGATTCGCACGCGCGTCTGCGACGGACTGGCTTTCATGGGACTAACCGAAGGCGATCCGGCGGGCAAGGTGCAGGCGATTCACACCGAGGAGGAAAAGCAGATCGCGCGGCATTGCCGCGCGCTGTTACGTCAGGCAATCAAGGGCTGACTTCATTCGGGCTTGATGACGGTGTGATCCAGAACGCCCGTTACGCCGAACAGGCGCGTCACGTCTTCGAGTGCAGCGGTGCGTTGCTGGTCGCGCTGCAACTCGCCATGCAGCGTGATACGGCCGCGCGAGACTTGGACCTTCACGGCATGGTCGGGAACCGCGGCGTCCCAGGCGAGACGCCGCGTCGCTTCCATGGCGATCTGTGCGTCGCTCAGGCGTGTGTTGTGTGCCTTGGTTTTTGCGGTGCGGGCGTGCGGCATGGGTTCTCCACCGAAGTAACACGGATGGAAGAACACTAGCAGAAATGGAGCATCTGCCATTGGCTGACGGCTGCGGTCTCGCGCCACAGCCGCCGCCCAAACTCCAGCAGCACGGGGAGTTCAAATCTGGCGACGGCTGTGATGGCGAGCCACCGCCGTTAGCGAAACCGCCGCATCACGCCTACTGAATCGCGCCCGCGAGTGCCTGCGCGGTTGCGGCCGACAAGGTCCAGCCCAAATGTCCGTGCCCGGTGTTGTAGAACACGCCACGCCGTTTTCCACGGCCCACCTTGGGCAGCATGCTCGGCAGCATCGGCCGCAAGCCCGCCCACGGAATCACGCGCGAGGTCGATACCTCAGGGAAATACCGCCGCGTCCAGTCCACTAGCGGTGCAATCCGGTCCGAACGGATATCCCGGTTGAAGCCGTTGATCTCCGCCGTGCCGGCCACGCGAAAGCGATCCACGCCCAGGCGGCTCGTCACGATCTTCGCGCTGTCGTCGAGCAGGCTCACCCAGGGGGCGCGCTGCTGGCTGATTTCGTCATCGAGACAAACAGTGATCGAATAGCCCTTCACCGGATAGATATTCACGTGGTCGCCGAGCATGGCTGCAAAATCGCGGCTCTTCACCCCGGCGCAGACGACGATCCGTTCGAACGCAAAGCGCTGCGATTCGCCTTCGAGATTGACCGCCAGTGTAAAACGGCCCTCGGCAGGCTGCTCGATCGAGGTGATCTCGGCATCGTAATGAAATTCGACGCCGTGCCGCACGCACGCCTGAGCAAGGCCGCGCGTGAACTTGTGAATATCGCCGGTCGAATCGGACGGCGTGAAGAATCCACCGTAAAAATCGCCGTGCAACGTGGGTTCGATGCCATGCAGCTCGCTCGCCGTCACCGGGCTGCGCTCGAGGCCGCCTTCGCGCAGCAATGCGTTGACCTTGCTGGCGGCGTCGAATTCCTTGCGCGTCTTGTAGATATGCAGAATGCCGCGCCGTTCGAGATCGAAGTCGATGCCTTCGGTTTCGGCAATCGAAAACAGATGCTCGCGCGCGGCGATCGCGAGCCGCACGGTTTCGACGGTGTTCGCCCGATAGTGCGGAATCTGCCGCAGGAATTCGCCCATCCACGAGTACTTGTGCCAGGTGGGTGTGGGATTGAGCAACAGCGGGGCGTCGCGCGTGAGCATCCAGCGCAGGCCTTTCATGACGGTGGCCGCGCTGTTCCAGACTTCGGCATTGCTGGCGGACAACTGCCCGCCGTTGGCGAACGAGGTCTCCATCGCCGCATAGCGGTGGCGTTCGAAAACGGTGACGTGGTGGCCGCGCTGGGCGAGGGCGTGAGCGGTCGTGACGCCGGTAATGCCGGCGCCGATAATGGCGATTCGTGACATGTCATGGTCCAGAGTAGTTGAGCATCACCGGTGTCGATTTCATGTCGAAACCGGCGTCGATGCCCCATCTGTCCATGTACCTGAGAGTTTCTTCCCCGCGGCGGCCGGCCCGTCATGAGTGATGAGCCGTGCGCGGAGAATCCCCTTCGGTGGGCGCACGCGGTATGCCGGTGCGCCGCTCTCCAGATGTTCCTGCTGCGCGGTCCTTTTGCCTGAGAGTTTCCGGGGCGGTTGCTCCGTCGGCGTCGTCCGAATTTCTGACGATCTCTCCCGCGCTGCATTGCAGAACGGCTCGACGATACCGTTCAAAATAATTCGCCGCAAGTGTTTCGTGCGAGTCACCGCACAAGAAGTGGCCAGAAGCGCCGCAATTGAACATGAATGCGGCTCATACGCCAATGCGAATTTCTCAAGCCGGCCGCGACGCTGAAATCGGCGGCATCGGCTATATTTGGCGGCACTGTCCGACTTTCATTCGCCAAGGAGAATGCCGTGCCCGCCCTCACAACGCTGCTCGCCTTCGGTCTGGTCTCGCTCGGCATGGTGCTCACGCCTGGGCCGAACATGATCTACCTGATCTCGCGATCGCTCTGTCAGGGGCGTCGCGCGGGCCTCGTTTCTCTTGGCGGCGTGGCGCTCGGCTACGTGTTCTATATGTTCTGCGCGGCGTTCGGCATTACCGCGCTGCTGCTGACGGTGCCCTACGCGTACGACGCATTGCGTTTCGGCGGCGCGCTCTATCTGTTGTATCTGGCCTGGCAAGCGGTCAAACCGGGCGGCCGTTCGCCGTTCCAGGTGCGCGACCTGCCGCACGACAGCCGCAGCAAGCTCTTCACCATGGGACTCGTCACCAACCTCGCGAATCCGAAGATCGCGGTGATGTACCTGTCGCTGCTGCCGCAGTTCATTTCGCCGGGGCACGGCAGCGTGCTCGCGCAGTCGATCGCGCTCGGCTGCGTGCAGATCGTCATCAGCGTAACGGTCAATGCGCTGATCGCGAGCATGGCGGGCTCGATTGCCGTGTTTCTCGCCGGGCGGCCGGTGTGGCTGCTGCTGCAGCGCTGGTTGATGGGCACCGTGCTCGCCGGACTTGCGGTCCGCATTGCGCTCGATTCGCGCCGTTGAGCGCGCCTTGCATTTTTCATCTCGAACACAAAGGCATGCTCATGTCCGACTTTCCCATCGACAACCCGTTTCTCGAATCGCTCGGCGTTCGCCTGACGCAATGGCGCGACGGTTACGCGGAACTGGTCATGCCGATCGATGCCAGCAAGCTCAATCGCCAGGGCGTGCTGCAAGGCGGCGCGATCGCGACGCTGCTCGATGCGTCGGCGGGTTATGCGGGAATCTTCGCGCCGAGCGGCGACCCGGCGCGGCATGCGTTCACGCTGTCGCTGACCACCAACTATCTCGACAAGGGACTCGGTGAACTGGTCACCGCCAAGGGTTTTCTGGAGCGTGCGGGCCGCTCGATTTTTTTCTCGCGCAGCGAGGCGTGGGTGGACGGCAAGCTGCTGATCGCCAGCGCGCAGGGCACGTTCAAATATTCGAAGACCGCGTGAGGCGCACAGGCCGGGCCCGCGCTTCGCTCATAGCGCCTTGTACATGATGGTGGTCGAGTCGAACTCATGGGTGTGCGTGCCACGCGCGTATCCCGGGATCACACCTGCTGTCCGATAACCCAGTGCGGTATAGAGCGGCTCGGCGTGGTCGCCGGTGCGGGTGTCGAGCGTGAGCAGGCTGCGCTGCAATCCATGCGCATGGCGTTCGAGTTCCGTCATCAGCGCCCGCGCAATGCCCTGACGGCGGAACGCCGGATGGACCAGCAGTTTGCGCACCTCGGCGCGATGCCGCTGATTCGGCATCGTGTCGTAATCCAGTTGCACGGTGCCCGCAATCGCTTCGCCCTGACGCGCGACCAGCAGCACGAGGCCGCCGGCACGCAACGAAGGCAGCACTTTGATGCGCCAGAACGCCTCGCACTCGTCGGCGCCACACGGCATCACGAAGCCGACGCTGGCCCCGTCATGCACGCAGGCGCCCAGCAGCGCGCCGAGTTCAGGGAGATGACGCACGAGGTCGTCGGCGGAGAAAGGGGTGAGGGTGGTCGCGCTCATGCTGGCTCACACGATGAACAGAAGATAGCGGGCCGCGCTGTGCGCGGGCGTCACGAAAGCGCTGGGGCCGAACAGTTGGTAGCGCAGGCAGTCGCCGGGTTGCAGGTCGTGGCGCTGGCCGTCCACGGTGATCTGCAACTGCCCTTCCAGCAGGATCAGATGATGTTCGAGGCCGGGCCGCGGCGACGCGTCGTAGGTAATGCGCACGCCGGCGTCGAGTTCGCATTCCAGCGCCTCGCCGCTCAACGCCTGCGCGGGTGGCGACACGGAACGCCGCCGGAAGCCGATGCTGGCGTCGGTCCAGAGCGGCTGGGCGTCGCGCGGCACGAGCGGCGCGAAATCTTCCTCGACCATGTGCATGAGGCGCGACATGGGCAGGCCGTAAGCCACGCAGAGTTTGCCGAGCACGCTCGCCGTGGGGCTGACGGCGGCGTTTTCGAGGCGCGAGAGGGTTGCGCGGCTCACGCCGCTCAGTTTCGCAAGATCGTCGAGCGACCAGTTGCGCTCGGCGCGCAGCGCCCGCAGCCGCTGGGCGATACGGCGGTCGATGGCGTTGTCGTCGGAGAGTGGGGTTTCCATATTCGGGAAAATATCTCGAATATGGAAATCGGTCAATGAGGACAAAAATCGGATCTGTCCGGCTGACGCGGACCAACCGTCCGATAGCCGGCCAGGAGCGCGACTTACTCGTGCCTCGTCATACGCAGCATCGACGTGTCGTAACCCAGCGCGCGAACCCGCTCGATCAGCGCGTCTTTCACGCTCGTAGCCGGCGTGGCCTCACGCGTCAGGATCCACAGATAACGTCCGCTCGGCTCGCCGACGATCGACCAGCTATAGTCGTCCGCGTGATCCAGCACCCAGTAGTCGCCGAAGAAGAACGGGCCGAAGAACGACACTTTCAGCTTGGCATTGCCCGAGTCGGCGACCACCTTCGCGCGCCCCTTCGCGACGTCCAGCGGACCGTTCACCGCGCCTTGGTGGCAACTGTTGACCACGTCGATCAGGCCGTCGTCGCGCGTGGCGTACTCAGCGGTGACGGCTTCGCAATCGCGCTCAAAGCGGTTTTCATAGCGCGCCAGTTCATACCATCGGCCGAGATAGCGGCTCAGGTCCACGGGCTTCGCGGGCTCGGGCACGTGCGCGTTGCCGCTCTTGCCGGCCGGGCTGAGCGCGCACGCGCCAAGCAGGCAGACTGCGCCGACCACGAGTGAAATGGCGCTCAGGCGCAGGACCGGTTGACGGCGTAGGGGCATTGATCGACTCCATTAGCAAAGGATGTTCTGTGACAGCACGCCACGTGCCAGACGGCCGCGTGCGCGCCCGGCCGTGGCGGAGATGGGTACACCTTCGCGGCCGTGGCCGTTTATCATAGTGCCCACCAACCAGAAAGCGCCGCCCGGCTGTGCAACGGTAAGGCAACATCCACGAGACCCGGCGGCTCATGCCGCGACATCATCCATGAATTCCACTCCCGACACTTCTTCCCGCCCTTCGATCCGCGCGTTGACCCTGCTTGAAGGACGCGTACTCGGCGTGCTCGTCGAAAAGCAGCACACGGTGCCGGACAGCTATCCGCTTTCGCTCAACGCGCTGACCTTGGGCTGCAATCAGAAGACCGGCCGCGCGCCGGTCATGAACGCCACCGAAGCCGAGGTGCTGACCGCCGTCGACGGCTTGAAACGGTTGAGCCTCGTGATGGAGGGCAGCAGCAGCCGCGTGCCGCGCTTCGAACACAACATGAATCGCGTGCTGGGTTTGCCGAGCCAGTCGGCGGCGCTGCTCACCACCTTGCTGCTGCGCGGCCCGCAAACCGCCGCCGAATTGCGGCTCAATAGCGCGCGTCTGCATGGCTTTGCCGATATCTCGTCGGTCGAGGCGTTTCTCGACGAACTCGCGGCCAACGACCCGCCACGGGTCGTGAAACTCGCGCGCACGCCGGGCGAGCGCGAGAACCGCTGGACACATTTACTGTGCGGCGAAGTGAGTGCGAGCGAGCTGGCGCAGCCAGGCGCCGAAGACGACGCCGTGCCGCTGTCCGCGTTCGAGGCGGTCAAGGCCGAACAGAAGCGCCTTGCCGACGAAGTGAGCCGGTTGCAGGCCGTGGTGCGCCGTATGGCGGCGGAGCTGGGTATTGATGCCGGGGATCTTACGGCCGGCGAATGAGGCTCACGCGTCGCGGCTGCGCGGCGTATCCGCGGAGAGCGTGCGTTGGGTGCGATAAAAGACGCGCGGCGGCACGTTGGGCGAGTCTTCGGCGAGCCGGTCGAGTTCGTCGCGGATCGCGGTGAGATAGTGGCCGTCACGCGCATCGGCGTCGCCCGCAAAGACCGCTTCGAGCCTGCGACGCACCGCGCCATAGCGCGCGCCGGCGGCGCGATGCTTCTCGGCGCGTTCGGCGTAGCGCAGGAAGGTTTGCAGCGCGGAGGCGACCGCGGCCGCCACGCTCACGAAGCCGATAAAAATCTTCAGTTCCGGCGAGACGGCGGACGCGTGCAGGGACGCAAACACAGCCGTTCCCACGAAAGCGGTCAACGCGGTGGCAAGCCAGCCGACCTGGCGGTCACGCGCCGATAGCAGATCCGCCATGTCGTAGTGGCTCATCTGGGATTCGCGCGCACGTCGAATCCACTTCAGCAGAAGCTGGTTTTCGTCGACCGGAGGCTCGTAGGCAGGCAGGTTCTTCATGTCGCTCGTCAGGGCAGTTCGGTTGCGCAAGCTTAGCGCATGCGCCTGACGACACTGTGCCACAGGAAGGCGGCGAGCCGCACCCGGCGGCCGGCTGGCCGTGTTTATGCCGCTGCCGCTATCTCCGTCTGCCGCGCCACTCCGAAGCGCTCGTTATGCGCGTTGCCATTCAGGTAGAAGTCACCAATCGCGGCCTCGCGAATGATCGCCGGATTGTGCGACGCCAGCACGCGCGCGTTGCGCCAGTAGCGATCGAAGCGGCGCGTCTCGCTGGTGGCCGATGCGCCGCCCACTTCGAACAGCAGCGTCGCCGCTTGCAAGGTCTGCTCGATGACGATCTGCTGCGCCTGGAAAGTCTGGATGTCGAGGTGAATGTAAGTCTGTTCGTCGGCACGGCCTTCCTCGCGCGCGACGGAGACTTCATCGATGGCGCGCGCGAGCGACGTGCTGATGCTTTGCGTCGAATAAGCGAGGCTCGCAAGCCGGCCGACCACGCGCTGCACGAGCGGATTGTCGCGCGGACTCGACGCGCCCGGCACGCCGAAGGTTCGGGTTTTGGTCTGCGTGAACGCGACCGCATCGCGCAGCGCCGCGCGGCTGATGCCCGCGAGGTTCGCGACATGCAGCGCCTGATAGTAAGCCGTGAGCAGGCTGTTGCGACGCGGTTCGGCGGCGTTATAGCGGCGGTAGAGGTTATCGGGCGAGACCGGCACCTGCGTGAAGCGCGCCGTGCCGCTGCCGGTGAGGCGCTGCCCGAAGCCGTCCCAATCGTCGATACGTTCGAGGCCCGGCGCGTCGGATTCGACGAGCACGCGCAGGTCGCTCGAACCGTCGTGCGCGGTGACGTCGACCCAGTCGGCGTACAGCGTGCCGGTGGTGTAGTACTTCTCGCCGTCGAGATGCCATGCGCCATTGGTCTGCGTCAGACGCACGCTGTTGTTGGTGACGCCCGTGCGCTCGGACACCGCGCCGCCGACAATCTGACCTTGCGCCACCCGCGTAAGCCAACGCTCACGCAGCGATTCGTCGCCGTTTTCCAGCAGCGCTTCGATAAAGCCGCCATGCACGCGCAGGATTTGCGGCAGATTCGAGTCCGCCTCGCCGAGACGCGTGACCAGCGCGAAGAATTGCGTGAGCGAGATGCCTTCGCCGCCGTATTTTTTGGGCACGCGCAGCCGCGTGTAGCCCGCTTCACGCAGCCATTCCACCGGCGCGTAAGCGAGTTCGCGCTGTTGCTCGCGCTCGACCGCGCCTTCCGCGATACGGGCGAAGACGGGAGCGAAGCGGCGCGTCAGCGGATCGTCGCCGAAGAGTTGTGCGGCATCGGCGATGCTGTGGTCAGCGTGGGTTGGCGATTCGACTGCGGACATGGGTTCTCCGAAACGAGGCGCGCGTGAGGCGCAATCAGAGAACGGTAAGGGACGGGGCGGGTGCGAGCAACGAAGTATTTGGCCGATTCTTAGCAGCGGGAGTGAAATGCTTGCCGGTCAGCGCCTGGAATCGGCGGAGAACGCGCCTATTGCAATCCCGCCACCGCGCGCCTGCGCGCCAGCAATCGCACGGCGAGCAGGCACACGCCCATCACCGTTAGCGACAACACCGTCGTCATGGTGCCCAG
This sequence comes from Burkholderia sp. WP9, assembly GCF_900104795.1. Classification (NCBI taxonomy): domain Bacteria; kingdom Pseudomonadati; phylum Pseudomonadota; class Betaproteobacteria; order Burkholderiales; family Burkholderiaceae; genus Burkholderia; species Burkholderia sp. WP9. The sequence goes on from NZ_FNTG01000002.1 coordinate 3,431,580, forward strand.
CGCGTAGATCACTGGTGTGGTCACCGACGTGGTGAGACCCTGAAGCTCGAGCGGCAAGGTGTTCTGATCGCCGATCGCCTGCGAGGTGCGGGCAATCTCGTCCCATGAGAGCGTGAAGCCGAACATGGCCACGCCCACCACCGAGGGGCCGATGATCGGCAGCACCACGTGCCGGAAACTCTGCCACGGCGTCGCGCCGAGATCGCGGGATGCTTCTTCGTAAGCCGGATTGAAGCGGTTGAACACCGCGAACATGACCAGCAAACCGAACGGCAGCGTCCACGTGAGATGCGCGCTGAGCGCGGATGTGAAGAGGCCCATCGAGGTGGTGTAGGTATCGACGAAAGACTGATAGCCCCAGGCCGTTGCCAGGTACTTCACGCCGTTATCGAGCAGGCGGAACGTTAGACCGATGCCGAGCGAAACGATAATGGACGGCATGATCAGGCTCGCCACGGAAACATAGAACACTGCCGTATCGCCGCGAAATTTTCGACGAAAGGCGAGGCCCGCCGCGACGGAGAACAGCACCGTCAGCACCGTGACAGCTACGGCTAACCGCACGGAGCGCCCGAACGCGGACCAGATATCCACATCGCCCACGCCGTCGCGCAGCACGGAGAACCAGTGCAGCGACACGCCGCGCATGGGAAACGTGAGGCCGCCTTCCGGACCCTGAAACGACAGGATGAAAATGGTGATCACCGGTCCGTACAGGAACAGCACGAACAGGCCGAACAGGAGCGCCAGCCAATAGAAACTCGCCGGGCGGCGCTCGCGATGTTTGAGGGCATTGACCTGCATCTTCACAGCTCCTTGCGGATGTCGACGACCCGCGTCAAACCCCACACGATCATCAGCACCACGGCGAGCAAGATGATTGCATTGGCCGCCGCGGCGGGAAATTGCAGGTAGCCGGTCTGCACCTGAATGATCTTGCCTACCGAGGCGATCTGCTGGCCGCCCATCACGCCGACGGTCAGAAAATCGCCCATCACGATCGTAATCACGAAGATCGAGCCGATCACAATGCCGGTTTTCGACAGCGGCAGCACCACGTCGCGCACCACTTGCCAGCCGCTCGCGCCGGCGTCGCGCGCGGCTTCGAGCAGCGACCGGTCGATCCGCATCATCGCGTTGAAGATCGGCACGATCATGAAGAACGTGTAGAGGTGAACGAACGTGAGCACTACCGAAAAGTTCGAATACAGCAGCCATTCCAGCGGCTGATCGATCAGATGCGCGCCGAGCAGCGCCTGATTGACGAGACCGTTGCGGCCGAGCAGCGGCATCCATGAAATCATGCGGATCACGTTCGAGGTCCAGAACGGAATCGTGCAGACGAGGAACAGCACGGTCTGCATGCTCGTGGTGCGCACATGAAAGGCGAGAAAGTAGGCGATGGAAAAACCCAGCAGCAAGGTCACCGCCCACACGATCGCGCAGAACTTGAGCGTCGACCAGTACGTCTTGAAGGTGACGCACAGGTCCGTCATCGACGAACAACCGTTGAAGATCGCCGCGTAGTTCTTCAGCGTGAACGCGGGAATGATCTGGTATTCGTTGAAGTCCCAGAAGCTGACGATCAGCGTGATGACCAGCGGCACGATAAAAAACAGCAGGAAGGTCAGCGAGAGCGGCGTCGCCTGCAACCATGCCGGCGCGCGGCGATGTTTGACGGGCGCGTCCTGCGCGTGCGAGGGAAGGTCGATCGTTGCCATGGGCGTATTTCTAAGGAGTGACTGTGCGTGCGGATAGCGGATGAGAACCGGCGCGGCGGGCGCCGGCTCTCATGCCCGATCGCGGCTTCGACCACGGTGGTCGGTCAAGCCGCGATGAACTCGTTCCACTTCTGGACCATATAAATGTTCTCGTCCATCACCGCGTTCCAGCACGCAATCGCGCCCATGCGCTGGTTGTACGAGCCGCCGTCACGCACGGTGCCGGCTTTTTCGAGCAATTGGCCGTCCGGCGCCTTGATGTCCTGCGCGGCCGCCTTGCCTTCGATCCAGTAGTCCCACTCGTAAGGCTGCATGTGCGTCTTCGCGGTTTCGAGCACGCCCGAGTAATAGCCCTGACGCATCAGATAGGCGCCCGCCCAGCCGTCCTGGAACCAGTTGACGAATTCGTACGCCGCATCGAGCTTCTTGCCTTGCAGCGAACGCGGGAAGCCGAAGCCCGAGGCCCACGAACGATAGCCTTCCTTGAGCGGCTGGAATTTGCAGGCGATACCCATGGTGCGGACTTTCGTCACGGCCGGCGACCACATGGACTGGATCACGACTTCGCCCGAGGCCATCAGGTTCACGCTTTCGTTGAAGTCCTTCCAGAACGCGCGGAACTGGCCGGCGCGTTTCGCTTCGATCAGGATCTTGATGGTCTGATCGATTTCGGCCTTGGTCATGTTGCCTTTGTCGCCGTATTTCACGTGACCCATCGCCTCGATCGCCATGGCCGAATCCATGATGCCGATCGCGGGAATGTTCAGCAGCGCCGCCTTGCCCTTGAACTGCGGATTGAGTAGTTCGGCCCAACTGTCGATAGGCCGCTTGATCAGGTCGGGGCGAATGCCGAGCGTATCGGCGTTGTACGTGGTGGGAATCAGCGTCATCCACTCGGTCGGCGTGGCGGAGAATTCGGTGGAGCGCGGGCCGGTGAGGAACATCACCTTCTTCGGCGCGGTGCCCTGATCGCCGATCTTCTTGCCGTTGACTTCACCGCGCGTGAGCACTGGCGTGATCTTGTCGGCAAGCTTGATACGCTTCGCGTCCATGCCGGCCAGCGTGCCGGCCGGAATCAGCTTCTTCAGCGCGAAATATTCGGTGTCGACAATGTCGAACGAGTTGGGCTGCGTGATGATGCGCTTGGCGACGTCGTCGGTGGTCACCGGCACGTATTGAATCTCGATGCCGGTGTCTTCCTTGAATTTCTTCGCGATGTCGGCGCTCTGATTGACCGCCGTGCCGAGGTAACGCAACGTGATTTTTTCCTGCGCGTGCACGTACGGAAAACCGGCAATACCGGCTGCCGCCACCGCGCCCTTGATGAACGTGCGGCGCGACAGGCCTTTTTCCTTCCCATCCGTTGCGGCCGGTGCCGGGCTCTCGTTCGTTTCACTCATTGCTTTCTCCTCAGTTGACGTTCGATTGACGTTCGGTTTTAGCTTGCTGGAACGCTTATGCGCGGCGATGTCATGCCGCTTCAATGCGAAAACTTCACTACTCAGGCCGCGAGCGGATGCGCGTCCTGTTCGTTCCACCAGACCACCACGCGGGCATCGGGACCGAGCCGCGCCGGATCGTAATCACCGTCGCTCACGAGCGAGATCAACTCGGGCGAACCGTCGAGCGGGTCGAGCGTCATGCGCAGATGCGTGCCCTGATACTCGGCTTCGCGCACCGTGCACGGCACGCCGCCAATGCGCGTCATGCCGTTGTCGCCGCTCGCGTTCTGCACCGGCGTGATGCCATGCGGCACGACGCGCAGGTGATCGGCACGCACGGTAAACAACCGGCCATTGGTTTTGAAGACGTTGTGGCCGCCGAGAAAGCGCGCCACGAATTCGGTGCGCGGATGGTTGAAGACTTCATGCGGCGTGCCGCTTTGCTCGATACGGCCGTGACTCATCACCACGACCAGATCGGCGAGCGCCATGGCTTCTTCCTGCGAATGCGTGACGTGCACGAACGTAATGCCGAGTTCTTTCTGCCAGCGCTTGAGTTCGGCGCGCATCTGCACACGCAGGAACGGGTCGAGTGCGGAGAGCGGTTCGTCGAGCAACAGGCAGCCTGGCTGGTTGAGCAACGCACGGGCGAGCGCGACACGCTGCTGCTGGCCGCCGGAGAGTTGGGCCGGTTTGCGTTCGGCATACGCCGACATGGCGACCAGTTCCAGCAGCTCGGCGGCGCGCTTGCGCCGCACATCTTTGGCGATGCCGCGCATCTTCAGGCTGAACGCGACGTTATCGAGCGCGCTCAGGTGCGGGAACAGCGCATAGTTCTGGAACACCATGGCCGTGCCGCGAGCAGCCGGCTCCGCGCGCGTGACGTTGCGGCCGGCGATCAGAACGTCACCTTCGGTGACGGATTCATGCCCGGCGATCATGCGCAAGGTCGAGGTCTTGCCGCAGCCCGACGGTCCGAGCAGGCAGCAGTACTGGCCGCCTGCAATGCGCAGATCGATTGCGTCGACGGCAAGCGAGTCGCCGTATTGCTTCGACACGTGCACCAGTTCGATATCGGCGGCTTTGGTTTCGAGCACCGTTGAAACAGGCTGAATCATGAAAAGGTGTCCTCGTGAACGGCGAAGAGCAGGGGCGCACGAAAGCTGAAGCGGCGCCTGAACGAAACCAGCCAAATGCAAGACATGTGCCATCCGTTGCATCGAGTGGTTCGCTGATTGCCGACACAGCTGTACGCTTAACGTCTACGAGTTGGCTCACATATTGCAAACGATCCGCAGTGTCGATCGTTAGCGATCCAAGTGAATTTTCTTGCGCGATCACGGTGCGTCTTCGGTCCGTCTCGGGGCATGAATCGGCCAATCCGGTTCATGCGTGACGCAACCGGTCGCGTTTCATCACCCACGGCTTCTTCACATGAACGACACACGGAACATGCCTGCAGCAGAGAACCGCGCGCGTCAGTTGCTCGCCACGCACGGCCGCTTTGCGTACCGGCCGATCACCGACAGCGACGCGTTCCGCTGGCCTGGCGACACCGGGCTCGCGGTCTATCTGGGCTTCAACATCGAACACTTTGCGTTTGGCGAGGGGCTCGGCGCGGCGCTCGGCCCGATCTCGCCGCAACCGGATGTGCTCAACCATAGCTGGCGTGAATACGGCAATCGCGTCGGCGCGTGGCGCTGCATCGAACTGTTCGATCAGCTCGATCTGCCGGCCGGTACGCTGATCAACACCGCGCTTTACGATCACTGTCCTGAGCTGATCGAAGCCTGTGTGGCGCGCGGCGACGAACTGATCGGCCACGGCCACACGAACGCGCACCGGCAGAGCGATCTGGACGAGAACGGCGAACGCGAGCTGCTTCTTCATTGCCGCGAACGGATCGTCGAAGTGTCGGGCACGACACCGCACGGCTGGCTTTCGCCGTGGATTTCAGAGTCGCATCTGACGCCCGATCTGCTCGCCGAGACCGGCTACCGCTACACGCTGAACTGGTGTCACGACGACCGTCCGGTACGGATGGCCACGCGCGGCGAGCCGCTGTGGTCGATTCCGTATCCGCAGGAACTGAACGATTTGCCGATGATAGTAGGCCGCCATATGGATGGCCGCGCGTTCGCCGACATGATCATCGACCAGTTCGACGAGATGCTGGAACAGGCCAATCGCGGCACGCAGCCTCAGGCGCTCGTGATGGGCATTGCGCTGCATCCGTATCTGGTGGGGCAGCCGTATCGCTTGCGGCATTTGCGGCGCGCGCTTCAGCATATCGCCGCGGCACGCACACGAGGCGACGTGTGGATCACCACGCCGGGTGCGATCGCGGATCATATGGACCAACTGGAGCGGGACGGCGTCGTGCGCCCGGCGATTGCATGAACGCAAAAGCCGGCGCGGCCACCGCGAAACAATCCCGCAAGGACGATGCGGATCTCGACGCGCGCATCTATCAGTCGATTTTCGACGGCGTGCTGAATCATCGGCTGACGCCGGGCACGAAACTGCCCGAGCCCGAGTTGTGCCAACTGTTCGGCGTGGGCCGCGCGGTCGTGCGGCGCGTGCTGGAAAAGCTCGCTTATGACGGTATCGTCGTATTGCGGCCGAACAAGGGGGCGGTGATCGCCGAGCCCACGCCCGAGGAAACCCGCGAGATCTTCGAAGCGCGGCGTTCCGTCGAACGGATGCTGGTCGAACTGGCCGTGCAGCGCGCGAACGCGACGGACATCAAGGCGTTGCGCGAGCAGCTCGCGAGCGAACATGAAGCGATGCACCGCTTCGACCAGCCTTCATGGGCGAGGCTCGCCAGTGGCTTTCATATGCGCATCGCCGCGCTGGCGGGCAATTCGATTCTGCAAAACTATCTGAAAGAACTGGTCTCGCGCTGCTCGCTGATCGTGGGTGTGTATGAACCGCCGGGGCATGCGCCGTGCGAACACGCCGAGCATGCGGCGATTGTCGATTGCATCGAGGCGCGCGATGCGGCCGGCGCGATAGCGCATATGGAAGCGCATTTGCGTGACATCGAAGAACGGATCGAAACCTCGCGGATGCGCGGCGAAAAGAGCCTCGGCCAGTTGCTCGGCATTACCGCATCCGTCACTCCTAACTAGGCAGCCGATATGGAAATCGATTTCGAAGCGATCACCGAATATCAGCGTTACAAGCTGATGGCGAGTCTGATCGTGCCGCGTCCGATCGCGCTCGTCACCACGCTCGGTGCCGACGGCACGATCAACGCCGCGCCGTTCTCGATGTTCAACATGCTCGGCGAGGAACCGCCGATCGTGATGATCAGCATCAACCGCGTGGCGGACGGCACACTCAAGGACACGGCGGTGAATATCGGGCGTACCGGCGAGTTCGTGGTGCATCTCGCGGACGAAGCCATCGCGGACAAAATGCATCGCTGCGGAGAAAGGCTGCCGCCGAACGTGAGCGAGCTGACCGCGATCGGCTTGACGCCGCTGCCGAGTTCGCACGTCGCGCCGCCGCGCATTGCGGAAGCACCCGTCGCGTTCGAGTGCACGATCTGGGAGACGCTGGAGACAACCAGCCGGCAGATTTTCATCGGACGCGTGCACCGGTTGCACGCGCGCGACGAGTTGATCGACACGGAAACGTGGCGCGTGCGTTTGCAACACTACTTTCCGGTTGGGCGTTTCGGTGCGAGCGACTATGTGACGACGCGGGACCGCTTCACGCTCGGGTGACGCAGCGGCGTTCATCGCATAGCCCACATCACGTTGCATCATTGCGGCATCACACCGCCAGCGCTCGCCCGTCGCTGCGCGGATCATGCGCACCCGAAGCCGACCCGTCCGCCTCGATGCGAATCACGCCCGGATGCCCCGCCAACGGACTCTGCGCCGCGATCGCGCTCACTTCATGACCCCGCGCGGCGAGCGCCGCGAACACGTTGGCGCCGGCGTCCGCTTCGAGCTTCAACGCATCGCGAGTGTCGGAGAAGGTTTTGCCGAGCAGAAAGCGCGGGCGGGCGAGGGCGGTCAGCGGGTCCATGCCGTAGTCGATCAGTCGCGTGAGAATGGCGGCCAGCGTTTGCGGTTGACCGTCCGCGCCTTGCGTGCCGAATAGCAGTTGAGGGCGGCCGTCCTTTACATACATGCCGGGATTCAGCGTATGGAAGGGCCGCTTGCCCGGCTGCACGGCGTTGTGATGCGCGGGGTTCGTGCTGAACGACGCGCCGCGGTTGTGCCACAGAATGCCGGTATCGCCCGCCACCACGCCGCTGCCCCAATCGAAGTACACCGTTTGCAGCACGCTCACGCTGCGGCCTTCGCGATCCGTTGCGCCGATGAACACCGTATCGCCCGGGCGAAATACGTGTGGCCATGCACGCGCTTCACGCAGGTTGATGGAGTGTGCGTGAGCGTCGAGCGTGGCGGGCGAGAGCATCTCGTCGACCGGCACGAAGTTGAACTCCGGATCGCAGACGAACCGATCGCGATCCATGAATGCGCGTTTGACCGCTTCCACCAGCAGGTGATAGTAATCAGCGCTGCCTTCCGGAATCGATCCAAGATCGAAGCGCTCCAGCGTGCCCATGATCTGCAAGGTCGTCACGCCTTGCGTGGGCGGCTGCATGCTCACCAGTTCGCCGCCGCGGTAGGCGACACGCAACGGTGCTTCATTGCGCGCGTGCGTGCGGGCAAGGTCGCTCGAACTGAGCGGCGAACCGGCTTGCCGGAGGCCATCGGCAATCCGTTCAGCCAACTCGCCTTCGTAAAATTCGCGTGCGCCGAAACGCGCAATCCGGTCGATGCTTTTCGCCAGCGCCGGTTGCACGAAGCGCTCGTCGATGGCGGGAATATGGCCGTGCGGCGCGAAGGTCGCGGCGAAGCCGGGCAACGCATGCAATTCGTCGGCGCGCATGCTCTGCCAGAAATGCTGCGACGGCGTGACCGGAAAGCCGTCGGCGGCCAGTTCGTGCGCGCGCTCGAACAGTGACGACCACGACTGCTGGCCGCCCCACGCGCTTTGGCTGATCTCGAAGGCTTGCTGCCACGTATCGACAGTCGCGGCCGTGGTGATCGCCGACGCGGCCCCGCGCAGCGGAATCGCTTCGTTGTACGCGGGCAGTTGCGCCGCGGCCTGGCCGATGCCCGATACCGTGCGCAACATGCCTTGCCGGTCGCCAATCACCCAGAAGGCGTCGCCGCCGAGCCCGGTGAAATGCGGATACGTCACGCACAGTGCGGCGCCGATGGCGATGGCGGCTTCAATGGCGTTGCCGCCCGCGCGCAGGACGTCGCGGCCTGCTTCGCTGGCCAATGCATGAGGGCTGGTGACCATGCCGCCGTGCGTGCCGGCAGGTTTCTGATTGTGCATCGAGGCTCCGCTACTGAGAGTTCGCCGAAGCGTGTCGCGAGTATAGATCGCGCGCGAGGGTCAGCAACGCGCGATCGCTGCCGCGCGCGCCGATCAGGGAGAGTGCGAGCGGCCGGTCGATTTCGTCGGTGAAAGGAAGGGTGATTTGCGGTAGACCGCCGGATGCGGCGATCGAGTTCATCGTGAGCGAGTCCTCGTAGAAGCGGCCAATGGCGTCGCTCGTCGCGTCCTTGGGTAACAGCGCAACGGGTGTGGTGGGCATCACCAGTACAGTATGTTCGGTTTCGAAAAGCGCCTCCAGCAGACTGCGCAATTCGCGCAGAACCGCGCGCCATGACTCGGCCTGTTGCCCGTCGAGCGTGTCGAGCCGTGCGAATCGCGGCGCGATGGAAGGGCCGAAGCGCGGCCGCGCCGAGCGAATCCAGTCGCCGAGCGAAACGTCGATTTCAAGGTCTTGCACGGCCTGATAGCATGCAAGCCAACGGGCTTCTTCACCGGCGAACACATCAAGCGATGTGCGCGCGCCGAGCGATTGCGCGAGCGTGGTGAGTCGCGCCGCGTCGTCGGGTTCATTGCGCGCGCGTGCAGCGAAAGCTTCGGCGACACGCGTGAGACACATTGGGCTTGCCGAAGCGCTAGCAGCGGACGGCGCCGCCGGCAACAACACATCGCCCACCGCCGCCAATACGTCGATCGAGCGCGCGAACCAGCCCACGGTATCGAAGCACGGCGCGAACGGCAGCACGCCTTCGAGCGAAATCGCGTCGTGACTCGGCCGCATGCCGAACAGGCCGCAGAACGCGGCGGGCACGCGCACCGAGCCGCCGGTATCGGTGCCCAAGGCAAACTCCACGTCGCCGCTCGCCACCGCCGAAGCCGATCCACTCGACGACCCGCCCGGCAACGCATGCGGCCAACGCGGATTGAGTGGCGTACCGTAGTGATCGTTTTCGCCTTCGAGGCTATAGGCGAGTTCGTCTGTGATCGTCTTGCCGTCGAGCGTCGCGCCGGCCGCCAATAGCGCATCCACGCAGGGCGCGTGAGCGCGCGCCGCCACGTGGCTCGCGAGCCAGTCGGGATTGCCGCCGCCGGTCGTCACGCCGGCGACGTCGATCAGATCCTTCACCGCGAAACGCTGGCCGTTCAGCGGCCCGGTTGCCGTCGCGGCCACCTGCGTGCGCGGACCGGGAATAAACGCGTTCATGCGGCATCCGCCAGTGCGGCGACGATCCGCGCCGAATCGGTAACGAAGCCAAAGCACTTCTTCACGTTCCAGATCGTCGCTTCGGTGCAGAAGTCCGGCGACGACGTCGCGCAGCAGTCCTCCACCAGCACGCAGCCATAGCCAAGAAAATTGGCGTCGGTCAGCGAATGCAGCACGCACTGATCGGTGTTCACGCCCGCGAACATCACCGTGCGAATGCCGAGATTGCGCAGGATGCTATCGAGCGGCGTGTCCCAGAACCCGCTGATCCGATACTTGTCCACCCGGATGTCTTCGGGGAGCGGCGCGAGTTCATCCACCACCGCCGCGGCCCATGAATCCTTTTCGAGCACGTGCGAGCCATTGCTCGCGAGCGGTTCGCCGAGGCCGGTGCCGGTGCCCTTCGGCTTATATAGATGCAACTGGTTGGGCGGCATGTTGGCGAGGTCGGGCCGGTTGCCCCAATTGACCCAGATGACCGGCACGCCGCTTTTGCGCAGCGCCGGCAACAGGCGCTGCAATGGTGCAATGGGCGTGCGGTCGACGGCGAAATCGCCCCCAATCTGGGCAACCCATCCTCCGTTGGTGCAGAAGTCGTTCTGCATGTCGATCACGATAATGGCCGTGCTGCGCAGATCGATACGAACGTTTTGCGGCTCGCACGGCAGCGTCGCGACGACCGGTTCGGGCGCGGGTAACGACATGTCGACGAGCGTTTCGCTGGCTGCCCAGCGCGGCCGGCCGTCGCGGCCCAACTGACCGGAAACGCTTGTGCCGTATGCGTCGTGCTGTTTCATCGAAAGTTCTCCATCGGGTTTCGATCGCTATAGAAAAGGTGTTGCGTGAGCGCTGCCACGCGCTGTTCGCGCGGCGTCCGGATCGCTCTATCGGGCAGGTTCAAACGAAGCCGGCATGCCGCAAAATCTGTCGCATGGCATCGAAGTTGCATTGGTTTCGTTCATGAATAACCTACTTACCCAAACCAAACGCAAGAGGAATGCCAGAATGTCGATCGCCAAGCTCAAAACTCTCGCGACCTGTGTCGTCGCGCTCGCCGCATCCACCAGTGCGATGCATGCGGTGGCGGCCGATCCGCTGCGGGTCGGCGTGCTGATTCCCGGTTCCAAGTCGGATAAAGGCTGGATGGAATCCGGCTACGACGGACTGGTTGCCGCGCAGAAGGAACTCGGCCCGAAACTGAAGACGCAGATGATCGAGAACATCAACTACGCCGACATGGAGCAGGCGTTGACCAACCTCGCTTCGAAGAACCAGTTGGTGATCGGCGTGGGCGGGCAGACGCAGGCCTCGGTGCTGAAGATCGCGAAGCGCTTTCCCAATGTGAAGTTCGCGATCGTGGGCGGCAACAAAGGGCAGGACATGCCGCCGAACGTGGCGGGCTATGACGTCAAGCAGGCCGAGATCGCCTACGTGGCCGGCGCGGCTGCGGCGATGCTGTCGAAGAACGGCGCGGTGAGTTACGTGGGCGGCATGGAGATTCCGTCCATCGTCAACGCCGGCAAGGAATTCGGCAACGGCGCGCGCTCGATCAATCCGAAGATCAAATACTTCGAGAGCTATACCGGCGACTTCGACAACGTCTCGAAGGCCAAGGAAGCGACGCTCGCGGCGATCTCGCAAGGCGCGGACGTCCACTATCACATTCTCAATCTCGGCTTGCGCGGCATGGAGCAGGCGGCCAATGAAAAGCACACGCACGTGATCGGCAGCTATACCGACCGCTGCGGCACGGACCCGCTGTATATCGCGTATTCGATCACGGGCGTCGGCTATCAGGTGCAATACGCGATCGACCAGATGGCGGCCGGCACCTGGCAGCCGGGCTATAAGGCGTTCGGCCTCGCCATGGGACCGAAGGCGTCGGGCATGGTGGTGTGCAAGCCGACCCCGGAGATGTCGACGAAGATCAAACAGATCGAAAAGGACATCGAAAGCGGCAAGATCAAGGTTTCCGAAGGCTGACATGGACGCGACTTCCGCTTCTGACCACGCAGCGGCCACCATGAATGCCGGCGCGAATGTGGGCCACGGCCGGCCGCGCGCGGCGGTGTTGCGCATGGACGGCATCGTCAAACGCTTCGGCGCATTTCAGGCGTTGAGCGATGTCTCGCTCGAACTCTTCGCCGGCGAAGTGCATTGCCTGCTGGGCGAAAACGGCGCCGGCAAATCGACGCTGTGCAATGTGATGTTCGGCGTGCATCAGCCCGACGCGGGCGCGATGTGGCTCGACGGTGCGCCGTATGAACCGCACAGTCCGCGCGATGCGCTGACGCACGGCATCGCGATGGTGCATCAGCACTTCAGCCTCGTCGAAGACGTGAGCGTGCTCGATAACCTGCTGCTCGGGCAGGTGCGCGGCTGGCTCGATCGCAAGCGCGAGGCGCAGCGGGTGCGCGCGTTGGTGGCGGAACTCGGGCTCGCGCTGGATCCGGATGCGCGTGTTGCGGAACTGTCCGTGGGAGAAAAGCAGCGCGTCGAGATCGTCAAATGTCTGATTCGCGAGCCGCGTCTGCTGGTGCTGGATGAGCCGACCGCCGTGCTGCTGCCGGCCGAGATCGACGCGTTGCTCGATACCTGCGCGCGGGTCGTGGCGCGCGGTTGCGCGGTCGTGCTGGTGACGCACAAGCTGGCCGAAATCCGCCGTATCGCGGACCGTGCGACGGTGTTGCAGAGCGGCCGCGTGGTGGCCCGTTCGAGCACGCCATCCGCGGACGTGGACGCGCTCGTGCGGGCGATGATCCAACGTCCGGGGAATGCGGAGCAGGACGCGGCTGCGGGAGCGGGAGCCAATGCCAATGCGAGTTCGAGTGCAAGCGCGACGCCACCTCCCGCAACCCGCAGCGCGTCCCCCTACGGCCGTCCGCTCGCCGACGAAGCCTTGCAGGTCGACGGCCTCACGGTGCGCGATGCCGACGGCGTGACGCGTCTCGAAGACTGCACGCTGGTGGTCAACCGTGGCGAGATCGTCGGCATTGCGGGCGTGGAAGGCAACGGCCAGAGCGAACTCGGCGCGGTGCTGGCCGGCATGCAGAAGGCGAGTGCGGGGCGCTTCTTCGTGCAGGGCGCCGACTGCACCCAGGCCGCGCCGCAGACGTTGACGAAGGCGGGCGTCGGCGTGGTGCCGGAAGACCGTCACGCGGTCGGCTGCGTGCCCGACATGAGCCTCACCGAGAATCTCTTTCTCAACCGGCTCGACGACTACGCGCGGCACGGCTTCATGCGGCGTCGCGCGATGCGGCGCGATGCTCGCGCCTTGATGCAGCGTTTCGATGTGCGCGCCGCGAGTCCCGATGTCGCGTTTCGCGGCCTCTCGGGCGGCAATCAGCAGAAAGCGGTGCTGGCGCGCGAACTCACGCTCGACGGACTCGCCGTGCTGATTGCCGCGCAGCCCACGCGCGGGCTCGATGTCGGCGCGGTGGCGGCGGTCTACGACCATATTCGCGCGGCACGCGACGAAGGCGTCGGCGTGCTGCTGATCTCGTCCGAACTCGACGAACTGATGGCGGTGGCGGACCGCGTCCTCGTCATGTATCGCGGCCGCATCATGGGCACCTGTGTGCCGGATGCGTCGCAACTCAATCTTCAACGCGAGCGCATTGGCGCATGGATGGCAGGCCAGACAGCATGACTCCGACGACCTCATTGAGTTCTTTTCCTCGCGCGGCATGGCGCGGCTCGCGGCGCCTGAGAACCGCGCTGGTGCTCGGCGGCGCGGCGCTCGTCGCGATTGTCGCGGCGCTGGCGCTGATCGCGATCGTCCACGTGCCGCTCGGCGACGCGTTGGCCGCGTTCGCCGACGGCGCGTGGGGCTCGCCCTACGCGATCGGCGCATCGATCAATCGCAGCCTCGTGTTCGCGCTGGTCGGCAGCGGCTTCGTGCTCGCCAATCGCGCGCAATTGACCAATGTCGGCGGCGAAGGGCAGATCGCGATGGGCGGCATCGCCGCGACCGCGGTCAGTCTGTATGGTCATGTCGCGCACCTGCCGTTCGGTCTCGCGTTCATCGTGCCGATGCTCGCGGCCGCGCTGGCGGGCGCCGCATGGGGCGCGCTGCCCGGCTGGCTGAAAGCCCGTGCCGGCACCAACGAGGTGATCAGCACGCTGCTGCTCACGTTCATAGCCGTATGGTTTCTCTACGGGTGCGTGCAATCGGAAGCGCTGCTGCGCCAGCCGATGAGCAACGCGGCCACGCTCCCCGAATCGCTGGATATTCCCGATTCGACCAAACTGCCTTTGCTCGCGAGCGCAACCTCGACCGGGCTCAATATCGGCTTGCCGATCACGCTCGTGTTATGCATCGCGGTGGCGCTCGTGCTGGGGTATAGCCGTTTCGGCATGCATCTGCGCGCGGTCGGCCTGAACGCGCTGGCCGCGCGCCGCGCCGGCATGCCGATCACGTCGACCATCGTCGGCGCATTGGCGCTCGCCGGCGCGCTCGGCGGTCTGGCCGGTGCGTTGATGCTGCAAGGCGACCAGTACTCGCTGAAGGCGGGTTTTTCGTCGGGCTATGGCTTCGACGGCCTCGTGGTCGGTCTGCTCGCGCGCGGCTCGATTACCGGCGTCTGCGCGGCGGCGCTGCTATTCGGCTTCATGCGCTCGGGCGGCATCAATATGGAAATGGTCGCATCGGTGCCGTCGGCGCTGGTGCTGGTGGTGCAGGGCATCGTGATCGTCGCGCTGGCGGGCGGTTCGTTGTGGCTCGAACCCAAGGGAGCACGCTCATGAACGCGGAATTCGCGGCGGTTTTCGTCGGCTCGTCGATTCGCTTCGCGGCGCCGTTGATGCTCGCATCGACCGGCGAGCTGATCAGCGAGCGCGCCGGCGTGCTCAACATGAGCGTGGAGGGCATGATGCTCTCGGGCGCGTTTCTCGGCGCGGCGGGCGCATGGGCGACCGGCAATGCGGCGCTCGGGCTCGCGATCGGCATGCTCGGCGTGCTGCCGATCGCCTTGCTGCAGGCGTTCCTGAGCGTGACGTTGCGCGCCAATCAGATCGTGACCGGCATCGGCATCAATATCCTTGCGCTCGGCGCGACCACGCTCGCGTACCGCGAGTTGTTCGGCGAGCGTTCGAGCGCGGTGATTCCTGGGCTCGCGCGCTGGTCGCCACCGGGACTCGGCGCGATTCCCGTGATCGGCGAGCCGGTGTTTCATCAGGTATGGCTCGTCTATCTCGGCCTTGCGATTCTGCTCGCGACTTCGCTCGTCATGCGGCGCACTGCGCTCGGTGTCGCGCTGCATGCGGTCGGCGCGGCGCCAAGATCGGTCGATCAGTCGGGGCTTTCGGTGACGCGGCTGCGCTATGGCGCGGTGCTGTTTTCCGGCGTGATGTCGGGTGCGGCGGGCTGCTTCATTTCGATCGGCGATATTCACACCTTCACCGAAGGCATGACGAGCGGCGCGGGCTATCTGGCGATTGCCGCGATCATCTTCGGCAACTGGAAGATTGGCCGCACGGTGGGCGCCTGTTTGCTGTTCGGCGCCGCGAGCGCGTTGCAGTTCCAGTTGCCGCTGATCGGCGTGCACGTGCCGACCGCGCTGCTGGTCATGCTGCCTTATCTGCTCGCGCTGATCGCGGTGGCCGGGCTGATCGGCCGGCAAACCGCGCCGCTCGCGCTGACCCAGCCGTTCCGTCGCTGAGGCCGCGCTTACAATGCGGGAGTCGCGCATTCCGCCGCATCCTCTTGACGCCATCACGCCGCCGCCAGGCTTTCGACTCTTATGACACGTGCTTCAGCCCGATCGACTTCCGCTGCATCCGCCGCCGGTTCAACGGCACCCACGACCCAGCGTCAGAAGCTCGCGGCGGCGACCCGTCAGCGCATCTTCAGGATCGCGATCGCCGAGTTCTCGGACAAAGGCTTAAGCGGCGCGCGGGTCGAGACGATCGCGAGCCGCTCGAAGGTCAATATCCGGATGATCTATCACTACTTCGGCGGCAAGGAAGCGCTCTATCTGGAAGTGCTCGAATTCGTGCTGGCGCGGCTGCGCGAAGCGGAGCTCAAGCTCAAACTGGATGTCGATCGCATCGATCCCGTCACGGCCATCGTGCAGCTTTACGATTTCATCGAAGGACACTTCGCGGCGCATCCCGAGTTGGCCAAGCTGCTCTCGTTCGAGAACCTGAACCGCGCCCGCGTGATGAAGCGTTCGAGCGCGATTCCGGAAATGTCGTCGCCGGTGTTGGCGCTGCTGCGCACGGTGATCGCGCGCGGCGAGGACGACGGCTCGCTGCGCCGGGGCATGGACCCGCTGCATCTGTATGTGGCGCTCGTTAGTCTGTGTTCGTTCCACAAGTCGAACGCTTATACGTTGTCGCGCATCTTCAACACCGACATGCTCGCGACGCAGTGGCAGGAAGATCACAAAGCCCAGGCGCATGAGATGGTGCGCGCATTCGTGATGGCCGGCGCGTCGCATCCGGCGTTGCCGCTGCGCGCGCGGGCGCAAATCCAGGGCGCGTGAGCCCCGAGTTGGGGAGCGCTGCACCATCGGCAGCGTGGCCGGCGGTGTCCGCGTAAGCGTAGCGGCCGTTGGACCCGGAATGGCCAAGGCCCGACTGGCTTGGGTTTGAAGCCGTTTTCCACCGCCTGCCGAGCACTTGGCATAGCTCCTGCTAATTTGAGTCCAAACTTGTATTCAAGATTGAACTCAAGGACAGACAGGTGCCTATTTCTTCACCCATGACGGTCAAAGGTCTGCTGGCGGCATACGCGGCAGGCAGCCTCACACCGACTGAAACCGTAAGCTCGGCGCTGGCGCAAATCGACGCGATCGACCGCCCGGAAGTCTGGATTCTGCGCGTGCCCGCAGCCGACGTGCAGGCCCGCGCAGCCGCGCTCGAAGCGCTATATGAAGCGCAGGGCGGTGACGTGTTCCGGCAAATGCCGCTGTTCGGCGTGCCGTTCGCGGTCAAGGACAACATCGACGTGGCCGGCTTGCCGACCACGGCCGCTTGCGAACCGTTCGCCTATACGCCGGACGCGTCGGCGTTCGCCGTGCAGCGTCTCCTCGACGCCGGCGCCATTCTGATCGGCAAGACCAATCTCGATCAGTTCGCCACCGGTCTCGTGGGTACGCGTTCGCCGTATGGCGCCGTGCGCAATGCCGAGGCGCCGCTGCGCGTATCGGGCGGATCGAGTTCGGGCTCGGCGGTGTCGGTGGCGGCGGGCTGTGTGGCCTTTTCGCTCGGCACCGACACGGCCGGCTCGGGCCGCGTGCCGGCCGGCTTCAACGGGCTCGTCGGACTGAAGCCCTCGCTGGGGCTGGTCAGCAAACGCGGCGTGGTGCCCGCGTGCCGCAGCCTCGACACGCTCTCCGTCTTCGCGCACGACGTGGACGACGCCTGGCGGGTGCTTGGCGAAATCGCCTGCTTCGATTCGCTCGACGGTTATTCGCGCAAGGTGCCAGGCCTTGGCCTGCTGCGCTCGGCGCCCCGCATCGGCGTGCCGGAACAACTGGAGTTCTATGGCGACGCAGTAGCGAAGGAGGCGTTCTCAGGCGCTCTCGACACGCTCACCACGCGCCTTTATCTAACCACCCAACCGATCGATTTCGAGCCGCTCAAATCCGTCTCCGCCTTGCTATACGACGGCCCGTGGGTTGCGGAACGGCGCGCGGCGCTCGGCACGTTCTTCGCGACCCATCACGAAGCGATCGATCCGGTCGTGGCCAAAGTGATTGGCAAAGCCGAGCAGTTCACCGCCGCCGATGCCTTCAACGGCCAGTATGCGCTGGCCGATCTGAAGCGCCACGCCGAAGCGCTCTTCGACACGATCGACATTCTCATCGTGCCCACCACGCCGACGCATCCGTTGATTGCCGACGTGCAGGCCAATCCTGTCGAATTGAACAGCCAGCTCGGCTACTACACCAACTTCGTCAACCTGCTCGACCTGTGCGCGCTGGCCGTGCCGTGCCGGCGGCGCAGCGACGGTCTGCCGGCCGGCGTCACGCTGATCGCGCCGAGCGGCGCGGACCGGCGGCTCGCCGAGCTTGGCGCGCGGATTCAGGCGCTGTTCGCTAATGCAGCCGAGACCGCTGAATCCACCGAAGCCGCGGAACCCAGCGCAATGGCCGCGCTCATCCAGCCGCTGCCGTTCCAGGAACCGACGATCACGCTCGCGGTAGTCGGCGCGCATCTGCGTGGACAGCCGTTGAACTGGCAACTGCAGGAAGCCGGTGCGCGTTTCGTGAAAGCGACGCACACCGCACCCGGCTACAAGCTCTACGCGCTCGCCAACACCCAACCGCCGAAACCCGGTCTCGTCCGCGCGACGCCGCAGCAAGGCCAGCCGATTGCGATCGAGCTGTGGGAAGTGCCGCTGCGCACCTTCGGCAAATTCGTCGCCGACGTGCCCGCGCCGCTCGGCATCGGCACGCTGCAACTCGCGGATGGCGACAGCGTGAAAGGCTTCATCTGCGAGCCGTCGGCCGTCAGCGACGACAGCGGCGCACGCGACATCACTTCGTTCGGCGGCTGGCTCGCGTATCTCGCCAGCCTGAAGGTCGACCCGCGGGCCAACCCGCAGGCCACCCGCTAGGCCAACCCACGGCCAACGCTCTCTCACCCTCGATCAGGAATTGGACACCATGACAAGCCGCCGCAACTTCATCAAGAGCGCCAGTCTGCTGACGCTCGGCAATATTCTGCCCATCCAGTCGGTGTTCGCCGCGCCGAAGACCACCGTCGGCGTGATCTACGTCGGCGCGCGCGGCGACTACGGCTACAACCAGGCACAGGCGCAAGCCGCCGCGGTGATCAGGAAGATGCCCGACGTGAAGGTGGTGGAAGAAGAGAACGTGCCCGAAACCATCGCCGTGCAGAAGACCATGGAAGCGATGATCGAGCAGGACGGCGCGACGCTGATTTTTGCGACCTCGTTCGGCTACTTCGATCCGCACGTGCTGAAAATGGCGGCGAAGTATCCGAAGGTGCGATTCGCCCATTGCGGCGGTTTGTGGAAGCAGGGCAATCCGTCGAACATCACCAGCTACTTCGGCTATATCGACGAGTGCCAGTACCTGAACGGCGTGGTGGCCGGCCATATGACGAAGAGCAAGAAGCTCGGCTTCGTCGCGGCCAAGCCGATTCCGCAGGTGCTGCGCAATATCAATTCGTTCACGCTCGGCGCGCAGTCGGTCGATCCGTCGATCACCACGCAGGTGATTTTCACGGGCGACTGGTCGATGCCGGTGAAGGAAGCCGAAGCCACCAACAGTCTCGTCGATCAAGGTTGCGACGTGCTGACCTGTCACGTCGACGGTCCGAAGGTCGTGGTCGAGACCGCGGAAAAACGCGGCGCGATGAGCTGCGGCTACCACGCGAGCCAGGCCGCGCTCGCGCCCAAGGGTTATCTGACCGGCGCGGAGTGGGACTGGGCCACGCCGTACAAACAACTGGTGACGGGCGCGCAAGCCGGCACGCCGCAGCCCAACGTGCTGCGCGGCGGCTTGAAAGAGGGCTTCGTGAAGATGTCGCCGTACGGCGCGAAAGTCACGGCCGCGGCGAAGCAGAATGCCGACTCGATCAAATCCGGCATGGTGGCCGGCAATTTCGTGATCTTCAAAGGCCCGATGAAGGACAACAAGGGCGGCATGGCGATCGCCTCCGGCGCGAGCCACGCTCAGACCGACTACACGCTCGAAAGCATGAACTATCTGGTCGCGGGAGTCGTCGGCCAGATCTGATGGTCGCGCAGTGTGCGTGACGATGTTGGCGTCAATCGAGGAGCCGTGATGCGCCCCAATGCCTCTGTTGCGAGAGTGATGCTCTCGTTGCTGCCCGCGCTGCCGACCGTGCTGGCGGTGCTCGGCACCTTGCTGCTGTTTTCGCTGTTCCTGCTGGTGCAGGGACAGCCCGCGCTCGACGCGATCGTGCTGATTTTCCAGGGTGCGTTCGGTTCCTCGTTCGCCTGGCAAAGCACGTTGCTGCGCGCCGCGCCGTTGATGCTGACCGCGTTGTGCGTGGCGTTGCCCGCGCAGGTCGGGCTGATCGTGATCGGCGGCGAGGGCGCGCTCGCGCTGGGCGGCATGTGCGCCGCGATCGTTCCGCAGATCCTGCCGCACGGCACGCCCTGGCTCATCGCCACGCCGTTGATGGCGCTCGCCGGCATGCTGGCGGGCGGCGTGTGGATCGGCGCGGTCGGCGCATTGCGGCAGTGGCGCGGCGTGAACGAGACCATCAGCAGCCTGTTGATGTCGTATATCGCGATTGCCGTGTTCAAGCATCTGGTGGAAGGGCCGCTGCGCGATCCCGCGAGTCTGAACAAACCGTCCACGCTGCCGGTCCCCGACGCGCTGATGATCGGCTCGATCCCCGGGCTCGAAACGCATTGGGGATTGTTCTGGGGCGTCGTCGCGTGCATCGCGGCGTGGGTGTTCGTGAAGTTCAGCACCAGGGGATTCGCGATGCGCGTGGTGGGCGGCAGCAATCGCGCGGCACGCCTGGTCGGCTTGCCGGTCAATACGCTCGCGTTGACCGCATGCGTGCTGGGCGGCGCGGCGGCCGGCCTCGGCGGTATGTTCGAAGTCGCGGCGGTGCAGGGCAGCGCGAACGCCTCGCTGCTCGCCGGCTACGGCTACGCCGGCATTCTCGTCGCGTTCGCGGCGCGACAGAATCCGCTCGCGATCATTGCGTGCGCGCTGATGATCGGCGGCATCGAGGCGAGCGGCAGTCTGCTGCAACGGCGTCTCGACCTGCCCGACGCCACCACGCTCGTGCTGCAAGGCCTGCTGTTCGCCAACCTGCTTGCGTGGGAAGCGCTAGGCGGCCGCATCGCCGCGTGGCGTGTGAAGTTGCAGGCCGCCGCGCAGACCGAGCTTCCCGTGCAACTGGAGCAGACCCATGCCTGATATGCACTCGCCCATCGTGATCCTGTTGCTGTCGCTGTTCGCCGGTGCGATCCGCGTCAGCACGCCTTATCTGTTCGTCAGTCTCGGCGAGTGTCTGACCGAGAAGGGCGGCCGCGTGAATCTCGGCCTCGAAGGCATTCTCGTCTCCGGCGCAATGAGTGGCTATGCCGGCGCCTTTCTGAGCGGCTCGCCGTGGATCGGCGTGCTCGCCGCGGGCGCGGTCGGTTTGCTGCTCGGCTGTCTGCACGGTCTGGTGTGCTCGCTGCCGCGCGTATCGGACATTGCCTTCGGCATTGCGTTGATGCTGCTCGGCACCGGACTTGCGTTCTATCTCGGCAAGCCCTTTATCGAACCGCAAGCGCCGATGCTGCCGTTCATCGACCTCGGCGCGTGGAGTTCATCGCCGCAACTGCATAACGCGCTGCATCTGAATCTGCTGTTCGTGATTGGCGTGGTGCTCGCCTTCGTTCTGCAATGGGGCTTGCGCAATACGCGCTGGGGCATGGTGCTGCGGCTCGTCGGCGATCACGCGGAAACGGCGCGCGCCATGGGCTATCCGCTGACGCGCGTGCGGATCGCCGCGACGGCGGTGGGCGGCGTGTTCGCGGGCGTGGGCGGCGCGTATCTGTCGCTCGTTTATCCCGGTAGCTGGAACGAAGGGCTCTCCAGCGGCCAGGGGCTGATGGCGGTCGCGCTGGTGATCTTCGCGCGCTGGCAGCCGTTGCGCTGTCTGTGGGCCGCATTGCTGTTCGGTGCGGCGGGCGCGCTCGGCCCCGCGCTGCAGGCGATCGGCGTGACGAGCGGCTACTACCTCTATAACGCCGCGCCGTATGTGCTCACGCTCGTGATCATGATCATCAATTGCCGTCCGGACCGCACGCTGGCGGGTGCGCCCGGCGAGCTGAGCCTGACGCGCTGACCGGTTCGCGCACACCCCGACGCTGCCGACTCCTACGAAACCCATCCAGGATATTTCGACCATGACCCGATTCATCGAAGCCAAACCGTACCCATGGCCTTACGACGGCAACCTGCGCCCGGAAAACACCGCGCTCGTGATCATCGACATGCAGACGGATTTCTGCGGCCACGGCGGCTACGTCGACAAGATGGGCTACGACCTCGCGCTCACGCGCGCGCCGATCGAGCCGATCAAGCGGGTGCTCAAGGCGATGCGCGAGCAGGGCTTCACGATCATTCACACGCGTGAAGGCCATCGGCCCGATCTCTCCGATCTGCCCGCCAACAAGCGCTGGCGCAGCCGCCGCGCAGGCACCGACGGCGTGGGCATCGGCGACGACGGCCCGTGCGGCAGGATCCTCGTGCGTGGCGAACCGGGCTGGGAGATCATCGACGAACTGAAGCCGCTCGCCGGCGAGATCGTGATCGACAAGCCGGGCAAAGGCTCGTTCTGCGCGACGGATCTGGAACTGATCCTGCGCACGCGCGGCATCGAGAACCTGATTCTGACCGGCATCACGACCGATGTCTGCGTGCACACCACCATGCGCGAAGCCAATGACCGCGGTTTCGAATGCACGGTGCTCGCCGACTGTTGCGGCGCGACCGACCAAGGCAATCACGACGCCGCCCTGCACATGATCACGATGCAAGGCGGCGTGTTCGGCACCGTGTCGGACTCCGGCGCGTTGCTGCATACGCTAGGGGGATGATCATGTCGACGGTGCGGCAGGCTCTTGGTGTCGAAGTGCTGAATGCGAGCAAGTCGTTCGGTGCGTTTCGCGCGTTGGACGGCGTCTCGATCAAGGTCAAGGCCGGCACGATCCACGCGCTGCTCGGCGAGAACGGCGCGGGCAAGAGCACGCTCGTGAAGGGACTGGTCGGCTACGGCGTGCTCGACGACGGGCAGATCGCCGCCGACGACCGCGAAGTGCACATCCATTCGCCGCGCGATGCGCAGGCGCTCGGCATCGGCATGGTGTATCAGCATTTCACGCTGGCCGCGGGCCTCTCTGTCGAAGAAAACCTGTTGCTCGCGCGCGGCCAGATGCCGTGGAAAATCGACTGGAAAGCGGAACGCGCCGCGCTCAGCGCGTTCATGCAGCGCATGCCGTTTCGCCTGCCGCTCGACGCGCCGGTCGCCTCGCTCGCTGCCGGCGAAAAGCAGAAGCTCGAAATCCTTAAACAGCTCTATCTGCAGCAGCGCTTCCTGATACTCGACGAACCGACTTCCGTGCTCACGCCGCAGGAAGCCGACGAAGTGCTCGGCCTGATGCGCGAGCTGACCACGCGCGGCGAGCTGACCGTGTTGATGATCACGCACAAGTTCCGTGAAGTGATGGCCTACGCGGACGACGTCACCGTGTTGCGCAAGGGGCGTCAGGTCGGCACGAGCACGGTGGCGAACACCACGCGCGACGAACTCGCCGCGTGGATGATGGGCACCGTGGCGGCCGGCGACGTGCCTGTGATGGCCGCCGTGACCGAAGAACGCGTGCAGCGCAAACCGCTCGACGAATCCGCCCAGGTGCGCCTTGCGCTGCGCGATGTCTCCGTGGAAGACGATCGCGGCCACACGGCCGTGAAGCACGCGACGCTCGCGGTGCGCGCGGGCGAAATTCTCGGACTCGCGGGCGTGTCCGGCAACGGCCAGAAGGAACTCGTGGAAGCGCTGGTCGGCCAGCGCCGCGTGAAGACGGGCGACATGCAGGTCGCCGGCAAGCCCTACCATGCGACGCGCGAGCAGATGACGCAGCGGCGTGTTTTCGCGATTCCCGAAGAGCCGCTGAAAAACGCCTGCGTCGGCGCCATGAGCGTCGCGCAGAATCTCGCGCTGCGCGACTTCGATCGCGAGCCGTTGCGGCGCGGCGGCTGGTGGCTCGATCGCCGCGCCATGCGCGAGCGCGCCACGCAGTTGATCGAGGAATTCAACGTGCGCCCGCCGGTGCCGGAACGCGCGATCGGCACGCTCTCGGGCGGCAATGTGCAACGTGCCGTGCTCGCGCGCGAACTCGGGCAGCCGGTGGATGTGCTGATCGTCGCGAATCCGGTGTTCGGGCTCGACTTCGCCTCGGTGGCCGATATTCATGCGCGTTTGATGGCCGCTCGCGATGCGGGCGCGGCCGTGCTGCTGGTCAGCGAAGACCTCGACGAACTGCTCGAACTCGCGGACCGTATCATGGTGATTGCCGAGGGCGAACTGGTGTTCGAGACGCCGGCCGCGCGCGCGGACCGGACCGTGCTGGGCCAGCATATGGCCGGACACGGCGACACACCCATGCGGCCCGCCGTCCCGGCCGAAAAACTCAGGGAAGCCATCGGATGACATCGACCCACATGCTGACCATCGACGCCCAACCCGGACCGTTCAGCTTCGATTCCGCAAAGACCGCGCTGGTCGTGATCGACATGCAGCGCGACTTCATCGAGCCGGGCGGTTTCGGCGAATCGCTCGGCAACGACGTCTCGCTGCTCGCGCAGATCGTGCCGGCTGTGGCTGCGCTGCTCGCCTTCGCACGCAAACACCAGTGGCTCGTCGTGCATACGCGCGAATCGCATGCGGCGGATCTGTCCGACTGCCCGCCGGCCAAACGGCTGCGCGGCGCGCCGAACGCACGCATTGGCGATGCGGGGCCGATGGGGCGCATTCTGATTCGCGGCGAGCCCGGCAATGCGATTGTCGAGCCGCTCGCGCCGCAGGCCGGCGAACTGGTGATCGACAAACCCGGCAAGGGCGCGTTTTACGCGACCCGGCTCGGCGAGGAACTCGCGATGCGCGGCATCACGCATCTGGTGTTTGCCGGTGTCACCACCGAGGTGTGCGTGCAAACGTCGATGCGCGAGGCCAACGACCGCGGCTACGACAGCCTGCTGATCGAAGACGCGACCGCGAGCTATTTCCCCGCGTTCAAACAGGCGACGCTCGAGATGGTGCGTTCGCAAGGTGGCATTGTTGGCTGGACCGCACCGTTTTCTTCATTCATGAAACTCGACGAGACAATCCCGGCATGGAAGTAAATCAGCCCGATATCGTGGCGCAGGTAGAGGCGGCGTTTGTCGAATACGAACGGGCGCTGGTGGAGAACGACATCGCGGCGATGAACGCGCTGTTCTGGCATACGCCCGAAACGGTGCGCTACGGTATCGCCGAAGTCCAGCACGGCGGCGAAGCGATCCGTGCATGGCGCGAGCGCTGCGAGCCGGTGCCGAAGTCGCGCAAGCTGCATCGAACGGTGGTGACGACCTTCGGCACGGACTTCGCCACTGTCAGCACCGAATTCACGAGCGACGCCACGCCCTTGCTCGGCCGGCAGATGCAAACGTGGGCAAGGCTCAGTCCCGCCGACGGCTGGAAGATCGTCGCCGCGCATGTCAGTCTTATCGCGATGCCATGAAACGCCGATAATAAGAAAAAGGACCTTGGCATCATGAACGACGACCCGACGAATCTGCTGGAGACACCCGCTGCTTCAGGCGAGCAGGAGACGCCCGCCATGCCCGCCACGCCGGGCGCGGCCAACCCGCTCGCCGAGCAGGTCTATCAGCAACTCAAGAGCGATATTTTCAGCTTCCGCCTGTTTCCTGGCGACCGTTTTTCGGAGAACGGCATTGCGCAACACTACGGCGTGTCGCGCACGCCGATGCGTGACGGCCTGTTCCGGCTGCAACGCGAAGGTTATCTGGAAGTCGGTTTCCGGCGCGGCTGGAAAGTCTCGCCGATCAACTTCGATCAACTCGATCAACTCTACGATTTGCGCATCGTGCTGGAAGTCGCGGCGGTGGAGCGGCTGGGCGCGGGCGGCGATGCCGCGCATGCCGCTGTCGAGGCATTGAAGGCGGTCTGGTGCGTCGAGCCCGAATTGCGTGAGAGCGATCCGGTGAAAATGTTCGGCATGGACGAAAACTTTCACCGCCAACTGGTTGCCGCCACCGGCAACGCGGAGATGCTGCGCGTGCATAACGAAGTGACCGAGCGTATCCGCATTGTGCGGCGGCTCGATTTTCTGAAACCGCACCGCACCAGCGCCACTTACGACGAGCATTCCACCATGCTCAATCTGATCGAACGCAACCGCCTGACCGAGGCGATCATTCTGCTGCGCGCGCATGTCACGCAGAGCAAGCTGGAAGTGCGCAAGATCACGCTATCCATGCTCGCCGCGGCGCGCGACAGCAAGCTGCCGTTCGTGTCCTGAGCGAGCTGAGTGACTTGAGCGACCTGAGCGACTCGATCGACCAGCGCGCGCCGACACGCCTCAAGCTCACTCGTATGAGAATGCGCCGCCGAACTTCTCGATCCGTTCGAGCGCCATGCCGGAGCCGCGTACCACGCAAGTCAGCGGCGCCTCGGCGACGAACACCGGCAAGCCGGTTTCTTCGGCCAGCAACCGGTCCAGATCGCGCAGCAGCGCGCCGCCGCCCGCCAGCATGATGCCGCGCTCGGCGATGTCGGCGCCCAATTCCGGCGGCGTCTGTTCGAGCGCGATCTTCACGGCCGAGACGATCTGATTGAGCGGATCGGTCAGCGCTTCGAGAATCTCGTTACTGGAGACCGTGAAGCTGCGCGGAATCCCTTCGGACATATTGCGGCCTTTGACTTCCATCTCCTTGACCTCGGAGCCCGGAAACGCGGAGCCGATTTCCTTCTTGATCGCTTCTGCCGTTTGCTCGCCGATCAGCATGCCGTAGTTGCGGCGAATATAGTTGACGATCGCGTCGTCGAACTTGTCGCCGCCCACGCGCACCGAACCTTTATAAACAATGCCGCCAAGCGAGATCACGCCCACTTCCGTGGTGCCGCCGCCGATATCGACCACCATCGAGCCGGTCGCTTCCGAAACCGGCAAGCCCGCGCCGGTGGCCGCGGCCATCGGCTCCTCGATCAGATAGACCTGCGAGGCGCCCGCGCTGTGCGCGGCTTCCTTGATCGCGCGCCGCTCCACCTGAGTGGACCCGCACGGCACGCAGATGATAATGCGCGGCGACGGCGCGAACATTCGCGACTCGTGTGCCATCTGAATGAAGCGCTTGATCATCTGCTGGGTGATGTTGAAGTCGGCGATCACGCCGTCTTTCATCGGGCGGATCGCCTCGATATTGCCCGGCACCTTGCCGAGCATCTGTTTTGCTTCCTTGCCGACGGCCAGAATGATCTTCTTGCCGTTCGGACCGCCTTCCTGACGAATCGAGACCACCGAGGGTTCGTCGAGCACGATACCCTTGCCACGCATGTAGATCAGCGTGTTGGACGTGCCGAGGTCGATTGCCAGGTCGTTGGAAAAATAGCCGCGCAGAAAACCAAACATGCAAATTCCTGTCTCTCGGAAGACGGGCGCAAAAGCGCCGCTTTGGGAGTGCCGCCCGAAGGCAGCAGGCGACCAGTTGACGGTCGGGAGAGACGCAAGAATAACAGTTTCGGGTCCGCGGGCTATTTCGGCGGTTGTGGCGCGAGTGCCTGGCGGCCCGTTTAATGCGCGTTGGCGAGCGAAGGGTCGATATAGGCGCTCACGTTCTGCGACTGCTTGTACACCGCGTTGCGCACGTTGAACTTGTCGGCATTCACGCTCGAACCGTACACGGAGTCGAGCCCATCGCCTTTGGTGAAGGCCTTCTTCGCCGCCGCGGCGTCGAGCAGGTGCGTGCCTTTGAGCAGGGGCAGGTACTGCTCCGGCGTCAGGCCGACTCGCGCCGACATGATCTTGACCGCGTCCGGTTGCGTCTTCGGATCGTTGATGTAGGCCACGCAGCGATACCAGACCGTGATCACCTTGGCCCAGTCGGCCTTGCGCGATTGCAGGCTGACGGGGTTCACCGTGATCGCGTCGTAGATCAGGCCGGGGGCGTCGGCGGAGGTGAAGATCGGCCGCGCGCCCGGCACGCGCTTGAGCGCTTCGCCTGCGTTCGGCTGCCAGGCGCCGACGGCGGCGACGTCTTTGGAAGAGGCCAGCACTTGCGGCAATTCATTGGTCTTCGCGTTGACGAGCGTGAGGTCCGATTCCTTCAGCGCATGTTTTTCGAGCGCGGTGTCGAGCAGCAGGTGATCGACGAGACCCATTTCAACGCCGACCTTCTTGCCCTTCAGTCCTTCTACCGTGCGCACCGGCGGCTTCGCGACGATCATGTCGTTGCCGCTCGAATAATCGGTCAGCAGGATCATCACGTTCTTCGCGCCGCTTGCGCCCGTCACGAGCGCGTCGCCGTTGGTTGCGCCGACCGCGTCGAGTTTGCCCGCGGCGAATGCATCGAGCGAAGCCGAGTAGTCGAACCACTGGAAATTGACATCCACGCCGGCTTCCTTGAACCAGCCTTTCTCGATCGCAATCTGGAAAGCGACGAAGCCTGGCCAGTCGCTATAGCCGATGGCGAGCGGCGTGGCCGCTTGCGCCGGCGTGGCGGCAAGACCCGCAGTGAGTCCCAAAGTGAGCCCCGCAGTGAGTCCGATATTGAGCGCGGCGGCGGCCGCGGCGAGCGCGCCACGCACGCGAAGGCCAGCGGCGAAGCGCTGGGGCGAGGCGATTGAATGAAGGGAAGTGCGGACGGATTCGAAGCGTTTCATCGTTTTCTCCAGGAGACCGGTCAATTGCGATTGTTGAGTTGGATCGCGCGGCGACTGCGCGATGAAACAACATGACCGGCTCCCGCGCGCAAACGAACGACAAAGCGCGGAGAACTGCACGAGACAGACGTGCACGAGACAAAAGCCGGCCATGGAGAGGCGCGATAGACATTGCTATCGCCAATCTCCCGGGCTTTTGTCCCGCCGTGTAGTGCGCCCGGCCGTTCGTGCTTGCAATGAAACCTGCAATCGAACCGGCCGGCGTACCGGGCTGCTCTCGGACCAGACATTCTCTCGAACCGGAACCCTAGCATCCCTAAGATGCGACGCTGCCGCACCTCTCGGTCAACTAGCTAGCGAGAAATATGCCAATGAATTGCGCGCCAGGGTTTATGCGGAGATGCGGTCAATCCAGCGCCGCAAACCGTTGATGCACGTAGGCCAGAAACTGCTCGAGACGCTCTTCGATCGACGCCGCGAGGCTCACCTGCTTGATGCGGCGATCTTCGGCGGAATGCGTCTCCAGCAGCCAGCCGCCGTCGATCAGTTCCTGCACGTAGCGCACCGCAGTGCGGCGGCTCACACCAGGCATGAACTCGTAGAGCGCGGTCTTGGCGAAGTAGTTGTCCCGGTCCACCCACATGCGGCAGAACAGATCGCTGTAGTTCAGGTCGTTCAGGCCGAGATCGCCGAAATGCGCCGACCACTGCCAGTCCATGTCGAGAATGGCGCGCGCGACGGCCTGGCCCTTGGCACGCGCAATTTTCTTCTTCATCGATTCACCACGAGGAGGAGGGCTGCACAGTTTAAGTGCTAATTGAGCCGGAAATCGGGCGCGCCCGGATTTTTGCACGCCTCACGCCGATAGTTTATTGACTCGCAAATTTCATGTGTACTATTGCATGCAAATTTGCATGTAAATGGAGTGGCGATGAAATTCGAATTGTTCAAGACCTTCTGGGGATTCGATGGCGGCCCGCGCGATGCGGCGCCGCTGGTGCGGGCGGCAGGCTTCGACGGTATCGAAGCGCCAGTGCCGCCAGGCGGCGCGGCGCGCGACGCTTTTGCGCAGGCAATCGCGGACGAAGGACTCGGGTTCATCGCGGAGATCACGACAGCGGGCAGTTATGTGCCGGAGCGTTCGGCCACGCCGGCCGATCATCTGCGGGACTTCGAGGAGAAGATCGTGTGGGGCAAGCCGCTCGCGCCGCGCTTCTTCAATGTAATGGCCGGTTGCGACGCGTGGCCGGCGGCGACGCAAGTCGAGTTCTTCAGCCGTGCGGTGGAGATCGCCGCGAAGCACGAGGTGCTCTGCAGCTTCGAAACGCATCGCGGCCGCTCGTTCTACAACCCGTGGATTACCCGCGACGTCGCGCGTGCCGTGCCCTCGCTCAAGCTGACCTGCGACTTCAGCCACTGGGTGTCCGTCTGCGAGCGACTGCTCGACAGCGAGTGGGAGACGATCCTCGAACTCGCGCCGCATGCGCACCATCTGCATGGCCGTGTCGGCTATCCGCAAGGTCCACAGGTGCCGCATCCGGCGGCGCCCGAGTACGCGAAGTGCCTCGCGTCGCATCAGCGGATCTGGGAAGCGCTGTGGACCGCGCAGATCGAGCAGGGCTACACCGTCACGACGATGACGCCGGAGTTCGGCCCCGACGGCTATCTGCACACGCTGCCGTTTACGAACGCGCCCGTGGCCGATCTATGGGAGATCAACACATGGATGGGCCGCGAGGAACGGCGTCACCTCGCCGCGTTTCTTGCCGGGCGCGATACCGGCAACGCTCGCGGCATTCCCGGTGCCAATGGTAACCAGCCAGCGCAATCGCAGACCAACCCGCAAGCCGCATAGGCGCCAAACCTCTCATGAGCCCAACCCATACCTCTTTTCAGCAACTGCCTATCGTCGATGTCAGCGGCCTCTTCAGCGATGACCAGGACCGCCGCCTCGCCACCGCGCACGAACTCGATCGCGCGGCGCGCGACGCAGGCTTCTTCTACGTGACCGGCCACCAGGTGGCGCGCGAACAGCAAAGCGCGCTCATCGAGCAGGCCAAACGCTTCTTTGCCGCCCCGCACGACTGGAAGATGCGCTATTACATCGGCAACTCATCCGCGCATCGGGGCTATGTGCCCGAGGGGGAAGAAGTGTTCGCGGGTGGCAAGCGCGACCGGAAGGAGGCGTTCGACACAGGCCGGGAATTGCCCGCCGACGACCCCGACGTGAGCGCCGGCACGCCTATGCTCGGTCCGAATAGCTGGCCCGAACAAGCAGGTTTTCGCGAAGCCGTGGGCGGGTACTACGAAGCGGCGTTCGAACTCGGCCGTGCGTTGTTTCGAGGCTTTTCGCTCGCGCTAGGCTTGCCCGAACACCACTTCGAACGTTATCTGCGCAAGCCGCCGAGCCAGTTGCGCCTGATCCACTATCCGCTCGATCCCTCCGCGGAAGACCGGCCGGGTATCGGCGCGCACACCGATTACGAGTGCTTCACGATCCTGCTGCCGACCGCGCCCGGTCTCGAAGTGATGAACGGCGAAGGCGAATGGATCGATGCGCCGCCGGTCGAGAACGCGTTCGTCGTGAATATCGGCGACATGCTCGAAGTGTGGACGGGCGGGACGTATGTCGCGACTTCGCATCGCGTGCGCAAGGTGAGGCAGGAGCGTTACTCGTTTCCGCTCTTTTTCGCCTGCGACTATCACACGGTGGTCGCGCCGTTACCGCAGTTCGCAACGCCCGGGGCGCTCGCGAAGTACCCGCCGGTGTCGGCGGGCGACCATCTGTTCGCGCAGACGGCGCAGAGCTTTACCTATCTGAAGGAACGTCTCGAACGAGGCGAACTGGTACTGCCCGATGGTTCGAAGGCGCTGGCAAGCTTCGGCCAACAGGCGCGTTACGCAACCGCTGAACCGGATGTTCAGGTTTGAGAGAGGACGCCCGGATCGGTACGGCAACAGCGCCGTTTGAGTTACGAGCGGCGCTGTTGCTTCTGCAGCTCGATGAAACGTGCCGACATGAGGGTGTAAAGCGCGCGTCGAATAGCGGCAAGCGTCGGCATGGTCGTGTCAGGAAGGGAGTGGACGTGGCCCATTGATACGCACACACCATGCCATCGCGTGACGCCATTGCTTACGTGGCGCGCGCGGCGAACGAGCCCAATCGTGGTGCCTTGCGCATCCATGTGGTGCGAAATCGCCAGCGGCACTGGTGCGCGGGCGAACATCGCACGCCTATGAAAATCACCCGCCAATCACATCCAATCCCTTGCCACGCCGCACTTGCCGCATTGTCTGGCGAAAACTGGCACGCTACTCGCTTAAGTGCTTATCGAGAGGTGCGAAGTAATTTGCATCATCTTCAGGATCGCTAGGGTTCCGGTCGTCCGCTCTGCATGCGCACGATGCCTGGTCCGAGAGCAATCCGGTCTTGCCGTTCACCTTCTTTCAAGGCGCCGGCGAGGCTCCACGGAGGGATAAAAGCCCGGGAGGTCGCGATGTCGGTCAATCGCCCTCTCACGCTTTTTCCCAACCGATACCTGGAGCCTCCATGTCGACGCAAATCCCAGTCGATCTCGCACCGATCCCGCATGTGGCGTGGGAAACGGTGATTCCCGCCGGCACCCATTGGTCCGGCGTGCTGCGCCGTGGCATGGCGTTGCGCGTCGTCGATATTGAAGGCGGCGCGAATCTGGCCGCCGTGTTCTACCGGCACGACGAACCACTTGAACGCTACAACATGGCCGATACGCTGAAGGCGCAGCACACCGCGCATCTGACGCGCGGCCACGTGCTCTATTCGGACATGGGGTGCGTGCTGGCGTCGATCACGGCCGATACGCTCGGCTGGCACGATCCGCTCGGCGGCGTCGGCGACGCGGAACTGTTCGCGAGCAAATACGGTGTGGCGCGCTATCAGCAGCATCGCAATGCCATGATCCGCAACGGCCGCGACAGCCTGCTGCTCGAACTGGCGAAGCACGGACTCGGCACGCGGGACCTGGTCGCCAACATCAACTTTTTCAGCAAACTCGCGATCGGCGAGGACGGCGCGCTCGACTTCGTGACTGGCCATTCGCCGGCCGGCGCCGCGTTCGATCTGCGCTTCGAAATGGATACGCTCGCCGCGTTCTCCACTGCGCCGCATCCGCTGAACCCTTCATCCGAATACGAACCGAGGCCCGTCAAGCTGATCGCATACCGCGCGTATGCAGCCGACGCCTGCGTACCGGCCGACGATTTCTGCCGCTCGGCCTGTCCCGAGAATGAGCGCGGCTTCGTCAACACCGACCGTCTGTTCGTTTAAGGAGACCCGCGATGCCTATTATCGAAAGCAAGCTCGAACTCCGTCATGCGGTCTACGACCTGACGCTGCCTTCGGGCGAACCGTGGCTGCATGAAGTCAAACGCGGACAGCTGTTCCGCATTCTCGACCTGGAAGGCAATCAGGCGGTCGACACGCTGTTCTACAACAGCGCCGATCCGCTCGAGCGCTATAGCGCGCAAGACACGATCCGCGCGCAACGCAATCTCTATCTCTCGGCCGGCAGCGTGTTGATGTCGAACCTCGGCAAGCCGATGCTGACGATCGTCGCGGATACCTGCGGCCGGCACGATACGCTCGGCGGCGCATGCGCGGCCGAAAGCAACACGGTGCGCTACGCGTTGGACAAGCGCCATATGCATAGCTGCCGCGACAGCTTCCTGCATGCGATCACGCATTGCACGTGCGGCGTGGGCACGCAGCTCGGCAAGCGCGACATTGTCAGCAACATCAACTTTTTCATGAACGTGCCGGTCACGCCGCTCGGCAAACTGACTTTCGAGGACGGCATTTCCGCGCCGGGCAAATACGTCGAAATGCGCGCGGAGATGGATGTCACGGTGCTGATTTCGAATTGCCCGCAGTTGAACAATCCGTGCAACGGCTACAACCCGACGCCCGTGCGACTGACGATATGGGATGCCCAATGAGATTCCACAAAGTCCTGATTGCCAATCGCGGCGAGATTGCCTGCCGCGTGATCCGCACGCTCAAGCGTCTCGGCATTGCGTCGGTGGCGGTGTATTCGGAGGCTGATCGCCACGCCATGCATGTAATGCTCGCCGACGAAGCCGTCTGTATCGGCCCGGCGCTCGCGGCGCAGAGCTACCTGAACAGCGCGGCGATTCTCGAAGCCGCGCGTGCGTGCGGCGCCGACGCCGTGCATCCCGGCTACGGTTTTCTGTCCGAAAACGCCGCTTTCGCGCAGGCTTGCGACGACGCGGGCATTCGTTTCATCGGCCCGACGCCGGCGCAGATGCGTGAGTTCGGCCTGAAGCACACGGCTCGCGAAATCGCGAAAGCCAACAACGTTGCGCTGCTGCCGGGCACCGGCTTGCTGCCCGACGCAAGCGCGGCATTGCGCGAGGCGGAATCGATCGGCTACCCGGTCATGCTGAAAAGCACCGCGGGCGGCGGCGGGATCGGCATGTCGCTGTGCCGCGACGCGGCGCAACTGGCGAGTGTGTTCGCGTCGGTTGCGCGGCTCGGCGAAGCCAACTTTGCCAACGCCGGTGTCTATGTCGAAAAATTCGTGGAGAACGCGCGCCATATTGAAGTGCAGATTTTCGGCGACGGCCGCGGCGGCGTGATCGCCTTGGGCGAACGCGACTGTTCGGTGCAGCGGCGCAACCAGAAGGTGATCGAAGAAACGCCCGCGCCTGGATTGACCGACGCGGAGCGAAGCGCGCTGCATGCGAGCGCGGTGCGTCTCGCGCAGGCCGTGAAATACAAATCGGCGGGCACGGTCGAGTTCGTCTTCGATGCCGATACACGGCGGTTCTATTTCCTCGAAGTGAATACACGGCTGCAGGTCGAGCATTGCGTGACGGAAGAGGTCACGGGCATCGATCTGGTCGAGTGGATGATTCGCGAGGCAGAGGGCGAACTTGCGCCGCTCGACTCGCTTGCGCCGGTGGCGCAGGGCGCGAGCATCCAGGTGCGTCTGTATGCGGAAGACCCGCACAAGCAGTTTCAACCGAGTGCCGGCGTGTTGACGCATGTGGCGTTCGCCGCTGCGGCGCGGGTCGACACCTGGGTCGATGCGGGCACGGAAGTCAGCGCTTTCTACGATCCGTTGCTGGCGAAACTGATCGTCAAAGGCGAGACACGCGAGGCCGCGCTCGCGGCACTGCGCGCCGCGCTGGAGGAAACGCAGCTCTACGGCATCGAGACCAACCTCGACTATCTGCGCGCCATTGCCGGCTCGGCGACATTCGCACGCGGTGAGCAGACCACGGCGTTCCTGTCGCGCTTCATGTTCGCGCCGCACACCATCGACGTGCTCGACGGCGGCGTGCAGACCACCGTGCAGCAAACGCCCGGACGCACAGGCTATTGGGACATCGGCGTGCCGCCCTCGGGTCCGATGGACGACCGCTCGTTCAGCCTCGCCAACGAACTGCTCGGCAATCTCGCCGACGCCGCGGGGCTCGAATGCGCGATGGTGGGCGCCACGCTGCGCTTCAATACCGCGACGCTGTTCGTGCTGGGCGGCGCTCCGCTCGCCGCCACGCTGGACGGCGAGCCGGTTGCGCTCTGGCAGGTCACGCGCGCGCCGGCGGGTTCGGTGCTCAAGATGGGCGGCGTGACGGGCGCCGGTATGCGCTCCTGTCTCGCGCTCAAGGGCGGTCTGCAAGTGCCGGACTATCTGGGCAGCAAGGCGACCTTCACGCTCGGCCAGTTCGGTGGCCATGCTGGCCGCGCGCTGCGCAAGGGGGACGTACTGCATCTCGCGGACGGCGCGGGCCGTGGCGAAGCGGGCGCGCAGCTGGACGCCGCACGCGTGCCGGAAATGACGCACGACTGGACGCTCGGCGTGCTCGACGGCCCGCACGGCGCGCCCGATTTCTTCACGCCCGACGACATCGCGATGCTCTACGGCACGCGCTGGACGGTGCATTACAACTCCAGCCGCACGGGCGTGCGCCTGATCGGCCCGAAGCCGCAGTGGGCGCGCACGGACGGCGGCGAGGCGGGGCTGCATCCGTCGAACATTCACGACAACGCGTATGCGGTCGGCGCGGTGGATTTCACCGGCGACATGCCGGTGATTCTCGGCCCCGACGGTCCGAGCCTGGGCGGGTTCGTGTGTCCGGTCACGGTGGTGGGCGAGGAGTTGTGGAAGCTCGGGCAACTGCGCCCTGGAGACACCGTGCGCTTCGAACGCATGCCGGTCAAAGCAGCGCTCGCGGCACCGAAGCATGTGGCTCAGGCGGGCGACGAGAGCCACGATTGCGTCCTCTATCGCGATCCCACGGCGGGCGAGGGCACGGGCGTGGTGTATCGCCGCTCCGGCGACCAGAACGTGCTGATCGAATACGGCCCGCTCGTGCTCGACCTGAACCTGCGTTTTCGCGTGCATGCGTTGATGAACTGGCTCGACGCGCACCGGCTGCCGGGCATTATCGATCTGACGCCCGGCATCCGTTCGCTGCAGGTGCATTTCGACCACCGTGTGCTGTCGCACGACACCTTGCTTGCGCATCTGCAGCAAGCCGAACGCGAACTGCCCGCAGTGGACGAGATGCGCGTGCCGAACCGCATCGTGCACTTGCCGCTCTCGTGGGACGACCCGTCGACGCGGATCGCGATCGAACGCTACATGCAATCGGTGCGTCCGGATGCGCCGTGGTGTCCGAGCAATATCGAGTTCATTCGCCGTATCAACGGGTTGAATAGCATCGACGACGTGAAGCGCATCGTGTTCGACGCGCGCTACCTCGTCATGGGTCTCGGCGACGTCTATCTCGGCGCACCCGTCGCGACGCCGCTCGATCCGCGCCATCGGCTCGTTACCACCAAATACAATCCGGCGCGCACCTGGACGCCGGAGAACGCGGTGGGCATCGGCGGGGCGTATCTGTGCGTGTACGGGATGGAAGGCCCCGGCGGCTATCAGTTCGTCGGCCGCACCGTGCAGATGTGGAACCGCTATCGCACCACGCGTGAGTTCGAAGCGGGCAAGCCCTGGCTGCTGCGCTTCTTCGATGAAATCCGCTTTTACGAGGTCAGCGAAGCGGAACTGGCCGAGCTGCGCACGGACTTCATCGCGGGCCGCGCGAGCCTGAAGATCGAGGAGTCCGTGTTCGACCTCGGCGCGTACAACCGCTTCCTGAAGGACGAAGCCGAATCGATTGCCGCTTTCAAAGGCGCGCAGCAAGCCGCGTTCGACGAGGAGCGCGAGCGCTGGAACGCGGCCGGCCATGCCGAATACGTCGGCGAAACGGATAGCGATGCAGCCGGCGGCGCCACGGCGAACAACGCGCTCGCGGCAGGCCAGCAAGGCATTGTCGCCGACGTGTCGGGCAGCATGTGGAAGCTGCTCGTGAGCGAAGGCGAACGGGTCAGCGACGGGCAGGTGGTCGCGATCGTCGAATCGATGAAGATGGAAATTTCCGTGACCGTGAGCGGCGACGGCGTGATCGAAGCGATCGATTGCGCGGAAGGTGCGGTGGTCGTCGCGGGACAACGTTTGATGGTGATGCGCGCCGGCGTTGCAGCCGACGCCACCGAGGAGGCTACGTGCAAATGAAATCACACGACGATCTGTTCCAGTCCATGTCGATCGCCGGGCTGCAGGCGCGCTACCGCGCTGGCAGCCTGACGCCCAAACAACTGGTCGAAGCGATCACCGCGCGCACCTCGGGCGACGATCCGCATCATGCGTGGATCCGTCCTTTGAGCCGCGACGAGATGATGCGATACGTCGATGCGCTCGAAGGCCGCGACCTTGAAACGCTGCCGCTGTACGGCGTACCGTTCGCGATCAAGGACAACATCGACCTGGCCGGTATCCCGACCACGGCCGCGTGCCCCGCCTATGCGTACACACCCACGGCCAGCGCGCCGGTGGTCGCGCGCCTGATCGCCGCCGGTGCGATTCCGATCGGCAAGACCAACCTCGATCAGTTCGCCACGGGTCTGTCCGGGCAGCGTTCGCCGCACGGCGCGTGCCGTAACGCGCTCGATCCGCGCTATGCGTCGGGCGGATCGAGCTCCGGCTCGGCGGTTTCGGTCGCGCTCGGGTTGGCGGCGTTTTCGCTGGGCACCGACACAGCAGGCTCGGGGCGCGTGCCCGCGGCGTTTCATGGCCTCGTCGGATTGAAGCCGACCAAGGGTTTGTTGAGCACGGTAGGCGTGGTGCCGGCGTGCAAATCGCTCGACTGCGTGTCGATCTTCGCGCGCTCGGCGGACGACGCACAGCGCGTGTTCGACGCCGCTCGCGGCGTGACGGAGGGCGATCCATATGCGCGGGAATTCCAGCCGCCGCAAGACGGCACGCAAGCCTCCACGCAGCACGGCGCGCAACGCTCGCTACGCGGCGTGCGCTTCGGCGTGCCGCGCGCGAACCAGCTCGAATTTTTCGGCGACACGTCTTACGCACACGCTTTCGACGCCGCGCTGACGCGCCTGCGTTCAGCCGGCGCCGAACTGATCGAGATCGATTTCGAGCCGTTCCTCGCCACCGCGCGGCTGCTCTACGAAGGACCGTGGGTCGCGGAGCGGCTCGCGGCGATCCGCGAGTTCGTCGACACACAACCGGACGCGCTGCATCCGGTGATCCGCGAGATTATCGGCGGCGCGGCGCGCTGGAGTGCGGCCGATGCGTTCGCCGCCTTCGACCGCCTTGCGTTCCTGCGCATGCAGGCGGCCGAAGTCTGGCCGCGCATCGACGCCATCGTCACGCCGACCTCGGCGACGACCGCCACCGTCGACGAGCTGGAAGCCGATCCGATCCGCGTGAATTCGCGCTTCGGCTACTACACCAACTTCGTGAACCTGCTCGATCTGTCCGCGCTGGCGGTGCCGGCCGGCGTGTGCACGGTTGGCAAACACGCGGGCCTGCCGTTCGGCGTGACCTTCGTCGCTCGCGCGCATGAAGACGCGATGCTGCTCGACCTGGCGCGTGCATGGCGCGATCAGATGGCCACGGCGTCACCGTCCGCCAACGACGCAACCGAAGTCTGCCTCGGAGAATCCCATGGCCGTCATTGACAGAACCGAATGGTTCGCGGTGCGCCGCGAACTTTCCGTACGCGGCAAATGGCTGTTGGGCGCGGGCTCGTTCCTGTTGCCGCTCCTCGTCTGGTGCGTGGTCAGCTATGTGCCGTTCATCTGGCATCCGCAGGTGCTGATCGACAGCCCGGGCAGCGTCGACTATTTTCAGCCGGGCATGCGCGTCGACAAGGAGGTATTCGCCGACGAACTCAGCCACGCGCGCGAAGCGCATGCGGCCCTGCCGGCCGGCGAGCCGGTCAACCCGGTGTATCTGCCCGCGCCGCACGAAGTGCTGCGCGCGTTCTACACCGCGTTCACCACGCCGCCCGCGTCGCGTGACGGCGTCTGGCTGCATCAGAGCCTGTGGCACAGCATTCAGGTGATTTTCTGGGGCTTCGTGCTCTCGTCCGTGATCGGTGTGCCGATCGGCATTGTGTGCGGCACGTATAGCGCGATTGCGCGGTTGCAGGAGCCGTTCTTCGAGTTTTTCCGCTACTTGCCGGCGCCCGCGTTCGGCGCGCTGATGGTGGCGATCCTCGGTATTTACGACGGCCCGAAGATCGCGATCATCGTGATCGGCACGTTGTTCCAGCAGGTGCTGATCGTGGCGAACACCACGCGCAAGCTCGAATATGGCCTGTTCGAAGCCGCCATGACGCTCGGCACGAAGAAATTCAAGCTGCTCACGCATGTGGTGATTCCCGGCATTCTGCCGGATCTGTATCGCGACCAGCGCATTCTGCTCGGCTGGGCGTGGACCTATCTGATCGTCGCGGAACTGGTCGGCACCAGCTCCGGCATCACCTGGTACATCACGCAGCAGGCGCGCTACGAGCATTTCGAGAACGTCTACGCGGCGATCATGATGATCGGCATCATCGGCCTCGGCACCGATCTCGTGCTGGCGTGGCTCGGCCGCAAGCTGTTTCCGTGGGACCGCACGCTCAAGGCGTAGCAAACGGCCTCGTGACACAGCCTATCGTAAGCAACGCACAGCATTCCAAGGATTCCATCATGTTAAATCCGCAACCGATTCCGTCGTACCTGATTCAGTCCGAGGCGGTACGCGAGCGTTTCGACCGTCTGAAATCGCGCGAAGTGATTCTGGAGGTGCGCGACCTCGGCAAGCGCTTCGAGACGCCGCAAGGCGAGTGCACGGCGCTCGACGGCATCAACTTCAAGACGCACCGGCGCGAGTTCGTCTGCGTGATCGGGCCGTCGGGCTGCGGCAAGTCCACGCTGATCCGCATTCTCGCCGGTCTGGAGCGGCAGACCAGCGGCAGCGTGCTGCTCGACGGCAAACCCGTGCAGGGGCCGGGCGCCGACCGCGGCATGGTGTTTCAGGGCTAC
Source organism: Burkholderia sp. WP9 (assembly GCF_900104795.1). Lineage (NCBI taxonomy): Bacteria > Pseudomonadati > Pseudomonadota > Betaproteobacteria > Burkholderiales > Burkholderiaceae > Burkholderia > Burkholderia sp. WP9. The sequence goes on from NZ_FNTG01000002.1 coordinate 3,471,096, forward strand.
ACGCTGTTTCCATGGCTGACGGTCAAGAAGAACGTCATGTTCGGCCTGAAGATGAACGGCCGCGGCAATCTGCATGCGGAACGCGAGGCGTTGCAATGGCTCGATCTGGTGGGCCTGACAAAGTTCGCCAATGCGTATCCGCATCAGTTGTCGGGCGGCATGAAACAGCGCGTGGCGATTGCCCGCGCGCTCGCGAACCGGCCGCGCATTCTGCTGATGGACGAGCCTTTCGGCGCGCTGGATGCGCAAACGCGCGCCAAGATGCAAACGCACCTGCTCGACATCTGGCGCAACGTCGACGTGACCGTGCTGTTCATCACACACGATCTGGACGAGGCGATCTTTCTGGCCGACCGCATTCTGGTCCTGAAGGCGAATCCCGGCGAGGTGCAGGAGTTGATCGAAGTGCCGGTGCCGCGGCCGCGCGATTACTCGCAGGTGACGTCGCCCGAGTTTCTGGCGACCAAGGCGCGGCTCGAGGCGCTGATTCATCCGCCATCGGAAAAGAGCGACGACGAGGACGACGTGGTCAAACCGCACATGATTCGTATGACCGATGTCTCGGACAATGTCGAATAGCCCACGCCGCGGGTAGCGCCGGCACGCGCGCGGGCCGACGCTGCAACGTCGAAAGCGCCGTTGCGCCGCACTGCAGCGTGCGGCGTCGCACACACCTGCGGAACGCCTCGGCGCATGCTCATGTCACCCGTTCCAGTCGACGCCGGTGGGGTCCGGCGTCCGCGCCTGTCCGGATGGAGCGGCGCGGGGACAGCGCGGGACAAAAACACGACAAGGCATGGTGTGAGGCGACATGGACGAGACAACCCGGACCACGCGGCGCTACGAAGTCATCAGCGACGAAGCTGAATTTCGTGCGTTGCAGCCTGAATGGGACGCGCTCTGGGCGAGGGCGCAAGGCTACTGCTATCAGTCGTTCGGGTTTTGCTGGCTCGCATGGAAGCACGTGTCGCAGCCGCATGGGCGCAAGCTCAAATGCATCGTATGCCGCGAAGACGGCAAGCTCGTCATGGTCTGGCCGCTCGAAGCTGTCAAACGTTCGCTCTGGACGTATCTGGTGCCGCTCGGCCCCGAAGGCGGCGACTTCACGAGCGTGCTCGTCGAAGCCAACGAAACAACCCCGGCGCTCGTAGCCGGCGCGTGGGACATGGCCCGCCGGCGTTGCGGCGCCGACTTCATCCATCTGCCCTACGTGCGCGAGCGGCTCGATCTGTACAGGCTCGTGACGCAGGAGCGCAGGATCCTGTTTACCGAGGCGCACAACGCATCCGCCGCGACATTGCGCGGGCAGGGCAATTGGGACGAGTATTGCCAGACGCTCGGCACGTTGTTTCGCAAGCGGCCGGGCGGCTTCGCGAAGAAGTTAGCCAAGGAAGGCACGGTCGCCGTGCGCATGCTCGATCCGGTGGACGAAAGCGAAACGGCGTCGATCATCAAGTGGATGTTCCAATGCAAGCGCGCCTGGAGCGATCGCGTCGGCAAGCGTAGCGTGTGGCTCGATTCGCCCGAGTTCGAGCGCTTCCTCTGCAAGCTGATCTATTCGGGCGACGTGCCCTCGATGGGGCGCCTGATCGTCGTCACCCTGGACGAAGCGCCGGTTGCCGCGCTCGTCGTGAGCACGGGCAACCCGTGGGCGAGCGCGATCATTTCCGGTTTCGACCCGCACTACGGCAAGTTCTGTCCGGGCCTGATCGCGATCGAACATTGCGTGAAGTGGGCCTTCGACAAGGGCTACGACCTAGATTTCGGCGTGGGCACGGAAGACTTCAAGGCCTATTGGTCGCGCGGCGCGGCGACCACCGCATGGACCGTGCAAACGATCAATTCGAACTGGGGCCTCGCGGCGATCCGCGCGCGGCGCGTGGCCCGCGAGATGATCGGCAGGGTGAAGACGCTGCGGCACGCCGGCGCTGCGGCGCCGCATGCGGGGGAAGGGCGGGATGCGGGGGCGGCCTTGACGCCTGCCATGCAGGCTTCTTCCGAGACCGGCGGCGCGCACCCCGAGTAAGCGCACGGAGATTACCGCATCGTCATCACGCGTCCGGGAGCTTGACGGTATGATTTCACCGTCAACGCAAAGCGGAGCAATCGATGCGAATCCTGGTGATCGAGGACGAGCTGAAAACAGCGGCCTATCTGAAGAAAGGCCTGGAAGAGTCCGGCTACGCGGTCGACGTGGCAAACGACGGCCCGCAAGGGCTGATCCTCGCTCTCGAAGAAGAGTACGACGTGATCGTGCTCGACGTGATGTTGCCCGGCATGGACGGCTGGACCATCGTCAAGACCTTGCGCACCACGCGCACCACCCCCGTGCTGTTCCTCACCGCGCGCGACGACGTGGACGACCGCGTGCGCGGCCTCGAACTCGGCGCGGACGACTATCTCGTCAAGCCCTTCGCCTTCGTCGAATTGCTGGCCCGCGTGCGCACGCTGGCCCGCCGTGGCCCACCGCGCGAGAGTGAACTGATCAAGGTGGGCGACCTGGAAATGGACGTGAACCGCCGGCGCGTGAAGCGCGGCGGCACGCGCATCGACCTCACGCCGCGTGAATTCTCGCTGCTGCAACTGCTCGCGCGGCGCCAGGGTGAAGTGTTGAGCCGCACGCAGATCGCGTCGTATGTGTGGGATATGAATTTCGACAGCGACACCAACGTGGTCGAAGTGGCGATCCGCCGCTTGCGCACCAAGATCGACGACAACTTTCCCATCAAGCTGATTCATACCGTGCGCGGCGTGGGCTATGTGCTCGAACTGAAGGACGCCGCCTGATGCGCGGCCGCTCGCTTGCCGCGACGCTTGCATTGGCCTTCGGCGCCACGACGCTGACGGTGTTCGTGCTGGTCGGCAGTTTTCTGTATGTGGCGCTCGAAAGGCAGATCAAGGCGCAGGACGATCTCGACATCGTGCTCGCCGCGCGTCACGCACGGCGCCTCGCTGAGGAACTGGATTCGGCGGCGGCCATACGCGAGCACAGCGAGCGGCTGACCAGCATCGTGCTGGGCAATCAGGCCATGTCGATGGAAGTGTTCGATCCCGACGGCAAGCGCGCGATCGAACACAACATCGCCGGCGCGTTCGCGGCACCCGAGGCGGCAAGCGGCGCGGCGACCATTGCCGCGTTGCCGCCGCTCACGCGCGTGGCGGCAACGGTGCGCATCACGGAAGACGATATTGGCGACTGGACCGGCCGTGACGGCGCGCCGATCCGCGGCATTCTCACCGACGCGCGGCTGCGCGACGGTGACACCGCGAGCCTGCTGGTGGCGCGCAACATGAGCGACCGCTGGCTGCTGCTCGACCGTTACCGCGACAAGCTCGGCATAGCCGGCGTGGCCGGCGTGCTGCTGGCGGTGTTGCTCGGCTATCTGCTGATTCGCGCCGCGCTGCGGCCGTTGCGCAATATTGCAACGAGCGCGAGCCTCGTCACGGTGAATCGACTCAATACGCGGATCGCGGTCGCGCGTGTGCCGAGCGAGCTGGAGACGCTGGTCGCCGCGCTGAACGCGATGCTCGAGCGAGTCGATCACGGTTTTCAGCGTCTGTCCCGTTTCACCGCCGACCTCGCTCACGACATGCGCACGCCGCTTAGCAACATGCGTGGAGCCGCCGAAGTCGCGCTTGCCCGGCCGCGCTCCGTCGATGAATACGAGTCGGTGCTCGCCTCGAATCTGGAAGAGTGCGACCGGCTCTCGAAAATGATCGAGAACGTGCTGTTTCTGGCGCGCGCCGAGCATCCGCAGTTCGTCAAGCACATGCGTGAGTTCGATGCCGGGCAGGAATTGGCCCACATCGCCGACTATTTCGAAGGGATTGCCGAAGATGCGAAAGTGCGCGTGCGTGTCAGCGGCACGGCCAGCCTGACGGCGGATCTCGAACTGTTTCGTCGCGCCGTGAGCAATCTGCTCGCCAATGCCATTCGCTACACGCCGCCCGGCAGCGAGATCGTGCTCGATGCGAGCGCGTCGGCGGAGGCCGTGCGCATCACCGTCGAGAACGAGGGGCAGCCGATTCCCGCCGAGCACATCGAACGGATATTCGACCGCTTCTACCGGGTCGATCCGTCGCGCAGCGCGCTGCCGACGGCGGGGCTGTCGCAAGGGTCGTCCGGGTCCACGGGGCTCGGGCTCGCCATCGTGCGCACGATCATGGAACTGCACGGCGGGTCCGTGCACGCGCAGAGCGACGCGCGGAGTACCTCCTTCGTGCTGACGTTCCCGCGCAGCGTCTGAAAGCGGATAGCGGTCCTACACCGAACCCGCCGCGCTTTTGCTTGCGTTACCCCACGTCCCGCCCAACGCCTTCAACAACAGCACGCTCGACTCCAACTGCCGCGCGGCGATCTGATCGGCCACCCGCTGGTTGGTGAGCGCGATCGTCTGAGCCGTCACCACGTCGAGATAGCTGACCGCGCCCGCGTTGAAACGGTTCGTCGTGAGCCGCAACGACAGATCCGCGGCGGTGGTGGCGCGCTGCTGGCTGGTCGCTTCGTCGGCGAGGGCATGCAGGGCGGAGAGGTTGTCCTCGACCTGCTGAAACGCCACCAGCACCGACTGACGATAGTCCGCGACCGCGCCGTCGTATTGCGCCGTGGCGCCGTGCAGGGCGGCTTTGCGTTTGCCGCCGTCGAACAGCGTGCCGGCCAGTTGCGGCCCGAGCGACCAGAAGAGACTCGGCGCGCTCAGCCACGGCGCGAAAAACGAGCTTTCGAGCCCGACGCTCGCGGACAGCACCAGGTCCGGGAAAAACGCCGCATGCGCCTCGCCGATCCGCGCATTCGCCGACGCCACGCGCCGTTCGGCGGCGGCGATATCCGGGCGCCGCTCCAGCAGTTGCGACGGCACACCGGGCGGAATCGCCGGCGGCGTCGCAGCCGACCCGTTCGGCGGCAGCGTGAAGGTCGATGCCGGTTCGCCGATCAGCGTGGCGATCGCGTGCTGCATCTGCGAGCGTGACACGTCGATATCGGTATCTTGCGTGCGCGTCGCTTCGAGTTGCGTCGTGGCTTGAGCGACCGCGGAGGCATCGATCGCGCCGTCTTTCAGTTGCTGCTGCAGCAGCTTCAACGCGGCGTCGTAGGCGCTCACGCTGTCGTCGAGCAGCTTCTTCTGTGTGTCGAGCGAGCGCAGCGAGAAATAGTCGACGGCCAGATCCGCGCTCATCGACAGGCGCACGCCTTCGAGGTCCGCTTCGCTCGCCTGGGCGTCGGCCTGCGCGCCGTTCACGCTGTCGCGCACCCGGCCGAACAGATCCGGCTCCCAGCTCGCCGCCACGCCCGCCGAATAGTCCGGCACGGTCTTGCCCGCGAGCGATTTCCCTTCGACGTTCTGCGAGGTCCGATAGCGGTCCTGCGCCGCCCCGGCAGTGATCGTCGGAAAGAAACCGGCGCGCTGGTAGTCCACCATCGAGCGCGCTTGCTGAACCTGCGCGACCGCCTTGCGCACGGTCTGGTTCGAAACGTCGATGCGCGCTTCGAGCTGGTTCAGCACCGGATCGTTGAAGATCGTCCACCATGGGCCGCGCGGTGTGGCGTCGGCCGGCGCGGCTTGCGCCCAGCCGGGCGCGGTGCCCGCATACTGCGCGGGAATCTCGGCGCTCGGGCGCTGATAGGGCGGCAAGGTCGAGCACGCGCTGAGTAGCGCGCCGATCAGCGTGGCCGCCAGCGCGCGGCGCGGCAGCGGTCGTGAATCAGATAGGGAGAACATCGGCGAATCCTTTCCGTGATGAGGCACTCAGCCGTGCATGGCCGGCATGATCTGAACCATCTGGCCGGTGCTCAGCGAATCGCTGGGGTTGTCGATCACGCGGTCGGTGGCGGCGAGGCCCGTGGTGATTTCCACGTGCGTGCCGAAATCGCGGCCGATATGCACGGTCTTCAGCACCGCGCGGCCATGGCTGTCGACCACCGCGACCGTCACGCCGTCCGGCCGGAACAGCAGGGCGCTGACGGGCAGATCGAGCGCCGGCGTGGTCGATTGCAATTGCAGATGCACCTGCGTGTAAGCGCCGGGCATCAGTGCGCCGTCCTTGTTGTCGACATCTACCTCGACGCGCAGCGTGCGGCTCGACGGATCGATCGAGCCGGTGCTGCGCGCCACCTTGGCGGGAATGCGGCGGCCCGGATACTGCTGGGCGCTCAGATAGACGCCGGTGTCGGGGGTGACGTAAGGCGCGTCGTTCTGCGGCACGTCCACGAACACCCGCAACACGCCGTTCTGCTGGATATGGAACAGCTCGCCCGACATGCCCGCGGTGCCGGGCGTACCGCCCGCCGTCACCAGCGCGCCGACATCGACGTTGCGCGCGGTGATCACGCCGTCGAACGGCGCGGTGATCTTTTCGTACGAGACCAGTTCGGCAAGATGCGCGACATTGGCCTGCGCCGAGGCCAGCATCGCACCGCGCGCCTGCATGTCGCTGACCTTGGTGTCGGCGTCCTGCTGCGCGACCGATTGGGTTTTCAGCATCTCCTGCCAGCGCTGCGCGGTGGTCTTCGCGTAGTCGAAATTGGCTTGCGCGGTGGCTTCGTCGGCGCGGGCCTGGCGCAGTTGCGCGTCCAGATCCGGGGCCTCGATCGTCGCGAGCACCTGGCCGCTTTTCACCTGTGCGCCAATGTCGGTGTTCCAGTGCGCGAGGTAGCCGCTCGTGCGCGCGTAGATCGATGCTTCCGCGAACGGCGTGACGGACCCGGGCAGCAGCAGTTCGTTCACGCTCGGCGCGGGGCGCGGCTTGACCACCGACACGGTCAGCATGCTTTGCGCCTGCGTCTGCTCGGTCAGGTCGGCGCTGGCATGGAGGCGCGGCACGATGCCGACGATCAGCAGCGCCACGGCGACACCGCCGAGTGCGAACGGCCAGAGAGCGCGGCGCGGTTTCGCGCTGGTTGCGTTGGATCCTTTAATCGCGCTTGTTGCGCTTGTTGCGTTCGTCGCATTGGTCGAATCGCTCGCGTTGGTCGCGCGATCGGTCGCGCAGCCTGCAGCGTCAGCGTGAGCGGCATGGCTGCTGTCAACGGCCTTGGCGGCCTGCTCACCAAGCCCCGGCGGAAGTGAGGAATTATTCATGGGATAGGTCTCGTCGAAATCAAAGGGTGCGTTCCGGGACGGCGGGTTCGAGTTTTGCGGTGCGCGCCGCGCGGCGTTTGTCGAGCCACGCATGCACCATTCCGTAGACGACCGGCACGAACAGCAAGGTCGACATCGTGCCGAGCGCGAGGCCGCCAATCACGGCGCGGCCGAGCGGCGCGTTCTGTTCGCCGCCGTCGCCGAGACCGAGCGCCATCGGCAGCATGCCGATCAGCATGGCGAGCGCGGTCATCAGCACCGGACGGAAGCGGCTGAAACCGGCTTCGAGTGCGGCTTCCAGCGGCGGCTTGCCGGCCTGGTGAGTTTCGCGCGCCGTATTGATGACGAGAATGCTGTTGGCCGTGGCGATGCCGATGCACAGAATCGTGCCGGTGAGCGCCGGCACGCTCAGGCGGGTGCCGGTGCTGAACAGCATCCAGGCAATGCCGGCGAGCGAGCCCGGCAAGCCGCTGATGATGATGAACGGGTCGAGCCACGACTGGAAGTTGACGACCATCAGCAGATAGACGAGGCCGATGGCGAACACGAGACCGCTCGCGAGGCCACTGAACGAATCGTGCATGGCCTGCACCTGGCCGCGTACCACGATGGACGCGCCCGGCGGCAACTGCGGCCGGATCTGATCGACGATCCGGTTCACGTCCGCCGCCACGCCGCCGAGATCACGCCCTTGCACCGAAGCGAAGATATCGAGCACCGGCTGCACGTTGTAGTGCGAGACGACGGCTTGCTGCGTGCCGCGAGTCAGCGTGCTCAACGCGCCGAGCAGGTTCTGCGGCGCCGGGCCCGCGCCGTTCGCCGAGAACGAGGCGCTGGCCGCGGCTGTTGGCGTGCTCGACGTAGTGGCCGCGCCGCCGTTCTGCGCGACCGGAATATTGGCGAGGGCCTGCAGCGAGTTGATGTCGTACTGCGGCATCATCGCCATGAGCGGATAGCTCACGCCGTTGTGCGGATCGAGCCAGAAATTCGGCGAGGTTTGCGAGCTGCCCGAGAGCGCGATCAGCAGGTTTTGCGACACGTCGCGCTGTAACAGGCCGGCCTGAATCGCCCGGGTGCGATCGACGTTGACGTTGATCGCCGGCGCGTCGCCGGGCTGCTGAATACGCGCGTCGACGAGGCCGCGCACGCCGCGCAGTTGCGCGAGCAGACGGTTCGCCACCGTGCGGTTGGCGTCGAGCTTGTTGCCGACAATCTGGATATCGATTGGCGCGGGCAGGCCAAAGTTAAGAATCTGGCTGACGATGTCGGCGGGCAGGAAGGCGAACGTGACGCCGGGGAAATCCTTCGTCAGTGTCGTGCGCAGCGTCGCCACGTATTGCGCCGTCGGCTTGTGTTTCGGCGCAAGCGTGATCATCACGTCGGCGTCTTCCGGGCCGATCGGGTCCGACGAGTCGTAGGTCAGGTTGATACCGCTCACCGGCACGCCGATGTTGTCGAGGATCGCCGCAAGCTCCGGCTTCGGAATCACGTCGCGCACCCGGGCTTCGACCTGGTCGGTGATGCTCGCGGTGTCCTCGATCCGCGTGCCGGTCGGCGCACGCAGATGCAGGCGGATCTCGCCGGTATCCACGGCGGGGAAGAAGTCGCGGCCGGCGAACGGCACCAGCGCGAGCGAGCCGATGCACAGCAGCAGGAAGATCGCGACGAAGCGCCGCGGACTCGCGATCGCCGCGGCGAGCACGTCGCGATAGCGTACGCGCAGCAATTCGAAGCGATGCTCGAAGCCGGCCTGAAAACGGATCAGGCGCGCAACCGGGCCGTTGCCGGTAACCGGCGCGTTGCTGCGCGCGCGCATCAGGTACATCGCCAGGGTCGGCACCAGCGTGCGCGAGAAGAAGTACGACGCGATCATCGCGAACACCACCGCTTCGGCGAGCGGCACGAACAGATAGCGGGCCACGCCTGAAAGCAGGAACATCGGCACGAATACGATGCAGATCGACAGGGTCGAGACGAACGTCGGCACGGCGATTTCGCCGGAACCGTTCAGGATCGCGTCGTACAGCGATTCGCCATTCTCCAGATGATGCGTGATGTTCTCGATCGCGACGGTGGCGTCGTCGACGAGAATCCCCACGGCGAGCGCGAGGCCGCCGAGCGTCATGATGTTGATGGTCTGGCCGAGCGCGGACAGCGCGATCAGCGAGGTCAGCACGGCGAGCGGAATGGAAACCGCGATGATCAGCGTGGCGCGCCAGCTGCCGAGAAAGAGCAGGATCATCACGGCGGTGAGGGCGGCGGCGATCACTGCCTCGCGCGCCACGCCCACCACGGCGGACTTCACGAACACGGACTGGTCCGACAGTGCGGTGATATGCAGCGCGCTCGGCAGGCCGGCCGCGATATGCGGCAGCATGGCCTTGACCTGCTGGATGATGGTGAGCGTCGACGTGCTGCCGGATTTTTCGATGGTCAGCAGCGCGGCGCGTTTGCCGTCGCTGCGCACAATGTTGGTTTGCGGCGCGTAGCCGTCGCGCACGTGGGCGACGTCGCGCACATAGACCACGCCGCCGGCCACCGTCTTGATCGGCAGATCGTTGAGGGCCGCCACGGTGTCGGTGCTGCCGTTCATCTGCACGTTGTATTCCTTCGTGCCGATCTTGGCCGTGCCGCCGGGCAGGATCAGGTTCTGCGCGTTCACGGCGTTGACCACGTCGAGCGGCGCAAGTCCTTTGGCCTGCAACGCGCGCGGATCGATGTCGACCATGATCTGCCGCACCTTGCCGCCGAACGGCAGCGGCACGGACGCGCCTTGCACCGTCGCCAGTTGCGTACGGATCTGGCTATTGCCGAGGTCGTAGAGCTGCTGTTCCGAGAGCGTGTTGCTGGACAGGCCGAGTTGCAGGATCGGCACGGTCGACGCGTTATACGTGATGATGTTCGGCGGCAACGTGCCCGGTGGCAGCACGCGCAGAATCGACGCCGAATTGGACGCCGCTTCGGCAATCGCGCGATTGATGTCCGCGCCCGGATGAAAAAAGATCTTCACCACGGAGACGCCGTTCAGCGATTGCGACTCGATGTGCTCGATATCGTCCACGTCCGAGGTCAGCGCGCGCTCGTAGTTGGACGTGATGCGATTGGCCATGTCCTGGGCGGAGAAGCCGTTGTACGTCCAGACAATGCTGACCACCGGGATATTGATGTTCGGAAAAATATCGGTCGGTGTGCGCAGTATCGCAAGCGGGCCGGCGATAAAGATCAGCACGGCGAGGACCACGAAGGTATAAGGGCGGCGCAGCGCGAGCCTGACGATCCACATGACGGGTTCCTGAAAAGAGGCCGATGGCGGTACGCGTCATTGCGGTGCGGCTGAGGCCGTGACGCGGGCTTCATGAGTCAGGAGTGTGGCGGGGCGGCGCTGACGGGCTGCCGTCGGTTAGATTACCGTTCTGTTATCCGCGGGCGGGTTCCCGGTGACGGCGATATGGCGCGGCCTCACGCGGGGTTCTGACGGGCAGCCGTCGACGGGGAACCGCCGACGGCTGCCGAAGTGAAGCGAAATCGGGAAATCCATGCGATTGAGTACGGCAGGGATGATGCCGGCGCGGTTCGCATGGCGGGAACGGCGCCGACGCGGTTCGGTTGGCTGGAACGGGGCCGGCGCCGGTGCGGGTTGCCCGGCGCGGACGGCAGGGAAGGCGCCGGTGCTATGAACGGTCGCGGCTGCGTGCGCGTGTCGCGCCGGTAATGACCGCGACGCCGAGCAGGATCACGGCGACGATGGCAATCGTATGTTGAGCGACGTGCATGGCCATCAAGCCCCAGGCCACGCCGCCGATCAGAATGATCCAGCCAACCAGATAAATGAGCAGGGTCATCTTTTCTCCTTGTTCGAATCGACTTGGTAGGTCTATCGAGTAGCACGATTCGCGCCCGACGCCGGCCAGCCTAGCCGGCGTTCGGACGCTCAAGGAGAAGAGCGCGATGATGCAGGGCGGCTCGCGCCTGTCAGCCGCAAGCCGGCTTGGCCTTCTTGCAGGCGTCGGCAAGCTGGGGCGGCGGGTCTTTCTTGAATACCGTCTTATACGACTCGAGCACGTTCGACTGAACCACCGGCAAAGACTGCACGCCGATCCACGCCGGCGGGGTCTGGCCGATGAGCGCCTTCATCATCGCCAGCGCTTCGGCTACGCCCTGGTCGTACGGACGTTGCGAGCCGGTGGCCTTGAGCGGCCCGCCCTTGGCGATCTCGATCGCGGATTGCAAACCGAGGTCGACCGTCGTCACGGGAATCGTCACGCCTTGTGCGCGCATCGAGGTGAGCGTGTCCAGTGCCGGTTGGTCCCAGACAGCGAAGAGTCCCTTCACGTCCGGATTGCCGGTCAGGAAGTCGCCCGCGATCTGCCCGACTTTCGACGGGTCCGTGAAAGCGACCTGCTTGATCTTGATGTCCGGACGGTTCTTCTTCAGCCAGTCGTTGACGGCCTTGGTGCGCTCGGTCGTGCTGAAGTAGTCCACGCCGAAATTCACGAGCCCGACCGTGGCGCCTTGCGGCACGCACGAGGCGAGTACTTTCGCCGCGATCTGGCCGTTGCCTTCGCTGTCCGCCGAGATCATCGCGGCGTATTGCTCGGGATGCTTCAGGCCGGTCGGCACGTTGTCCATGAACACGAGTTTGATGCCGGCCGCGGACACCTTCTTGTAGGTGGCGGCCGTTGCCGTGCCGTCCACCGGAATCGAGATGATGCCGTCCGGGTGGCGCTGGATCGTGTTCTCGATATCGGCGATCTGCTTGTCGACCTGATACTCAGCGGAGGCCGTACCGATCACTTCCACGCCGTATTTTTTCAGCGTATCGGTAATGCCTTGCACCTGCAGTTGCGACCAGTCGAGATTCATGGTCTGCATGGAAATGCCGACCTTGAATTTGCCGGCTTTGATTTTGGCGATGTCGGCGTCGGTCAGCTTCACGGCATCCACCGACGCGGCTTTTTCGCCGTTCGGCCCTTGCCCCACGATCGTCTTCGGTCCGATCGATCCGGTGGGCAGGCTGGTCACACACTGCGCGTAAGCGCCCGAGGAAGCCAGACATGCGACGGCCGCCGCCGCCATGACACTGGCTAACGCTTTGCTTGAACCACGATGTTGTTTCATGTCTCTCCTCCGTTGGTCTTCACGTCCGAACTACGTCTGCTCGCGAGCGGCCGCCGTGACGGCATTACTGCGCTACCGCTCGCTATTTCCTGGTAAACGCAACCGCCGCGACGATGATCACGCCCTTGATCACCAGTTGCAGCGACGAACTGACGCCGAGCAGCACCAGTCCGTTATTGAGCGTGCCGATGATCAGACTGCCAAGCAGCGTCCCCAGCACGAAGCCGCGGCCGCCGAACAGACTGCAGCCGCCGAGCGTGACGGAGGCGATCACATCCAGTTCCATGCCTTGCACCACATCGGGCCGCGCCGCATGCGAGCGGGCGGAAAGCACGAGCGCGGCGAGCCCGGCCAGCATGCCGGTGAGAATGAAGGCGAGGGTGGTTACGCGCCGCGTGTTGATGCCCGAATAGAGCGCGGCGGTCGGATTGCCGCCCGCCGCATAGATCTGCCGTCCGAACACGCTGTAGTGCAGCAGCAGAATGCCCGCGATCACGGCGAGCAGCGTCCAGATGATCGGCACCGGCACGCCGAAAATGTCGCCTTCGCCGAAGATCGCGATAAACGAGTCGTTGTCGATGATCACGGGCTTGGTGGTCGTGACCATCAGCGCGAGTCCGCGCGCGGCGCTCAATGTGCCGAGCGTGACCAGAAACGAAGGAATGTTGACCCGCGTGGTCACGATCCCATTGATCGCGCCGACAATCGCGCCGGTGCCGATCCCGGCGATCGCGCCGATCACCCAGTTGTTGCCCAGATAGGTCATGGCGAGCGCGGCGGACATGCCCGAGAGCGCCAACGTCGATCCCACCGACAGATCGATCTGCCGCGCAATGATCACGAAGGTCATGCCGATCGCGATGATGGAAACGAGCGCGGTTTGCCGGCCGATATTCAGGAAGTTGTCGATAGACAGGAACCATGGCGACGCGAAGCTGAACACCACCAGCAGAATCGCGAACGCAGCATAGAGCGCATAGGGCCGGTCGCCTTGCAGCAGGGCTCGCGCGATGCGCCGCATACGGCTTTTCTGCGGCGGCGATGCCTGCCGTTCGGACGTCAGCGGCGAGACGGATTCGTTCATGTTGCGTGCGCCTCGATGGAAGAACGGGACAGTTGGATCAGGTGATGCAACGCCTCGGCGTTGGCAAGTTCGGCGCGCTCGACGGTTTTGACGATCGAGCCGTCCGCGACAATCGAGATCCGGTCGCACAGGCGCAAGAGTTCATCCAGGTCGGAGGACACGACGAGCACGCCGGTTCCGGCATGGGCGGCATCATTCACCACGCCGTAGATTTCCTCGCGCGCGCCCACGTCGACGCCGACCGTCGGTTCGTCGAGTAGAAGGACGCGCGGGCGCGGGTGGTTCCACTTCGCGAACACCACTTTCTGCTGATTGCCGCCGGATAGAAACTTGACCGCGGTGGAAGGGCCGGGCGCCTTGACGGACAGCTCCTTCATGGAGCGCTTTGCCTGCTGCACAGCCGCCTGACTGCGCAACCATCCCCAGCGGGAAAAATGCGGCAGGCGCGGCAGTGTCAGATTGCGTTCGATCGAATGATCGAGCACGAGCCCTTCGAGATGACGGTCCTCCGGCACCAGTGCCACGCCGAGTTGAATGGCTTCGGCGGGCGTGATGCGCGAACGCGCGCGACCGTCGATCTCGATGGCGCCGGTGTCGACCGTGCGAAGACCAAAGATGGTTTGCAGAATCTCGCTGCGCCCGCTGCCGATCAGCCCCGCGAGCCCGTGGATTTCGCCGCGGCGAAGCAATAGATCGACGTGACGCAGCCGGTCGTTGCTGACGTCCGATAGCTTGAGCACGGGCGCGGCGGTGGCATCAGCCGCTTCATCGTGGACAGCCGATGCCTTGGCCGGTTCTGCGGCAATCACGCCATCGCCCACGGCGGTCTTCTGCCGTGCCTGCAACGCGGCATGACCGGAGCCGACGATCGCCGCCACCAGTTGCTTCATATCCGTTTTCGAAGTCTCGAACGTGCCGGCATTGGCGCCGTCACGGAACACGGTAACGCGCTGCGAAATCCGGAACACCTCGTTCAACCGGTGCGTCACATAGATCACGCCCACGCCGCGCGCCGTGACCGCGCGAATCGCTTCGAACAGAATCTGCTCTTCGCCGCCAGTCAATGCGGAAGTGGGTTCGTCGAGAATCAGAACCCGCACTTCGCCCATCAAGGCTTTGCAGATCTCCGTCATTTGCCGGTAGGCGAAGGGCAGCGCACCGACCTGTGTCTTCGGATCGAGCGGGATGCCATGCGAGCGCAAGAATTCGCCCACCGTGGCCATGAGCTGGCGGTTCTTCACGAAGCCGAGGCGTGTGCGGGGCTCGCGGCCCAACATGAGATTGGCGCCAACCGAGAGCGATTCGACGAGACTCAGGTCCTGATAGACCACGGCGACACCCGCATCGCGCGATTGCGCCGGCGAGTCGAACGCCACTTTCTGGCCGGCGATTTCGATCACGCCGTCGTCATACGCATGCACGCCGCTGAGGATCTTGATCAGCGTGGACTTGCCCGCGCCGTTTTCGCCGAGCAGCGCATGGACTTCGCCGGGAAACACTTCGAGGTTGACGCCGCGCAGCGCTTGCACGCCGCCAAATCGCTTGGTGACGCCCGCAACACGGATCAATGGAACTTGAGGCGATGACGCGGCCGCGACCGCAACCGGCTCACTCATCTGGCATGTCTCCTTCGTCCACGCGACGACATTCTTTTCTTTATCTAACGCTAGCCGGCCGACAACCGTGTTGTGATCTTCGCATCATGAATATGGTGCGTCAATAACATTGGCGGGCACTAAGCGCGTTTATCCGCTTGTTGATGTCATGATTGCTCGCAAAGCTTGTTATGATTCTATCAATCGTTGTAGCATAAGTGCGAACAAATTGCCGGCGGCTGTTGTGCGTCGCATCATATTTTCGGATGTCTTATGCCAGAAGCTCCATTGCAGTCTTCCTCGGTCGTCGCGCTGCGCGGCACACCGCTCGTTCATCCGGTGCGCAATCCCGGCATGCCGTTCGACGCCTCGTGGCTCGACGGCCTGCGCGTCAATCAGTCGGCCGTGGAACGGCGCACCGCCACACTCGGCACGCGCCGCAGCGTCAAGAAAGATGCACAGGCGGCGTGGCTGCTGAAGGCCATCACCTGCATCGACCTCACCACGCTCAACGGTGACGACACCGAGGGGCGCGTGCGCCGCCTCTGCGCGAAAGCGCGCCAACCGGTGCGCGCCGATCTGCTCGAAGCGCTCGGCATCGCGCCGCAAGGCATCACGACGGGCGCGGTGTGTGTCTATCACCGCTTCGTTGCGGCGGCAGTCGATGCGCTACACGGCAGCGGCATTCCGGTTGCGGCGGTCTCCACGGGTTTCCCCGCCGGGCTGATTCCGCATCCGCTGAAGCTGAGAGAGATCGAAGCCTCGGTCGCGGACGGCGCGCGGGAAATCGATATCGTCGTGACGCGTGAATATGTGCTGACCGGCAACTGGCAGGCGCTCTACGACGAAGTGCGAGACTTCCGCGCGGCCTGCGGCCCGGCGCATCTGAAGGCGATTCTCGCCACCGGCGACATTCGCACGCTGTCGAATGTGGCGCGCGCCTCGATGGTCTGCATGATGGCCGGCGCCGACTTCATCAAGACCTCCACCGGCAAGGAAGGCGTCAATGCGACGCTGGATGTGTCGCTCGTCATGGTGCGCATGATCCGCGAGTACCAGGAGCGCACCGGCGTGCTGATCGGCTTCAAGCCGGCGGGCGGCGTGTCGACGGCGAAGTCGGTGCTGTCGTATCAGATCCTGATGAAAGAAGAACTCGGCCGTGCGTGGCTCGAACCGGAACTCTTCCGGATCGGCGCATCGAGCCTGCTGGCCGATATCGAACGCCAGCTCGAACATTACGTGAGCGGCCGTTACTCCGCTTTCAACCGTCACCCCGTAGCCTGAACAGAAGACCGATCCCATGAGCGTAGCCGAGTATTTTTCATCGATGGAGTACGGTCCCGCACCCGAGGACGATCAACCCGCGCGCGCCTGGCTGGCGCAGCATGAGAGCCGTTTCGGGCATTTCATCGGCGGTGCGTGGCATGCGCCCGCAACCGATGAGCGCTTCGCCTCGCACGCACCCGCCACGGGCGAGCAGCTTGCCGATATCGCCCAGGGCGATGCGGCCGATATCGACGCCGCGGTGGCCGCCGCGCGCGCCGCGCAGCCAGGCTGGTTCGCGTTGGGCGGCGCGGGACGCGCGCGCCATCTGTATGCGCTCGCGCGCATGGTGCAGCGTCATAGCCGGCTGTTCGCCGTGCTCGAAGCGCTCGATAACGGCAAGCCGATCCGCGAAACGCGCGATATCGACGTGCCGCTCGTCGCGCGCCACTTTCTGCATCACGCGGGTTGGGCCCAGTTGCAGGAGAGCGAGTTCGCCGACCAGGCGCCGCTCGGCGTGATCGGGCAAATCGTGCCGTGGAATTTTCCGCTGCTCATGCTTGCGTGGAAGATCGCACCGGCCATCGCCATGGGCAATTGCGTGGTCCTGAAGCCAGCGGAATACACGCCGCTCACGGCGTTGTTGTTCGCCGAACTCGCGCATCGTGCGGGTTTGCCGGCCGGCGTGCTGAATGTCGTCACCGGTGACGGGCGCACGGGCGCGGCTTTGGTCGAGCATCCTGACGTGGACAAGATCGCCTTCACCGGTTCGACGGAAGTCGGCCGGCTTATCCGTTCGGCCACGGCCGGTTCGGGCAAATCGCTGACGCTCGAACTCGGCGGCAAGTCGCCCTTCATCGTGTTCGACGACGCGGATCTGGACGGCGCGGTGGAAGGCGTCGTCGACGCGATCTGGTTCAACCAGGGCCAAGTGTGTTGCGCGGGCTCGCGGCTGCTGGTGCAGGAAGGCGTCGAAGCGCGATTCATCGCGAAGCTGAAACGGCGCATGGAGACGCTGCGCGTGGGCTCGTCGCTCGACAAGAGCATCGACCTCGGCGCGATCGTCGATCCAGTGCAGCTCGAGCGCATCCAGTCGCTGGTGGAAACCGGCCGTCGTGAAGGCTGCTCGGTCTGGCAGTCGCCCGAGACGACGTTGCCGGCCGGCGGCTGCTTCTATCCGCCGACGCTCGTGACCGGCGTGGCGCCGGCGTCCACGCTGGCGCAGGAAGAGATCTTCGGACCGGTGCTGGTGACGATGAGCTTTCGCACGCCCGACGAAGCGATTGCGCTCGCCAACAACTCGCGCTACGGACTCGCCGCGAGTGTGTGGAGCGAAACCATCGGCCGCGCGCTCGATGTCGCGCCGCGTCTGGCGTGCGGCGTCGTCTGGATCAACGCGACGAATCTGTTCGACGCGGCGGTCGGCTTCGGCGGTTATCGCGAATCGGGGTATGGCCGCGAAGGCGGACGTGAGGGCATCTACGAATACCTGAAACCGCGAGCCTGGCTCAATCTTCCGGAGCGCCGGACAACGCGCAACCCGGACGGCAGCGCGGGTGGCGCCACCGCCACGCTCGACCCATTGTCCAACGTTGCATCGATCGACCGCACCGCGAAGCTCTTTATCGGCGGCAAGCAGGCGCGGCCGGACAGCGGCTATTCGCTGCCGGTTCACGCGCCGGACGGCACGCCCGTCGGCGAAGTGGCCGCAGGCAATCGCAAGGACATCCGCAACGCGGTCGAAGCAGCACGCGCCGCGCAGAAGTGGTCGCAGGCGAGCACGCATAACCGCGCGCAGGTGCTGTTCTATCTGGCGGAAAACCTGGCCGTGCGCGCGGACGAATTCGTGCGCCAGCTCATGGTGCGAAACGGTGCGACGGAGGGCGCGGCGCGAGCGGAAGTGGACGCTTCGGTACAGCGTCTCTTCACTTACGCCGCGTGGGCCGACAAGTTCGACGGCGCCGTGCATACGCCGCCGCTGCGTGGTGTTGCGCTGGCTATGCATGAGCCGCTCGGCGTGATCGGCATTGCCTGTCCCGACGAAGCGCCGCTGCTCGGTTTCGTCTCGTTGGCGGCGCCCGCGCTGGCCATGGGCAACCGCGTGGTGGTGGTGCCGAGCGAGGCGTCGCCGCTCACGGTCACGGATTTCTATCAGGTCGCCGAAACCTCGGACGTGCCCGGTGGCGTGCTGAACATCGTCACTGGCGAACGCGGCGCGTTGCTGCCGGCGCTCGCGAAGCACGACGATGTGGATGCGCTCTGGTGCTTCGGCAGCACGGCGGATTCGACGCTGGTGGAGCGCGAATCGATTGGCAATCTGAAGCGGACATTCGTCGATCATGGCCGCCAGTTCGACTGGTTCGACCGTTCGAGCGAAGGCCGGCCGTTCCTGCGTCAGGCCGTGCAGGTGAAGAACATCTGGATACCGTACGGCGACTGACAGGCCGCCGTACCGACACGCTGAACGACATGCACGCCAACCAGAAAATGGAGGAGACAACGTGCTGAAAAATCTGGATCTGCTGTTCAATGCCGAGGTGCCGCGCGCATCTCTGGCGCCGCAAGACATTCCCTTGAACCCGGCTGTTCAGGAGCAAGGGGAACGCGCATGAATACGTCTTCGCAACAAAACGGACGCGTCGTCATTCTCGGCATCTACGTCACCGATCTGACGTTTCGCGCCGACCGTATGCCGCAGATCGGCGAGACCATCGCGGGCTCGGCGTTCGCGATGGGGCCAGGCGGCAAGGGCTCGAATCAGGCGGTGGCCGCCGCGCGCGCGGGCGCCGACGTGGTGTTCTGCACCCGCATCGGCGACGACGCGTTCGGCGCCATTGCGCGCGCCACGTGGGCCGCGGAAGGCATCACGGCGCGCGCCTCGGTGATCGAGGGCGTCTCGACGGGCGCGGCGCATATCTTCGTCGACGACAACACCGGCATGAACGCGATCATCGTCGCATCCGGCGCGGCCGGCACGATGGAGCCCGCCGATGTCGACGCAATCGAAGCCGATATCGCCTCTGCCCGTGTTTTCGTCACGCAGCTCGAACAGCCGCTCGAGGCCGCGCGGCGCGGCCTCGAAGTGGCGCGCCGGCATGGCGTCATCACCGTGTTCAATCCGGCGCCCGCGTTGCCGCTCGACGACGGCATCTTCCCGCTGTGCGATTACATCACCCCGAATGAAACCGAAGCGACCGCGCTCACCGGCGTGCCGATCGCGAATGCCGACGACGCCCGGCGCGCCGCCGACGTGCTGCTCGCCAAAGGCGTCGGCACCGTCATCGTTACGCTGGGCGAGGGTGGCGCACTGCTGCATTCGGCGACGCAATCGATTCTCGTGCCCGCGTACCACTGCGGCCGTGTGGTGGAAACCGCCGGCGCGGGGGATGGCTTCACAGGCGGCTTCGCGGCCGCGCTCGCGCGCGGCGACGACGCGGTTACCGCATTGCGTTTCGGTTGCGCGCTCGCCGGCATTTCCGTGACGCGTCCGGGCACGGCGCCTTCCATGCCGACGCTCGACGAAGTGAACCAGGTATTGAAGCAGCCGACGCAGCCGAACCAGCCGGCCGGCATGTCCCAGGCATCCTGATCGATTGCGAAGGTTGAAGGAGCGTATCGTCACCATGAAGTCCACGTTCACCGCTGGAAAACTGTTCGGCGACCGGCAACTGAATTTTCTGCTGATCGTCAACGTGCTCGTCGTGCTCGTCGCGACGTGGCTTTCGCACGGCCAGTTCGTCGATATCGACAATCTGCAGTCGATGGGCGGGCAGTTGCCCGAACTCGGCCTGCTGGCGCTCGGCATCATGCTCTCCATGGTGTCGGGCAACGGCGGCATCGACCTGTCCGGGGTCGGGCTCGCCAATCTGTCCGGCATGGTCGCCGCACTGATCGTGCCGCGCTTCGTCAGCGGCGACGACTCGCCCGCGCTCTACACGTCGCTCTTCTGCGTGATCGTGGTGGCGATGGGCCTGCTCGGCGGGCTGCTGAACGGCGTGGTGATCGCACGGCTCAGACTCACGCCGATTCTCTGCACGCTCGGCACGCAGTTGCTGTTTACCGGCTTCGCGGTGGTGCTCAGCAATGGCGCTTCCGTACATGTGGATTACGTGGACCCGTTGTCGAATATCGGTAACGGTACGGTGTTTCAGGTGCCGATCGCGTTCTGCATCTTTATCGCGGCCGTGATCGTGCTGGGCTGGCTGCTCAAACGCAGCCCGTTCGGCCTGCGTCTGTATCTGATGGGCACCAATCCCAAAGCGGCGTTCTATGCCGGCATTCCGCGCGCGCGGATGCTGATCATGACCTATGCCATGTGCGGCGTGCTTGCGTCGCTGGCCGGGCTGATCAGCGCGACGCATACGTCCAGCGCGAAATGGGACTACGGCAACTCCTATCTGCTGATCGCGATCCTGATTGCCGTGATGGGCGGCGTGAATCCCGCCGGCGGGCACGGCCGCATCATCTGCGTATTTTTCGCCGCGACGGTGCTGCAGTTTCTCTCCAGCCTGTTCAATCTGATGGGCGTATCGCAGTTCTTCGGCGATTGCGCGTGGGGGTTTCTGTTGCTGCTGTCGCTCGCGTTTGCGGGCGGCGAACGGGTGCGCGCGATTTTCGGCTTCGGCGGTGGCGCGGGCGCAGGTGCCTCGGCGAATGCGGCGCCCAAGCGTTAGCGGGCGCCGGACAAAGGTTTCAGTACACGGCGGACAACGAGCCCTGGCTGTCCGCGACGGTGAAATGGGCGACATCGAACCAAAAAGGAGACATCGCATGAAATTGACTCGACTGGGTGCCGCGCTCGCAGCAGGCGCATTGACGATTGGCGTCATCGCCGCAGCGCAGGCTGCCACCAACGAGACCATCGTCACGGTCGTCAAGGTGACCGGCATCAACTGGTTCAACCGCATGGACGACGGCGTGAAGCAGTTCGCCAAGGACAACCCCGGTGTCAACGCGTATCAGACCGGCCCCGGCCGGGCGGATGCGGCCCAGCAACTGAAAATCATCGAAGACCTGATCGCCAAGAAGGTGACGGCGATCGCCGTGGTGCCCTACGATCCGCCGACGCTCGAACCGGCGCTCAAGAAAGCGATGGATCGCGGCATCAAGGTGGTCACGCATGAAGCCGACAACGCCAAGAACACGATGGTGGACATCGAAGCGTTCGACAACACCGCCTACGGGGCCGGCCTGAACGAACGGCTCGCCTCGTGCATGCACGACGACGGGAAATGGGCCGTGCTGGTCGGCTCGCTCGGCAGCCGCTCGCAGGTGCAGTGGGCGGACGGCGGCATCGGCAACGCCAAGGCGAAGTATCCGAAGATGAACCTGGTCGAGCCGAAGCTCGAAACCAACAACGACGGCGAACGCGCCTATGAAGTCGCGAAGGAAGTGCTGCGCAAGCATCCAGACCTGAAGGGCTTCCAGGGCTCGTCGTCGCTCGACGTGATCGGCATTGGCCGGGCGGTGGAAGAGGCGGGTATGCAGGGCAAGATCTGCGTGTACGGCACTGGCCTGCCGACTGAAGCCGGCAAGTTCCTCGAAAGCGGCGCCATTAATGGCATCGCATTCTGGGATCCGAAGCTCGCGGGCATCGCCATGAACAAGGTCGCGCAGATGCTGATCGACGGCAAGACGGTCGAGAACGGCGCCGATCTCGGCATTCCGGGCTACACGAAGGTGACGGTCGCGAAAGGACCGGGCAAGGGCATCATCGTGCGCGGTCAGGGCTGGGTGAACGTCGACAAGACGAACTACAAGCAGTATCCGTTCTGATCGGGCTTTGGCTTCATGTGTCACGGCGTCCCCCAAAGGGGACGCCACAACTTGCGACTCGTCACCATGAATCAAGACGCAACCTCACCGAAGTCACCGCAGTCCGACACGCCGCAACCGTTTCTCCAGGTGGTCGGCGTGCACAAGCGCTTCACCGGCGTGTATGCGCTGCGCGGCGTGAGCCTGTCGTTCGAGCGCGGTCAGATCTATCACCTGCTGGGTGAAAACGGCTGCGGCAAGAGCACGCTCATCAAGATCATCTCCGGCGCACAGCCACCTGATGAAGGCGAGCTCGTGATCGAAGGCGTGCGGCACGCGCGGCTCTCCGCGCTCGAATCGCTCGCTGCCGGTATCGAAACCGTGTATCAGGATCTTTCGCTGCTGCCCAATATGAACGTGGCTGAAAACGTCGCGCTCACCTCGGAGCTGGCCACGCACGCGGGCAAGCTCGCCCGCACCTTCGACCGGCGCGAACTGGCGCGCACGGCGGCACGCGCGCTCGAAGCGGTCGGGCTGCCGGGCAGCGCAGAATTTCAGGCAACGCTCATCGAGCAATTGCCGCTCGCCACCCGGCAACTCGTGGCGATTGCCCGCGCGATTGCCAGCGAGGCCAAGTTCGTCATCATGGACGAGCCCACCACCTCGCTCACGCAGAAGGAGGTCGACAATCTGATTGCCGTGCTCGCCAATCTGCGCGCGCAGGGCGTCACTGTCCTGTTCGTGAGCCACAAACTCGACGAGTGCTACGCGATCGGCGGCGAAGTAATCGTGCTGCGCGACGGGCAGAAAATGGCGCAAGGGCCGATCGCGCAATTCACCAAGGCGCAGATCAGCGAGCTGATGACAGGCAGGCATCTGTCGAGCGAGCGTTATCGCGAAGGCGCATGCGAGCGCAACGTCGTGCTCGACGTGCGAGGTTATACGCGCGCCGGCCAGTTCAGCGATGTGTCGTTCTCACTGCACGGCGGCGAGATTCTCGGCATTACCGGCCTGCTCGATTCGGGGCGCAACGAACTCGCGCGTGCGCTGGCGGGCGTCGCGCCGGCTCAATCCGGGCAGGTCACGCTCGACGGCAAGGCCGTTTCACTGCGCACGCCCTCGGACGCGAAAGCGCATCGCATCGGCTATGTACCGGAAGACCGCCTGAATGAAGGGCTTTTTCTCGACAAGTCGATTCGCGACAATGTGATCACCGCGATGATCTCCAGCCTGCGTGACCGCTTCGGCCAGATCGACCGCACGCGCTCACAGGCGCTCGCGGAACAGACCGTGAAGGATTTGCAGATCGCCACGCCGGGCGTCGACAAACCCGTGCAATCCCTGTCGGGCGGCAACCAGCAGCGCGTGCTGATCGGCCGCTGGCTCGCCATCGACCCCCGCGTGCTGATCCTGCATGGGCCGACGGTCGGCGTCGACGTCGGCTCGAAGGACATTATTTACCGCATCATGCAGCGCCTGTCGCAACGCGGCATCGGCATCATTCTGATCAGCGACGATTTGCCCGAACTGTTGCAGAACTGCGACCGCATTCTGATGATGAAGAAAGGGCGCGTGGCAAGCGAATACCAGGCCGACACGCTGAGCGAAGCCGATCTGTATCACGCGTTGCTTTCCGAAGCCGCATAAAGGACGTTTCCACTCATGAACTCGCGCATCGATTCGCGCCTGAACCAGACCATGACCACCCCGACCGTTGTCGAAGTCGCTCCCGAGGTCAAGCCGCCGAGTTTGCGGACCAGGCTCGCGCGCAATCCCGAATGGTTCACCGTCGCGTTGATCGCGGTGACGTGCCTGGTTGTCGGCGCGATCAATCCGCGCTTCTTCCAGTTGGCCACGCTGTTCGATCTGTTGCACTCCGCCACCACGATGTCGCTGTTCGCGCTGGGCACGCTCGTGGTGCTCGCCTCCGGCGGGATCGACGTCTCGTTCACCGCGATTGCCGCGCTGACCATGTACGGCATCACCAAAGCCGTGTTCGCCTGGTGGCCGGATGCGCCGTTCGCGCTGATTCTGATCACGGGCGCGCTCGGCGGCATCGTACTCGGCGTGGTCAACGGGCTGCTGGTGCATCGGCTGAAAGCGCCTTCGCTGATCGTCACGATCGGCACGCAATATCTGTATCGCGGGCTGCTGCTGACGTTTATCGGCACGACGTTCTTCATGAATATCCCGCACAGCATGGATCATTTCGGCCGCATTCCGCTGTTTTTCTATCACACCGCCGACGGCTTGCGCGCCGTGTTGCCGGTATCGGTGGTAGCGCTGGTGGCGGCCGCGGTGCTCACCTGGTGGCTGTTGAACCGCACGATGATGGGACGCGGCGTTTATGCAATGGGCGGCAGCCTCGCGATTGCCGAACGGCTCGGCTACAACCTGCGCGCGATCCATCTGTTCGTATTCGGCTATACCGGCATGCTCGCCGGCATTGCAGGGATTCTGCACGTGTCGAACAACCGGCTCGCGAATCCGTTCGATCTGGTGGGCTCGGAACTCGACGTGATCGCCGCGGTGATTCTGGGCGGCGCGCGTATTACGGGCGGCACCGGCACGGTCGCCGGCACGTTGCTCGGCGTGGTGCTCGTCACGCTGATCAACAGCGTGCTGATTCTGGTGGGTGTGCCGAGCACCTGGCAGAAGGTGATTATCGGCGCGTTTATTCTGATCGCCGGTACGCTCTTCGCCTTGCAGCGCAAGAATTGAGGACCGGGCTGCGACCTGTGCGTTGCGCGGTCGCGGCCCGCGATGCACGGGCCGCAAGTGCGCTTATCGGCGCTTGCGATGCTCCTGGCCTTTCTCGGTGATGATGGAATCGAAGTCGTCGACTTGCGAGAAGCGCACCGCCTTGACTACGCCTAACTTGCTCTGATCCACCACCAGATGCCGTTCGACCGCGCTTGCCATGGCTGCCTGCTTGAGCGCGACCTCATGGAAATTCCAGCAGGTGACGCCGCGCGCAGCGTCCACGCCGCCGGCGGAAATGAACGCCTTGTTGATCCCCATGCGGCGCAGCATCTCCAGACTTTCTTCACCCGCGAACGAATCTGACGAGGGCACGTAGACGCCGCCCAGCAGAATCATTCGTACATTCGGTTTGCGCCGCAGAATCTCCGCGACATTCAGCGAATAGCACACCACCGTGACGTGCCGCTCGACCGGAATCAGCCGGGCCAGCGTGGTGAGTGTCGTGCCGCAATCGATGAACAGCGTTTCGTTATCGCCGATAAGTCCCGCCGCGACCGCCGACGCTTCGGCCTTGGCCTGCGCGAAGTGATCCTTTTCTTCTTCGAGTGAGTAGCCGGCGTTATTGGGTACGTCGGTCGCGCTGACGATATAGCCGCCAAGATACGTGAACCGTTCCGGACTGCCTGCGATGTCGCGCCGGACAGTCATTTCCGAAACGCCCAGCAATCCAGCGGCGTCGCGCAGGCGCATCACGTTTTGCCTTGCCAACGCATCGGCAAGGGCGCGGAGGCGGTCGGGTTTCAGCATGGGGATCCTGTCGCGCGATGTGTGGGTGGGCGTTATGTTTTGTTCGATTTGGTGAAAGAATTATAACAAGAGGAGGTGCGCGCGGCGAGCGCGATGTGAGATCGGTGAGAGCGTGGGATCACGGCCACAGCACGTGCGTGGTCGCGTTATTTCTTTGCTGACGACCCGAGAAGATGTTCGAGAGCGCCGTCTCCATAGGTCCGAATCACTTCGGAAATAATCACCTGGTATCCGTTCAGCCAGTTCGACTGAGCAGCTTTTGCCTCCCGATGCGCCGGATGCTGAATCAGCATTTGAAGCGCATCGAGCGATTGCCAGTAATACACGTTAGACGTCAAACCGCTGGCGCTGTTTTCCCACGTTTCTTCGCCCAGGTAGCCCGGTATCGTCTTCGCGACTTTCGCGATTTCCTGATCAAGACGATGAAACGTGTCGTCGAATTGCTTCGTGGCAAAAATGAACGTGGATGAATACATGCTGCTGATCCGACGGAAAAGGTTGTGACGCTACGTCTCGGGGTTCGTGCCGAACAGCTCGAAGCGGGCGGGCAACCTCCCGTCTCAGCGCACCTTGCATTGTAAGCGGGGTCACCTCTCCGGCGGTGTGACTAAACAGGGTGCCGTGGCGATTGACGACGACCACCGCAATGCCATGAATCGCGCCGTTCAATGCTCAATGGTTGATTTCTTCGAGCCGCAGTCCGTTGGTCCTGGGGCCGAAAGCACCGATCGAAATCATCACAGCCGCCATGCACACGGTGATGCCGGTAAACACGCCTGCCACGCCAAAGTCACGCAACAGGAAGGCGATGATGAAACCCGACATCATGGCGCCAATACGGCTGGCCGAATACACAATGCCATTCGCCCGGCAGCGCACCGCGGTCGGGAACAACTCGGACTGGTAAGCGTGATAGCACACCGAGATCGTCTGCCCGGCGAGGCTGATCAACACACCCAGCACAATCAGAGGTCCGACCGATTTCATCTGGCCGAACATCAATCCGAACACGATAACCGCGAGCGCTCCGCCGACAATCAGCCATTTGCGCTGCACCTTGTCCGCGTACAGCATGGCGAGCATGGGACCGACAGGCAGGGCAATCGCGATCACGAACGAATACAGCAGGCTTTTGGTCACGGTGATGCCTTGCCCGATAAGCAGCGTCGGTACCCAGTTGGCAAAGCCGTAGTAGCCGATCGCCTGGCAGAAGTTGAAGACGATCAGCATGATCAGACGCGAACGGTAAGGCGGTTGAAGCAGCTCGGCAAGCGAGGCACGGCGATGCGCGGGCTGTTCAACGGCAGATGCGGGAGGCGGCAACGCACGACCCAACTGCTTCACGGCCTTCGCCTCCATCGTCGCGACAATGCGCTCGGCTTGCTCCTCACGACCATGTGACGCGAGCCAGCGCGGGCTTTCCGGCACGATGCGGCGAATGAACCACACGAATATCGCGCCGATCGACCCGACGAGCACGACACAACGCCAGCCGTCGATGCCGAACACGGTGGTCGGCACGAGCCAGTAGGAGAGGATCGCGGCCACCGGCGCAGCGGCGAACATGACCATCTGGTTGAAGGCCATCGCGCGGCCACGCATATGCTGGGGGACGAGTTCGGTGACGTAACTGTCGATCGTCACGATCTCGATTCCCACGCCGATGCCGGTGATGAAACGCCACAGAATGACGCCTTCGGGCGTGGTCTGGAATGCCATGATCGCCGAGCCCACGGAGTACCACAGCAGCGAGAACGTGAACACGGCGCGGCGGCCATAACGGTCGGGGAGCCAGCCAAATCCGAACGTACCGACGAAGAGGCCCGCGAACGTGGCCGCGATAAAGCCCGCAATCCCCTGAAAACCGAAGAACGCAGCGGTGGTGGTTTTCAACAGGCCGCTCTTCGCCATACCCGGCGCGATATAACCCGTGAAGATCAGGTCATACACTTCGAAAAACCCGCCGAGCGAGATGAGGAACACCATCAGCCAGATATAGCGGGTGGCGGGCAAGCGGTCCATCCGCGCGGAAAGTACTGCGGCGGTACGTGAGTGCGCTCGGGTATCGGTTGATACGATGGGCGGAATATCCGTAGTGATGACGCGTTGCATGACTGTCTCCTTGATATGTCCCGCGGTTGTCTCAAGCCGCTGCCCGGCCTGTCAGGCGGGCGAGGATTTCCTGCGTATGCTCGCCGACACGGGCCAGCGCCTGACGCACGCCGGGGCGGCGTCCACCCATCAGCAGGGGCAGAAGCACGACCTCCGTCATGCCGTCCTCGGTTTCCATCGGCACCAGACCGCCGCTTGCCTTCAGATGCGGATCGTCGAGCAACTGGTCGGGCCGCATGATCGGCGCGTAAGGAATGCCGGCGGCTTCGAGCTTCAGCGAGAGTTCGTCGGCGCGGTGATGCTTGAGGATTTCGCCAAGGCGAATCAGCAGTTCAGGTCGCACCGCGACACGTAGCGCGTTGCTGGCGAACTGCGGTTCGGCAGCGAGATCGGGCCGTTCCAGTACGTCACACAACGTGATGAACTGCTTGTCGCTCACGGCGCCGATAAAGAGCTGTTCGTCGTCGGCAAGTGTGAAAACGTCGTAGACGCTCCATGCCGAAACGCGCGAAGGCATGGGCGGCGGCGGCTCCTTCGTCATCGCGTACTGCTGCATGTGCTGACCGCTCAGGAACACGCAGTTCTCGAACAGCGCACTCTGGATTTCCTGACCGCGGCCCGTCGTATCGCGCTCGCGCAGCGCGGCCAGTACACCGATCGCGCCGAACATGCCGCCCATGATGTCGTTGACGGAAGTGCCCGCGCGCAGCGGTCGGCCCACAGGTCCTGTCATATAAGAGAGGCCGCCCATCATCTGCACGACTTCGTCGAGCGCGAGGCGCTTTTCGTACGGCCCTGGCAGAAAGCCTTTGTGCGACACGTAGATCAGCTTTGGATAGATCTTCGAGAGCGTTTCGTAGTCGAGTCCGAGTTTCGCCATCAGGCCCGGCCGGAAGTTTTCCAGCATCACATCGCACTGGCCGATCAGTTCAACCGCGGCGGCGTGCCCATCAGGCGTATTGATGTCGAGCACCACGCTCTTCTTGTTGCGGTTGAACGAGCGGAAGAAGCCGATGCCGAGTCCCGGCAGTTTGCGCGTCTTGTCGCCGCCTGGCGGCTCGATCTTGATGACTTCCGCGCCGAGGTCGGCGAGGATCATGCCGCAGGTCGGGCCCATGACCATGTGCGTGAACTCGATGACACGCACGCCGGCGAGAGGAAGAGGATTCGGAGTATTCATCATGACCTCAGGCGTTGAGTGTTGCGCTCGCAGCGTGCGCGAACGTTTTCGGCAAACCCGAAAGCCACAGGGCGCCGTGCAGTGTTTCGCTGGACAACCATTGCGCGACCTTTTCCCGCAGAGCAAGCAGGCGGGGAATATCGATGCCGGTGGAGATGCCCATATCGGCAAGCATGAACGCGAGGTCTTCGCTGGCGGCGTTGCCGCTTGCACCCGGCGCATGCGGGCAGCCGCCGATACCGGCGAGCGTGGCGTCGAAGCGGGCCACGCCGGTTTCGAGCGCGGCGAAGACATTGGCGAGAGCGAGACCGCGCGTGTCGTGGAAATGGCCGCACCAGAATTTGTCGCCGGCAATGGCGCGAGCCTTGCCGAACAGTTCGCGCACGGCAGCGGGGCCGCCGTAGCCGACCGTATCGGCAATGCTCACGCGATCCGCGCCGGCGTCGAGAAGCCCTTGCATGCAGCGCAGCACTTCGGCCTGATCGACCGCACCCTGGATCGTGCAGCCGAATGCAGTACCGATGCCGCCTTCGATCAACGTCTTCGAGCCGGCGGCGTCACGTGCCGAGCGAATGCGGGCGACTTCGGCGATCACTTCGTCGGGTGTTTTGCGGAGGTTGGCGAGGCTATGAGCGTGACTGGCGGACAGCGGCACCAGCATCAGATCGGCTTGCGATTCGATCGCGCGTTCGGCGCCCTTGAAGTTCGGCACGAGCACCGAGACGAGCAGGCCGGGTAGGGTTTTCGCGTACGCCACCAGTTCGGCGGTGTCCGCGAGTTGCGGCATGAGTTTGGCGGGAACGTACGAGCCGACTTCGATTTCACGCTGACCGGCGGCATAAGCACCGGCGATCCATTCGATCTTGCGCGCGGTGGAAAGGATGGTCTGAATGCTCTGAAGGCCGTCCCGCAAGCCAACTTCGCGAATGACGACGCTCGAGGGGAACGAGGACATCGGTGTCTCCTGAATACCTGCCAGTCATGGGTGCTGGCGATGTCGTCACTCTAGACTTTCCACGTTTGCCATAAAGAGGTATTTTGGAACGGATGAGATTCCCAAATGGAAAGTAAAAGGCGGGGAGGAGACAGACATGCGAGACATCGATCTCAAGACGCTGCGGCTATTCGTGGCCGTCTGCGAGCACCGCAACATGGGCCGCGCGGCGGAGGAAGAACATATCGAGCCGTCCGCGATCAGCAAGCGGATCGCACAACTGGAGACCGACCTCGGCGTGCCGCTGCTCACGCGCTCGCGCCGCGGGGTCCAGCCGACGCCGGCAGGGCTGTCCCTGCTGGAACACGCGCGCAATGTTCTGTTCACGATGGACCGGATCGCCAGCGACGTCGCGGCGTTCGGCAGTGGCCTCAGGGGGAGCGTCAGTGTGTGCGCGACGGCCTCCGCGATCGCCGAGGTACTGCTGGACGACATCACGTCTTTCATGCGCGAGCCGGATAACCAGAACATTCGTGTCGACGTGGAGGAGCATCTCTCCATCGATCTTGTTCGCCAACTCCGGGAAGGCGCGGCGGCCGTCGGCGTCTGCTGGGACAACGCGGACCTCGAAGGCTTGCAGCATCTGCCGTATCGGCAGGACCGGCTGGCGCTTGCCGTCTATCCCGGCCATCCGCTGGCCGGGCTCAAGTCGGTGCGTTTTGAGCAGACGCTCGAGCATGATCACGTCGGCATGCCGCCCTCGACCGCGGTCCATACAATGTTGCAACGCGCGGCCGCGAAAGCGGGGCACACGGTGTCGTATCGCGTGATCGTGTCCAACTTCGACGCCGCGTTCCGGGTGGTCGCCGCGCGACTCGGCATCAGCGTCGTGCCGCTCGAAGTGGGGGAAGCCTATAAGCGGATCTTCGACATCGAGACGATTCCGCTGACGAACTCGTGGGCGCTGCGCCAGTTCGTGGTTTGCTTTCGGGAGCTGGGTGCACTGCAGCCCGCCGCGCGGCGCATGGTCGAGCATCTTTCGAATCGGGCGACGTCCGTGGTTTCCTGAAGCAGGTCAGGCGAGCGTCAGGTTCCGACTTTGCATCGCTTCGAACCGGTGGCGCCGATGGCAGACGTCCCGGCGTGGTCCCAAAGGGCTTCGCACTGACGTCCCGTCTGAAGTGAGAGGGGGCGCGAGCGATCCACGCGTCTATACGTATCGATCGCCGGCGCGCTGGGTCGCTCCGGTCACTTCCGGTCACTTCCGGTCGAACGTGACGAGGTCTTTGTCTTTCGAATCGGCGACGAAGATGGCCAGCAATCTGGCCGGTTCCGTAGCACTGGCGTTTTCACTCTCGGTGTGATGAACGCCGGGTTTTTCGGTCCAATGTTCACCCGCGTGGTAGACCTTTTCCTCGCCGTTGTTCACCTGGCTGCGAATGGCGCCGGACAGCACATAACCGACCACGAAAGCCTGACCGTGCCGATGCGCGGGCGATTTGCCGCCCGGCGCATAGTCGACGATCAAGGCTGTCATCTTCTTGCCGGGGACGTTGGCGATTGCTTCGGCGAAAGCGGGTGTAATCGTTTCGCGCGGCGCAGCCGGTTCCCCGGCGAACAGGTCGTGCGATACGGCCGTGAGGGAAAGGCCGGCGAATGCGACGGCCGCGATAAGTGTCCTGGTGTGCATTTCAATACTCTCGAATTCGATAAAACATTAGTATCCCGAATCGATGTCGGCATTCATCTGCGTTCTGATCGGGTGGGCATCAACGCATTAAGGCATTAAGGCGTCATGGCTTCCGCGGCCGTTTCCGTTGTGCGAGACGATGCCGATTTCGCCCACGTCGCCGCCACTGCCGACAATTCGGAACGTGCCCGCTCGAGTGCCTCGGCTCGCGCCTCCTGGTTGGAGAACTGCAGCGGCTGCGCATCGACGAAGGTGGGGTCCGCGACGCCAAGGAAGCCGAAGGCCGCTTTTAGCGCGGGCGTCAGCGCGTCCATCGAGGAATAGGGCGAGCCGGGACGCAAATCCGCGCCGCGGCTCGTGATGAACAGAACCTTTTGGCGCCCGAGCTGGCCTTCGATGCGGCCGTCGGCAGTATTCACGTAGGTCACGTTGGTGCGCGTCACGCTATCGACAAACGCCTTGAAGGCGGAGGGCATCGACCAGTTGTACATGGGCATGGCGAAGACGAGCGCGTCGGCTTCGAGCAGGCGTCGGCACAATGCATCGGAGCCGGCCAGCGTCGCGCGCATGGCAGCGGTGCGTTCGTGCTCCGGCGTGTAGGTGGCGATGGCGAAAGCTTCGCTCACATGGGGCGGCGTATCCACCGTCACATCCAGATAATCGATGTCGAGCTCCACCCCTTCCTCGCGCAGACACTCGATAAAGAACCGGCTCAATGCGCGGGAGTTGGATCGCTCACGCTTGGCGCTCGCATCCACGTGCATTACTTTCATCATTGCTCTCCTTGGCTGGATCACTCGAAAATGGTTGCGGCGTGCGCTGACTGGATGTGCTTACGCTGGCAGCTTGCGGAACGCGATCGCGAAGCGGTTCCATGCGTTGATCGCCGAAATCAGCAGGGTCAGGTCGACCAGCTCCGCGTCGCTGAAGTGGGGGCGCACGGCGGTCCACACGGCGTCGGGCACATGGTCGAGCGAAACCAGGGTCAGCGCCTCAGTCCATTCGAGCGCCGCACGTTCGCGGTCGGTAAAGAAGGGCGTTTCGCGCCACACCACCACGGTGGCCAGGCGCCGTTCGGTTTCGCCGCCATTGCGAGCGTCGGTCGTATGCATATCGACGCAGTACGCGCAGCCGTTGATCTGCGAGGCACGCAGGCGGACCAGTTCGGTCAGGGATTTTTCGAGCGCCGACTTGCCGATGCGCTCTTCGACACCGATTAGCGCCTTGATCGCGGCGGGGTTGGCTTTGTAGAAATCGAGACGTTGTTCCATGATTCGCTCCTGAGTGGGATGAGGCGCATGCGGTGATGCGATGGGGGAAGATTAGTCCGCGAATTGGACTCATGGAATAACCAATTTTTAACAAATTTAGGTAACCACTTCTGGCTGTGAGCGTTGAGCGCGCCGAAACGGCCGCCGACATCCCCACCGGCGGTGCGCCGCGTGCTGGGGATCCAATGAAGCAATGTTTGGCGTGGGATGGGAGGTGTCCAGTTACTGCCCAGATCCGGCGATAGCGCTGCTCGCAGCGCCTGACATTTAGGCGCTTATTTCTTGCAGGCTACGGTGGCAGGCTGGTGGCTATACGAGCTAGCTGTGCGCAGGAATGAGCGCGGCAACAGCGACAACAGCGTGGACAGTTGAGCGCCCGTTTTGCCCTTCGGCTGAGTGACAGGTGCCATGCTTGCGCGGTGGTCGCTCGTGTCCGCACGAGCGCCGTTGTTCAGATACGCCGAGCGATCCGGTCATGGACTGCGGTTCAGCAAGACCGACGCAACATGGTGCAACGCGCCGTTAGCATAGGACGTGACCACGGAAAGGAGTGATCCGTCGATCGCACCGGAAGTTTCCCTGTGAATACACGCCAGAATGGCCGCGACCAGCAGCACGGAGCCGACCCGTTTAAGGGACTTCCGATGCTGGCCCGATGGCGCAGTGGCGTCTTCCGTCGCTTCATCGGAGATACGATGAGCAAGATATCCGAATCCCTTCATGATGGTCGGCAGATCGGTTGCAACACACCGAGTGTCTGCAATCATGCGCGTGCGTCGAACCAATTTTTTCGCATATCGATAGCAACGCGCAGTCCTGTCGATTCGGACTGTCGCACGGCGCGGCGCCGGATCGGCCGCGACGCGCCCCTCGGATAGCGACAGGCTCGCTCAACCGCTCAGTTGCGCGACGCGTTCGGACAGGCGTGCAATCCGGTAGTGATAGAGCGGCGCGTGCGGACAGTTCTTTAGATGCTCGACGCGATCGCGCCAGTAGGTAGGTGAGAAGGGCTCTTTCGGCGCGCAAGCGACTACGCGTTCCAGATGAACGAGCTCTCGTTCGAACAGGTGGTGGTGCATGCGATGAATCCCCGTGGAATGGCCAAGGTATTCCGCTCGCAACGTCGCTAACAATCTGACGCCGCGTAGGGCTGCTAATACTGGAATGACTGGAATGCGAATGCCGCAGTGGGACCGTCTCGCTGCGTGAAAAATGGGCCGATCTTCCGCGCATGCCGCAGGTCGATCGAAAGGACGAGCCGCCGTTGCTTATCTCCCGAAGAGGGCAACGACGGCCGAACCCCGCAGCGGTTCGTCCGATGCATGGCCAGACGAATCCGTTATTTCGGTGTCACGCATTGCGACGCTCTTCTCTGCGGAAGTGTTCGGTCGCCCTACATGGACACACGACAGCCACTACTACAACAACAGCACAACCCTCTCTCAATTTGCATCCAGCGATTCGTGTCGCTGGCGTTGATCGTCGCGTCAGCAATCGGGTTCGATGTCTCGAACACGTTGCCGCGCGCGATCTTTTTGGTCTCTCAGGCTCTCCCCGGCTACTCGGACGTTTGATTTCGCGTTCCCAGGATGCAGGTGGAACGTGGTCATGGTTGCGTCGCACTGCTACCGCCTGTCCGGGGTTGATCTCCAGGCGATGGCTGAATCAGAACTACTAAAGCAATGACCGTGCCAGGGTGAAACCCGCATAGGGGCAAGGACCTGCGACAGTTGGACGCGTGACATTGGACATTCGCGTCCATAGACTTGGGCGAAATTGGACGATTTCGTCCAATCAGGGGTTCACGACGAATAAACGGGCGAATTCGTCCGCGCGGAACGAAATCGGCCGGCATCGAGGAGAAATGGGGGAGGCGGGCAGGAGCGCTCAAGGCGAGCGTGGCGCGCGCGGCAATCGCATAAAGCGGTCTATGGGCCGATTACGCAATTGCCGCGCCCGAGGGGCGCGGGCAGACGCGCCGCTTACGACTGAAGGCTGACCTTGCTGTAGGTCAAACGGCTGGGGCGCACTTTCATCCGCACCAGCGACACGAGGAAGCTGAAACCGGCCTGATTCGGATCGATCACCGGCACGTAGACGCCCAAGGCCTCGCTAAGCAGCGTGGATACGCGGCTCGCCACGTCCACGAAACCCGTGCAGCCGAGCAGAATCGCCTGCGCGCCGTCTTCCTTGATCGCGGCCATGGCCGCTTCGAAGGTGCGCACCACCACCACGTCGATGTTTTCCAGTTGCGCGACAGGGCAGTCGATCGCCCGGATCGAGGCGAACGTGTCCTGAATCCCGTAAGTCTGCGGATGAGCGCGCTGCATCGCGACCGTGCTTTGCAGAATCGTGACGATGGAGAACCGCTGACTGAGCGCGAGCGCCGTGAAAGCCGACGCCGGAAATCCCCCGATGATCGGAATGTCGATCACCTCGCGTGCCGCTTCGACACCGCACATGTCGAAGTCGGTCAGCCAGATGCCGTCAAAGCCGTCATTCGCTATCGACTGTGCGAGTTCGACCACCGGCATGCCGTTTTGCAACCAGTTGGTCCGGTTCTCGATATCGGGATGTCCCTGCGTAATGTTGCGAATCTCGACCTGCACGTCCGGCGGCAGGACCGGCGCGACGGCTTTCATGATGCGGTCGTTGTATTGCGACGTGGCGACGGGCACGAGCACGCAGATACGAAGTGGGGCGCTCACGATGCTTCCCCCTTGCGTGCGGAGTGGAGCGATTCGAGCGGCACGTACGGCCCGAGATAGCCAAGCTTGTTGAGCTGTTCCATGAAGCTGTCGAGAATCAGGCCGGGTTTGCGCAATTCCGCTTCGGCACGCCAGGCGATCAGCGTCACGGGGCGCTTGCCGATTGCCGGGTTCAGCGAACCGTCGTCGTTCACGAGGTCGCCATTGCTGAAGATCGACTGACCTTCGCCGCCGACGAAATACGCGACGCTGTCCGGCGCCAGCACGATCGGCTGCGCACATGCGCTGTCCCACGCGAGCAGCGACTCGTTCTGGTAGATCACCGTGTAGGTACGCTGCCCGGCCTGAATGCGAATCTTGCCGACGTCGAAGCCGCCGCTCGTATCCACTTCGGCCGATACCAGTTCGCCGGGTGTGGAGATCGCCCGCGCGGCAAGGTCGCAACGCTCGGCGAGATAGTCGATCATCTGCTGGGCGCTGCCGATCTGCCCGGCCTGCACCGTGCGGCCAAGCTCGAGCGCACGCTTGAGCGTGCCGCGAATCGGCGTTGCGCGGCCGATGTCGCCCGCATTCATGACCCACATGGCGAGGCCGCCGAACTGACCGAATT
Organism: Burkholderia sp. WP9; assembly: GCF_900104795.1. Taxonomy (NCBI): domain Bacteria; kingdom Pseudomonadati; phylum Pseudomonadota; class Betaproteobacteria; order Burkholderiales; family Burkholderiaceae; genus Burkholderia; species Burkholderia sp. WP9. Next base: position 3,507,004 of record NZ_FNTG01000002.1, read on the forward strand.
CGGGATCGGCCACGACCGGACGCATCATCTGTTCGACGATCGCCGACACGTCGCGTTGATGGGTCGGCCCGCCGTTGCTGTCGTTGCGCGGCGTCACGTCGAGCTCCACGCACAGGCCGCCCTGGCTCACGAGAAACGCCGGGCGCGGATCGATCTCGGCGGCCGCGAAAGTGAGCATTGGCAACGATGGCACGGCGCGGCCGGCGCCGTCGGCGTCGATGACCGCCAGCCCGAGTTTCGCCGCCACGAGCGCCGCCACCGTAAAGCCCAGCGCGCCGCTTTCCGGCGGCATGACATAGGCGAGCTTCACGGATTGTGATGCAAGCCGCTTCTGCACGTTCTGTACGGCCGTCACCGGTCCGATCGGATAGGTGGCTGAATTGATGGCTTCAGGCGCGCCGAGATAGGCGACCATGACCGCCGCGCCTTCGGTGGCCTCGTCCACCGAGACGACCTTGACGGTATCCGTCGGGTAATAGTCGCCCTTTACGAAATGCTCGGCCAGGTGTCGCGCCGATACGATCGTGCCGCCGCCGCCGGAGCCAAAGAACGCTGCGCCGAGAAGCAGCGGCTCCAGATCTTCCCGTCGTAATTCATAGGCCATTCAAGATTCCTTTATTGTCGATGTTGAAAGACGCTTCCTGCTGAAGTTTGGCGAGCAGATCCATGGCGCTGATGACGCGCGCGGTCGGGTCCCCCGTCAACGAGCGCAAGCCGCGCTCGAGGGTGTCGATGGCTTCGGCGTTGCGGCCGGTGGAGCGCAGCAGATCGGCGAGATAGCGCGCGGCGTCCACGCGTGCGGGCACCGAGCCGAAGGCGAGGGCGGTGGACATGGCGGTGCGCAGACCCAGTTCCGCGGCGTTGACGTCGCCGAGCGCCCATTGCGCGCGGGCTCGGGTGACGAGGAGTTCGCCCAGATAAACCCGTTCCTGGCGGGCGAGCGTTTCGTCGATCGCAGTGGCGAGAAGCGCCTCGCACTCCTTCGCGCGGCCGGCGCGCAGCAGCAGTTCGCCGTGCTGCCACGTCTTGAACGAATAGAACAGCGCGCCGCCGTTGCAGAGCATGTGGTTGTCGAAGCCGTCGATCATGACGGTTTCCGCTTCGTCGGGGTGGCCGAGCGAACTGAGGTGGCAGCCGCGAAGCACCTGGCCGACGCCTCGATAGAACGCAAAACCGTTCGCGATCGAAACCGATTCGAGTTCGCTCGCGAGATCGCCGAGCCGGCTTTCGTCGTCGAACAGGCAGGCGAGCCAGGCCGCGCCCTGCAGGTTGACGGCATGAGCCAACGCGTGCGCGCCGGGCTCGGAGGCGCGCAGGATCAGCATGTCCATGGCGCGCCGCGCTTGCCCGAATGCGCCGATCTGATAAGCGGCGAGGCCTTCGAAAGTCAGTGCGAGACTGGCGAGGTCGATTCCCTGCGAACCGGTACGGGCGTCTTCTCGCCCCACGCCGAGCAGATTGCCGCGCGCGAGACAGGCCAGCGCTTCCTCACTGTCGCCTAGCCAGAAGAGGGTGTTGGTCATCGCGACGTGGGCTTCGTCGAGCGAGACCCGGTCGCCGCCGTTCTGGGCGCGCTCCAGCATGTTCTGCGCGGTGGCGCGCGCCTGCTTGAGCTGAAGCGTCGTCAGTTGCGTGGTCCAGATGCCGAACTGGATCGCCGCGAGTTCGGCGGGCGCACAGACGCCTTCGCCGATGGTCAGTGCGGCGGCGTAGCAGGCGGTGGCTTCCGCGTACAACCAGCCGTGCACGCTACGCAAGCTCATGCCGAGCAGCCGGTAGGCGTCAAACTGAAGACGGCGCACGGACTCCTGTTCCTGGGGCGTTTGCAGCACGTCGAGGCAACGGCGCAACAGCGGGATGGCTTCGGCGAACTTCGATTCTTCGATCAGCGCGCTGGCGTGCTCGAGACACTTGCGCGCTTCCCGATGATGTTCCTCGCGTGACTTCAGACGCCGCTCAATGGTCTTCCGGCCCACGCCCAGCAAGGTGGCGGCCGCGCTTTTGTTGCCGCTGGTGCGTTCGAGCGCGCGGTCGATCAGGAGGTCTTCAGCGACTGCGAGCTTGTCGCGGCCTTCGAGTTGCAGCAGCATGTCAGCGAGGCTTGCGCGCGACACCGGCCCGGTCGTTTCATTGGCAAGAAACGGCTCGAGCGAATCGACGTCGATGAGCGTGTTCTCGGCGAGCACGCTCAACTGGCTGATCAGGTTGCGCAACTGCCGGATGTGACCCGGCCATGCGTGCTGGGACAGCCGGCGGATGGCCGCCGGCGAAAATTCGAGGCGACGCGTGTGCTGCGCCGCGAAGTGAGTGACGAGAGCCGGAATGTCCTCGATGCGCTGTTCGAGGCCGGGAACGGCGAGCACGAAAACCGCCAGCCGGTAGAACAGGTCTTCGCGGAACAGACCTTCGCGCGCGAGTTCGCGCAGGTCGCGGTGAGTCGCGGCAACGACGCGGCCCGCGAAATGCAGATTGGTCGATGAACCAATCGGGCGGAAGGTTCGCGTTTCGAGTACCCGCAGCAGTTTCGGCTGCAGTGCGAGTGGCAGCTCGCCGATTTCGTCGAGCAGAAGCGTGCCCTTGCCGACCTGCTGGAAAAGTCCCTGACGGGTTTCGCCCGCACCGGTGAACGCGCCTTTGACGTGCCCGAACAATTCGGCTTCAACGAGATTTTCTGGAATCGCGCCGCAGTTGACGTCGACGAACGGCTGATCCTGGCGCTGGCTGTGCGCATGGACGCGGCGAGCGACCAACTCCTTGCCTGAGCCGGTCGGCCCGAAAACAAGCAGCGGATGATCGGTTGGTGCGACCCGATCGATCATCCTGACCAGTTGGCGAAAAGCTGGCGCGGCGCCCACGAAGGCGCCGGAATCAGCCTTTTCGTGAACGAATGGGACGACAGGGGGTGGACTCATTACAAAATACGCTCCACATAAACCGCGCGTGGCGCTACGCGGAAATTGCCGTCGAAAAGACGGGACGGACGGTCAAACTTCGCTCGGGAGTCTTCCGAATGCGTTGTCGGAACCGTCTGCCGCAAAAAAGACAGAGTATGACGGCTTGTCGCCGATCGTGCCCCTTGGAAATAAACCGGTGCGCCAGTGCGTCTGCGGATCAGATGCGTGTTTGCCGCGACGCGAAAATACGCGCGGAAAAATGACGATTACGTCACCCGGATAACGGCTATGCAGCGTGGGTACTTTAGTGGAGCTGCGGTCGCTGGGCTGGTGGATGGGAGGATGTTGGATTGGGGGAGATTGTTGAAAGAAGAGGATCAACGCAAACTTGATATGAAATTGCTCGTCGCAGAAGCCTTGTGCCACCGCGATCGATGACCTTGCCCCCGTTTGACGAATCCCATAGCTGGGTGAATTATGCGGCTTCGCCTCTATGAGCCGCGAACCAGTTCTTTTCGAATGTCATGGGGCTGACGTAATCGAGCGTTGAATGTAACCGGCGCGCGTTGTAAAAACCCAGCCAGTCAATCACCTCATCCATTGCTGCCCGCCGGGTGGGGAAGTGTCGTCCGTGCATGCGTGCTACCTTCAGCGAACCCCATAGACTTTCCGTCGGCGAGTTATCCCAACAATTTCCACGTCGGCTCATCGACGAACGCATGCCGTAGGCCTTCAACGCGTCCTGAAACAGGCCGCTGCAATACTGGCTGCCCCTGTCGCTATGCACGATTACGCCGGCGTCAGGGCGACGCCGGAACCACGCCATTCGCAATGCGTCCGTGACCAGTTCAGCCTTCATGTGCGGCTGCATCGACCAGCCCACCACCTGCCTGCTGAACAGGTCGATGATGGCCGCGAGGTAGACCCAGCCTTCGGCTGTCGCCAGGTACGTGATGTCGGTCGTCCAGACCTGGTTCGGTGCGTTAGCGGTGAAGTCGCGCTCCAACAGATTCGGCGCCACCGGCAAATCGTGGTTCGAGTTCGTCGTCGCGATGTACTTGCGCTTGTGGCGGGCTCGAATGCCATGCTGCGCCATCAGTTTGCGAACCCGTTCTTTGCCCACGCGCACGCCTTGCGTGAGCAACTCCTTCCACATGCGAGGCCAGCCGTATTCGCCCTTGACCTGCATGTGAATCGCCTTGACTTGCGCGAGCAGCGCATCGTTGCTTACGCGGCTACGGTGCGGCTTGTCGTGCGCGGTGCGTTGCCGGCGCTGATGATATCCGCTGGGACTGACTTCCAGCACTTCGCATAGGACCGAGACTGGCCAGCGGCGTCGATTGTGCTCGATGAACGCGTACTTCACATCGATTCCTTCGCGAAGTACGCTGCGCACTTTTTTAATATGTCTCGCTCCATCTTCAGGCGCGCTACCTCCGCACGCAGCCGCGCCAGCTCCATCTGTTCCGGGCTCACAGGCTTCGTGCCTGCGCCCGCCAGCTTGCCTTCCCGGTCAGCCTTCACCCAGTTGTACAGCGTCTGTTCAACCACACCCAGTGTCGCCGCCACTGCTGCCATGCTTTGCCCGGCTTTGACCAGTCGTACCGCTTCCAGCTTGAACTCGAGCGTGTACTGTGCCCGCTTTGCCTTGCTTGTCATCGTTCTTCTCCTTGCTTGAGTTTACCTGCTCAGCAAGGGATTCGTTTTTCGGGGGCAAGCTCACGAGACCGAATTGCATGCAAGCTTTAGGTGGAGATTGGCGCGGCGTTCGAGTGCCCCCAAGGGCAATCCACCTAAAGTTAGATGTAATCGCCTTGAAGGAAATTTCTCCACCTAATGAGGTCTGAATTGGCCTCATACGTATGTTGCATGTCAGTTCAGAGCGTCGGAGCTAGACTGCCTTGTCTTTCGGTGAGGGGAATCCATGGGCAGCAAGATTAAGATAGTCCGCAGCGACATCTATCGGCGTGTTTGGGAGAAGCCGGCGCGGGAGGTCGCGCAAGAGCTTGGTATGTCGGGAGCCATGCTGAAGAGGATCTGCAAGCAACTGAATGTTCCAACACCATCCTCTGCGTACTGGGCAAAGCTGGAGGCTGGAAAAGCAGTTGCACGGACACCGCTTCCCAGCGAGGCAGGCCGTCACATGGTAATTAGTGATCCGGAGAGGCACAGGTATCGTGGTGCGTCGCCGCCCGATTTGGCCCGCCGACTGCTCCAAATCAAGGAAGAGGAGAAATCTTTCCTCCAGCCTATCGTTACGTATGCCGACGGGCAATTGTGTACGGCATGCGTGCGCGCTATTGCCAACAGGCTGGCATTCCAGAAGGGAAATTCCAACACAGATGCAGTTAGCACCTCGCGTCAACGCCGGCACCGGGCCTTATGTATCGCGGATACACTCGTGGAGGCTATGCGGCTGCGCGGTTTCAAAGCGCGTGAGACGAACGGTCGGCTTGTTCTTTCCCGCGGGTTGTTTGAAATAAATCTCCGCCTGACTGATGCGGAGAGTTCCCGCGGCAAGCCGACCTCCAGTAAAGGTAGCGTTGGCCTTCGTCTTACAGTACGTCAGACTAGGGGCGGGGTACGCACTTATGCGAGAGACGAACCCGGCCGGACGGTTGACGATCAACTAGCACGAATTGTTTAGCGATCAGGCGGGCGGAAGCCACGAGCTCCTATGAAGCGGAACGCGCGGCTGCGGAAGCTCAAAGACTTGCTGCCAAGCTTGATCTGGAGAAGGTCGGTGAACTGTGGACGGAGGTCGATAACTGGCTTCGTGTTCAACAGTGCAGAAGCTACCTCGATCAGGTTGAGATCGCATGTGCTGCTAGCGGTGTTTCGATCGATTGTGGCTCAAGTGTTGCCGAGTGGATCAATTGGGCGCGCGCTGTCTGTGATAACCATGATCCTGTGGCCGCACGAATCACTCAGTTCTCTGCACTGGTTTCATCTCAAGAGAAACCGTGACCAATTGCGAATTTTCACTGATCAACGGATAGTGTTACAGGAATGCAGACGTCAACTGTTTCCGTTCCCGAGAGCACGACCGCGACCATGTCATGGGTCGTTGCTGAGGAGCTTCACGCAAGCGTCTGAGGTTCCATGCACTCACGGGGAGGGCGCTCGCATAGCACTTGCGATTTAACGCTCTGCGAGCACTAGTGATGATCTTCGCATCGATAGCGAGGACCCGCCGACTTCGGCACGCACGATCCGCTCGCCCTCCAAGCCATACAGATCGATGTTGAGCGGCCGGCGGGTTCGCGGGATGGCAGCACCGTTGCCATTCTTAACGGCCATCAGGGCTCAAGCGATGCCGATAGTCTGCCATCCCACGCGCTGGCACCCGGAACATCTCGTTTACGGATAGCCAATTATTTGAGGATTAAAAAATCATAATCATGTCGCGCGGATTATTGGTGCTGTGCGAGTATTTAAATAATGCGCTCAGTATTAATCGCACTTGTTATGAATTTCTGCTCTGTTTTGATTTTTTATGGAATTGATGTGAAAATCTTTGCGTCCGTTTAAAACTAAACGGCCATCCGAAAAACTGCAACCCATCACGTCAGGAAGAAACGTGCCGCTGAGGCAGGTTCATTTCCGCCGACGGCACGAGAGTTCACATGGAAGAAACTTAAAGGACAATCTGCGCAGGGGGTACGCCAATACCCCCTAAGCGCAATAACCACGCACAAGGAACGGAAGAGAAATCCCCTTGTGAAAAGAACACTTGTCGCTATGGAACTGTGCCTATATGTTATGGACCGTGATAAGCAGTCGCTTTGCGACGCGCGCAGCGCCAGGTGATTTTTCGTGCACACCAGTTGACCTACGAACCGACAATCCGTCATTCGAAATGCTGCCGTGCAGTTGACTGACGAGGACAGAAGCGCGTGCGGCATGCGGATCAAGCGAGTAGTCGCAGAATGAGATCCCGTGCATCTCGAGCAGCAAACTGAACTCCCAGACTATCGCCAAGGAAGGCTGGCATTCATCGCCGCGACCTTTGCATCCGGATATGCCTCTGTTTCGTCTGCCGTCCCGCAAGTTGACACGTCATATCATCTTGCAATGTGGACAGGCGGCGAGTACGAGCTGACTCGCAGGTCCGAGGGTGACGCGCTTTGCTCGCTTGCGCCGCTCCGCGCTATGGACCTATCGGTTGCCTTTGATCTGTCTGGGTAGGAAGTTTGTTCCAGTTGGCCCTGACGTACCGTTAGGGAGTCGACGGATTCGCTTTCAAAATTTGTGAGCATGTCTGGTTCGGCGGACTGCGCGAAGGAGGTCGTTGGCGCAACCAGAATGACTGCAATAGCGATGGATATGACGGGCAATTTCATACGAAGCACTTCCCTTCCTGGCTGGATTGCCAACGCATTGTGTTGGGCCGTAGCGAGTTTAGGATTGTTGGTGTCCAGATGAAAACGCATTTCTTTCAATGCACCTTTGCCAGAACTATACAAATATTTTTGCTGGGTCGATTCAAAGCGTTCTTCCGGCAGGCCAACCACAAGACTCCGAGCAGGAGATCAGCGATTCTTGAAAGATCATTTGCTGGATTTGCAACAGTTCCGACGCAAGGAGTGGCGTAACATTGCTTCTAGGAGCAAAGCGAATCTAATGCGCTCGTTTCCCTTCCAATGACTGCGTCACAACAGCCTTTAGCTGTTGCACTTGCGCTGCACCTACCATTTGGTGCCGATAGAAAATATGCCTCAACGCACGGCACACTGTTCCGCGCTGTGCGGCAAGTTACCTTTGCGATTCTTCCCCAGTGTTTAACGGTCAATGTTCAGCAGACGCGATGAGCGCGTATCCTTCTCTCGTCGCCGACGAAAAGGTGCATTTGTGCAATTTAATTTGCCGTGCGCGTGCTGTGTTGTGGGATGCCGCCACGCAACGCACGCTTTCCACGCTTGGTCTGACAACATCGCAAGCCGCCATCTTGCTAGCCATTGCTATAGCTCGTGAATGCTCTGCGGCAGAACTTGCACGCGAGCTCGGCATAGACGCCAGTGCAGTAACGCGGCTGGTTGACCGGTTAGGAAAGGTAGGACTCGTTGTGCGCCGCCGTATTCCAACGGACCGGCGCGTACTTCTCCTTTCGCTGAGTGCGGAAGGCGAGCGCGCCGCTGCGCAGATTCCCGCCATATTTACGGAGACGCTGAAGGGTCTCCTGCTAAGCTTCACGGTTGAAGCGATCGATCTGTTCAAAGGGATGCTTGGCAAAATACTGGTCAACGCCGGACAACAGATCGCACCGCCATTAGTCACACGATGAGACACGATGTTTTGTACGACTTCCAAGCCCCAATTTCCACCGATCTCACCGCCATTCTCAACCAAGTCGGCGACAAACAAAGCAGTCACCTTGCCTTTGCACGCCCGTTCATCGACGGTGCAATCGCAAACGAAAGGTTGCTCGCGAGCAGCGTGCTGATGCTTTGCGCACGTGCGATCGGCGTCCAGGACGGTAGGGAGCGGTGCCTTTATGCGTTTGCCGCAGCGATGGAGTTGATGGTGTTGTCGCTCGGGGCGCATGCGCGGCTATCCGACGCAACGGCCGGTACACCAGCAAATCCGTTGTTGACGCTGGGAACGGCCGCGGGCGTCCTGCTCGGCGATGTCCTTTATACACGGGCCTTTCAGATCGTGGTCAAGACCGGACATGCGGGGGGGCTGGCAGAAATTGCCCGCGCAACCGAGCGCATGGTGGCGGCGGCCGCAAACGACCGGGTCGTACCTAACGAAAGCACGCCAACTCAGCGCGGAACCGCTTCGTTTCGCATGGAAGCCTACGCGTCATGCTGCAGGCTGGCAGGCGTACTTAACGAGACCGTTTCCCCTGATCGACATGCACAGCTGGGCCGGCTGGCAGAGCGTCTTTTGGGTACACGCATGATCCCCATGAGCGGGGACGAGAACGTTGAAACGAAAGAAACAGACTTGGATCTGCTGCACACCTGTTTTCGCCCGTCCGAATTCCGCGACGCACTGAGCCTTCTTTTGTCGTCCTTGCGGTCAAACCCGATTGCGTGGCGAGTCGGACCGTTCGAACTGGCGTAACCCGTTGAATCATGGTCAACCCGATGTCACCACGCGAAGAGCGGGTGCTGCGCGGTAGGCGTTGTCTGATGCCGCGCAACCTCCATTGCGAATCCGTCAGATATCGAGTGTGATCACACTAGATAGCGAGCGCGAACAGCACGGCGCGATATGAGTGTTAGCGGCCTTTTCAGCCTCGGTTTGAAAAAGATCGCGGTGGTCAGGGACACCTTCGACAACACGGGTCAGACAGGTCCCGCAAACGCCTTGTTCGCAAGACATTTGGACCGATACGCCCACCGTGTGCAGCGCGTCGGCGATAGTCTGCTTGTCGGTTACGTCCACAGTGACGCCACTTCGCGCCGCCTTGACCGTGAAGGTGCATCCGCCCGCAAGCGGTGCCGCCGAGAATCGCTCTGAGTGGATTCGTCCTGTTGCCAGACCCGCGGCAACAGCCGACGATGTGACCCACTCCATAAAGCCGGCCGGCCCGCAGAGGTAGAGATCCGCCGCCGTTCGCTGCGCAAAAACCGCTGGGGAGAAGCGTTGCTTGGGGTCACCATCATCGAAGTGGAACTGCACGGCCGACTTGAACTTGCAGGAAGCAAGCTCGCTGATAAAGGCGGCCTGCGCCTGCGATCTGACGCAGTAGTGCAACTCGAAAGGCGTGCCAAGCTCGTGCAGCCGATGGGCCATCGACATCAACGGCGTGATGCCTATCCCGCCACCGACCAGCACACCGAATGTTGACCCTTCGCGTAGCCGGAAGGCGCTGCGCGGTGCGCCGACGGCCAACCGTGTGCCAGGCTTCAATGCTGCGTGTAGCGAGGAGGACCCACCGCGAGATTGTGATGCACGCAGAATCCCCAGGCGATATCGATAGCGGTCTGATGGCGAGTTGCAAATGGAGTACTGGCGAACCAGGCCCTCAGCGACATGTATGTCGATATGGGCGCCCGCCTCGAAAGGCGGGAGGCAGTTGCCATCGGGATCGGCTAACTCGACGGACAGAATGTCCCCAGTTTCATCCGTGCGTTTTGCAACCATGAGGTTGAGCAGCTTGTCGGTAGTCATGATGCCGCTGCTGCCTCCACGACTGGCTGAGGTTCCTGCTCGTCACTGATCAATTGCTTGAGCACGCGCCTCGCCCGCAAAGCACCGGCGTCTGCGGTCAATAAAACAGGCCGCATCTGGTCGAAAGTCTTGCCGCCCATCATCAGCTCGACTCGCTCGATGATCGGTACATCTTCTCCGACGAATGCAACGTGTACGGCTTCCTCAATGTTCCTGTCGACAGACTCGTCGTCCAGCTTGAACGGCCGGCTTACCGACCAGAAGTAGTACGTTGACGTCTGCGTTTCAGGCGTCAGAAAATGGTTGAAATACGCCCACACCCCTTTTTCACGAGACTCGCCGACTGGCGCAACGCCCACATCGAGCCGCAGAACCCCGGGCGCATCCCAGCGCATATTCAGCCAATGATCGACGGGCTTTCCGTAGTTGTCGAATATGGCGTCCCACACGGGCGGCGCCATACCGTCCGGACACCAACGGTTCGAATGCACTGTAGCCCCGTCCTGAGTAACTTCGGTTTTCCCCTTCTTGATCGCTTCGCTGCCGAGGCCACCTGCGTGCAGATATTCGACATGAGAGAGGTCCATCAGATTGTCAGCAATCAACTCGTAGTGCGAGCGCACATAAATGGAGCCGGACAAAGTGCGAAACGAGGGTGACGTCATGAAACCAAAATCTGGAATGGCGGATGGGTCAGCCCTGCCTGGATCGCCCAGCCACAACCAGAGCAACCCGTTGCGCTCAACGGCGGAATAAGTCGGGATTCGCGCGGCATGGGGAATTTTGCCGTCGCCGTGCGGATTGTGGACGCACTGACCCGATGTGCCATCGAACTGCAGGCCGTGATACGGACATTGGATGATGCCGTCGCCTACGACAGTTCCTGTATGCAGCGGCGCAAATCGATGCGGGCACCGGTTGCCCGCCGCGACGCAAGTGCCGTCTTCCTTGCGAAGCATCAGGATCGATTCGCCGCAGATTGTGCGAGCCATCGGTGCGGTGGTGATTTCGCTGGCGAGCGCCGCGACATACCAGGTGTTTTTGAGGAATGTCATGCTGTTGTCTCCTATGCAGGGGCATTCTCTGGCTTCTGCAGACGCCTTTAGCGTAACAAGCCCTTGATCGTGTCAGCACCGAAGCCCATCGCATCGTAGTGCTTCTCGCACATCTCGATGTAGTCGTGAACATCGAAATAGCCGTCGGACTTGCCATCCTTGTCTAACCAGATCAGCGGTCCGTGCACGATAAAGAAAACCCGCATCGGTTCCTCATGTTCGAAGGCAACGAGTGTGTGGCCTTCGCCTGGCGTCTCGTAAACGAAGTCGCCTTTTGTGGCGGTCCAGTCATGTTCGAGGTATCCCCATTTGCCGGAGATGGTGTATGCAAAAACTTCATGCGGGTGGTAGTGCCGATTGACGAGGCCCGCTTCTTTCGCCATCAGGATGTCGCACCACCTGTTTTCGCTCGGCGAGATCCACAACGGACGGGATGACACGGTTTCGGTGAACGGCACGTAAAGCCGGTCATCTTCCGACGCCGCGCCGGCGATGTACGCCTCCGGCAACGCGTGCGGTTTGAACGGGTTGGCGATCGGGCTGAGGTCGCGCCAGAATTCATTCTTTGCTCTATCTACCATCATCGTCTCCTTGAAATCGTGAAGACAATTTATCGTCAATGGCGGAGGTCGGTTTGATTCCTGAGGACGTGGGATTTGACTGAGCGGGACACCAGATCACCTCAATTTCGACGACGCCTGACAGGCGTCCCTATAAGTGGTAGCTTTCTAGAAAGCCGAAATCAGACGACGGTCGCCGCAGAAGCGACCGCAAAATTGGAGACAAAACCGGTGAATACTTATCCCCCTTTACTCACGTACGCATCGACGGATCCCGTGGCGATCGAAGAAAGGCTCGCATATTGGGATAAATACAACGCCGCGGCGCTGATCGGATTGCGCACGTCTTCGCTATCGGAGTCAGGGCTGACTGCGCGGCAGGCGAACGGTACTCTGGACACCATGCGCGTTGCCGAGATCGAAGGAAACGATCATGTGATCGAACGGAACCCGCGACTCGTGAAGGAGTTTCCCAAGGAATCGATCTTTGCGTGTCACCTGGTTAAAGGAAACGCATACTTCATTCAGGGCGGCCAAAGTCAGTCTCTGACCGTCTGCGACACAATAATCTACGACACACGTCGTCCCTTTACGTTTGGCTTTCTCTCGGATATGCGTGAGCTACTCGTGGATATTCCCGTGACCGAACTGGCCGAACAGTGGGACATCCGGGCTGACGAGTTACCGCTCAAAATTGCGCCGACGCCCGGTGTCGGTATCGCTGTGGGAGCCGAGTTTCGGCGGGTCCTGACCAGCTATCTGCGGGACCCGGCAGCCGAAAGTGCGGAGTCGTTGCCGGCACGCACCCATATGCTGCTGCGCTCGATGGTGAAATCGAGCAGGAACGGAGCATCTGCACTCGAGCCATCCGTGTTTTATGTTCTGCAGGCGAAGGGCTATATCGCCCAGAATTTGAGTGACACACAACTGACGCCTACGAACGTTGCGGTCAAAGTCGGTGTTTCAGTGCGACATCTCAATCGTCTATTCGCTGCGGAGCGAACTTCGCTTTCCGACTATATCTGGGCGCAGCGAGCCGCGCGAGCATACCGCGACCTGGTCACTCATGCGGGACGGAAAGTAACTATCGGAGAGATCGCGTTCCGTTGGGGCTTTTCGAGTCAGGCACATTTTTGCCGGACGATCGTCGCACGCTATGGAATGACGCCCTCTGATATATTACGCTCACCGAATAGTGCTCCGCGTGGTACTCAGGGCGTCTAGGACCGATGGACAGGTAAGTGCCGTCAACGCGGCCGACACGGTAGCGCGAGCAACAGCGCGCGCCGAGGTCCGGGGTGCTGTGTCGAGCGTCAGGATAAGCGCCCCAACGATCTGACCATGGATGTAGTGAGCACAGCACCGGCTGTCGAGAGTAGATGGCAATACACCATGTCCGATCGCGCGATCTAGCGCTGTTCTCAGTACCGAAATCAAGGAGTCTACGGCGTGCCTAAAACCGATCGCAAGGGCATTCTGCTCGGTCATCTCGGTGCGCGCGAGCAAAATCACGAAAAAGCGCATGGTCTGTGTATCGACGAATGGCTCTTCGACAAGTTGCAGGCAGAATCCCTGGACGTCTTCAAGCAAAACGCCCGTACTGATGCGCTCGCTAAACGCCTCGATGCGGGTAGCAATCCTCGCATACCCCCTCTCAAACATCGCTGCCAGCAGTGCGTTCTTATTGTCAAAGTGCCAGTAAAGCGCACCTCTCGTCAAACCCGCGTGGCAGGCGATCCGCAATAACGATACATGCTCGACGCCCTCTGTCGCGAAGAGCATCTCTGCTGAATCCAGCAGTCGAGCACGGGTTATCAGCGAGCCCTCTTTCGAACTTTTTCCCATTACGGACTCTGTGTGTCCTTCCCACAACAACGTACAGGCCGACCCGACGGCTGTCCGCCATGCGCCAGGGAATGCAAATATTTCCGATCCGGTTCTAGCTACGCGTGATCCGGACGTAGGGCTACGTGACGAGTGCGATTCGCGCTCCTCATGTCATCTGTTGATCCAAACTTCAGCCACCTTCGGAACGGACAGTCTTGATGCCGACGAAACCACGTCCCAACCTGCATTGTCCCGCATATGGGCAGGAGAAGTCCCGATGAGTTCCGCGTCGGCTGCAAGCACGCCGGGCATCTCCGCGAGAAGGAACTCGACCCATGTTCGGATTTTTGCGTCCAGATGCTTTCTGGACGAATAAAGGAGGTAGAGATTCAGTTCCTGTAGCGTGTAAGTCGGCAGAATCCGCACCAAGGTTCCGGCGCGAAGTCCTGCGAGAGCCGTGGCGCAAGGCAGCAGTCCGATACCGAGTCCAGACTGGATAGCGACATCAAGCGCTTCTGCTGTATTGACTCGGAGTGTTGATGGGTCCAAAAGGACCTCTTCGATGCCGTCAGCACCTTCAAACTTCCATCGATCTGCGGGGAACACCGGGGTGCGTAGCTGAATGCACGTATGCGTCCCGAGGTCGGCCGGTGTCTGCGGCACGCCGGATTCGCTAATGTAGTCCGGCGATGCGCAGGCGACGCTAAAGACGCTACCCAGATGGCGCGCGACAAGATCTGAATCCGGCATCTGCGGCGCGAGCACCAGCGAAACGTCAAAGCCTTCGGCGACAAGATCTGGAACGCTTTGGGAAAAGGTGAGATCGATGGAAACAGCCGGATGCAACTTCGAGTAGCGCGCAATCGCCGGTACAACGTGATGCTGTCCGAAACTGGACATCGCGTGAAGCCGCAGCACGCCCGAAGGGTGTGTGTGAGCCTTGCGCGCCTCCGCCTCTGCGTGATCGATTTCCATCAGTATCTGCTGACAGCGTCGCAGGTAGCGCTCTCCTGCCGCCGTCAGCGCCATACGCCGTGTCGTGCGATTTATAAGGCGGGTGCACAAGTGATCCTCGAGCGCGGTCACGGCCCGTGATACCTGCGCGGTTGTAGTCTGCATCCGGCGCGCCGCATCGGTAAAGCTCTCATTTTCTGCAACATGCACAAATGCACGCATACCTTGAAGCATATCCATATTTCTTTTAATCCATCGAATGGCGCCACCCGATTCACCCGCGGAGCCTGTTCAGAAGAAAAGATATCATTCCGACAATCCGCCTCCGAGCGCCTTATACAGACTGATCTCTGTAGTTAATTGCAGCATGTGATCGCTCAGAAGTTGCTGCTGTGAGGACAGCAACTCACGCTGAGCATCGAGTACTGTGAGATAGGTGGAAATGCCCTGGCGAAAACGTTCGTTCGCAAGGGCGAAGTACTCCTTGTTGTTTTGCACCAGATCGCGCTGCGCCTGAAGCTGGTCGACATAGGTAGAGCGTGCGGCGAGTCCATCCGCGACTTCCCGGAAGGCGACCTGAATGCTTTTCTCGTATTGCACAATCGCAATATCTTTCTGGATCTTCGAGTAATCAAGACTGGCCTTGAGGCTGCCGCCGTTGAAAATCGGCACGTTGATCTGAGGTGCGAATGTCCAGATACCCTGGCCCGGCGTGAACAGATCCTTGAGCCCGGCGCTCGTTGTGCCGGCCGAGGCTGTCAACGTGATGCTTGGAAAGAATGCCGCACGCGCGGCACCGATATTCGCGTTGGCCGAGAGAAGCTGATGTTCAGCAGCCTGGATGTCCGGGCGACGCAACAGAACGTCCGAAGACAGTCCCACGGGAAGGTTGTAGATCACCGTATTGTCGAGCGGATCTTCCTTAGGCAAATCGTTCGGTAAAGGCGCGCCGACTAGCAACTCAAGGGCATTGATATCCTGCGCGACCTGACGCATATCAGCAGCCTGCTGGGTGCGCGCACGGTCAACCGCCACACGAGCCTGCCGCACCGCCAACGCTGATGCAATACCTTTTCGCTCATTGCGTTCGACCAGGTCCAGACTTTTTTGATTGCTCGCCAGGGTTGCATCCGTCAACTTCGCGAGGTTCTGATCTGTCCGCCAGGTTAAATAGGCATCCGCAACCTCGCTCACCAGGGCGATTCGTTCGCTGCGTTGCGCCTCGTCGCTGGCGAGATAGGTTTCCAGCGCCTGCTTCGAGAGGCTTCGTACCTTGCCGAAGAAGTCGACCTCATAGGAGCTCATTCCCAACGCGACTTCGTACTGGTTCTCCATGCCTGGCAGTCCCGAAGCCGATACGTCAGATGGCAGTCTTTGTATGTTCGCCGATGCGCCCGCGCCGACATTCGGCAGCAATTTCGCGTTCTGGATACGGTGCAGCGCGCGGTACGCGTCGACGTTTAACGCGGCCTTGCGAAGATCGCGATTGTTTTCGAGTGCAACTCCGATCACGCTGCGCAGACCCGGGTCTTTGAAAAATTCTTTCCAGCCGATGTCGGGCGCCATCTTTCCGCTGTTCGCAGACGCGGATGCATACGCGGGACCTGTGGGCCATGTCGGCCTAACTGGCGCAGTAGGACGGTGATACTCGGGTATCAGGCTGCAACCAGATAACACCATGCTGCATGCCAGAATTGAAGCGATATGGCGAGGTTTCATTGCATTGTTTCCTGAAGCGGAAGCGACTTGAATACGCGTCGGATCAAGTAATCGCATTCGCGCAGGTAGTGATCACGCGATATTTTTGTGTCGCTTGTGGAAACGCGGTTCGGCAGAGGAATCGGAGCGACGCCATCTACAAGTCGGTGCTTGTTTTGCCAGCCGTCAAAAAGGTAGTTCCGATAAAGCTCGGTCTTCCACGGCCTCAGTGCGTCCGATCGGGCAGGCATCCCGATGCCTTCCAGGTAGGCATCAACTTTGCTGACCTGCGTCATCAAGAAAATGCATTGCCCAGCTTTATCCACCAATGCCGCCCTGGTGTCGGGCTCCACTTCATGGCTGGCGGCGACCAGCTTGTCGATGACCAGTCCGACACGGTGCTTCAGCGCATTTGCAGCGCCGTTGCCGTGGCGATTCGTCAGGATGACATTGCGTAGATCCGCTTCAAATAGCGAAGCGGCGGATGCCCCCTCTTTAAACAACGGCCGCCGTGGCAGCAAGACGTAAAGGAGCGCCAGAATCGCGGAACCGATGCCGACCGACAACGAGCGTTCGATAGCGAATGGCACATTCAAGGCCAACGCAGGCGTGTTCAAAGGAAGCACGAGAATCATGTACGACAGGCAGAAGCCGAGACTATAGGGAAACGACATGAGACTGGACAGACCCATCAATCCGAAGAACAACACACTGCCTGCCGTCAGGATCAACAGCTCAATCGCGCTCGGCGCCTGAGCCAGCAAAATGAACACTGCCAGACCTACAGGAATGCCTATGGCCGTCCCAATGACGATCTTCTTCAGAATGATTTCGGGGTGAGGCAACTTACCGAGCATGATGCTGAAGACGACGGGCACGACCGCGATTAGAAATCCCTGACCCCATCCGGTCGCGTACCACAGGCCAAAGACAATCACGAACAGCAAGGACGATCGTAATCCGGTCGTAACGCTGTTACGGAACTGGAAGTGCCGCTTGATCCTCGTGCCCTCGACGTCGATTTTTTCTGCTCGAAGCAGGCTACCATACAGGTCGGCGAGCGACTTTAGCTGCAGCGCGAGGTTGTGCAACTTCGTGAGCAGCAAGGACCGCCCGGTGAACTCGACGATCTCCCGGTCCTTTGCGATCGAGCCATTCAACTCCCAGATAAACTCCGTGAGCGAATCCATCTCGTGCGGCATCCGGCGCACCCGATCGAGCGGCATCGATGCCGCAGCCTCGGTCAGGCGCTGGAGTTCCGCCGCGACGGCGTGTTGTTCGTCCGGCTGAAGCTGGTGCAAAGCGTACGATTCCGAGACTATTTCGACCGACACACGGTTCATTTCTCGCGCAATTTTTGCCGCCCGCTGTCCCCAATGACCTTCGAGACTGCAGTGGTTCGCCGCGTCCTCGCACTCGACAAGCGTCGAATAAATAGCCGCCTGCTTCGACCGCAGTGCGTCGTCGTCGAGTGCGAAGTCGCTATTCAGGTGAAACAACGCATCGACAAGCTTGCGGCTCGTACCGTACAGCATATCGGTGCTGTACACCGGCCACAGTGCGGCACTGACGAGCGCAGCCCAGGCGATCCCTGCGATGATCGCCCCAATACGATCGATGAAGATGACGATGAACTCTTCGCTCGTCGGACCGATAAATCCGGGGATCATCACCATGATGACCACGGTCACTGAGAAGATTGCACAACAGAACGTGAAGTTGCCGTCGCGTGTGTGATAGGACAGGCTCGCGGAGACGAAAATAACCGCCGCTACAAGCAGTGCCAACATGAAAGGACTTTGTGCCGTGAACGCCATCAAGAGTAGTCCCAGCAATCCACCGAGAATAGTGCTGATGCACTGAAACAGACATTTTTTGACGACCTGTGCGTGGTCCGGTGCGAAGAAAGAAATCATTCCGGTGATCATTGCCCACACCGGATGTTCGAAATTCATCAGAAGCGCAATCACGAGCGCGCCCCATACGGAAATGCTGACTTTGATCGCTGTTCTGACGGCGACCTTGTTCGTGAGCAGATAGGCGCTTAGCACTGAGCCTGTCATTGCTTTTCAACCTGAAAAATTACCAAGGCGTTCATAGCGGCCAATTTCGCCATTAATGGAGAACGGCGCTGACGTCGGTGCTCAAAGCATGCAGAACCGATCGACGGTTGCGTTGCTCGTTTGGCGGAACCACGACTTTGAGGGTTGCCGACATTCCCGAACTCAAATCCACCCCGGCCGGGACGCTATCGATCCTGATGTCGACAGGAATGCGCTGGGCGAGACGAATCCAGGAGAAGGTCGCGGAAACGGACGGCAACATTTCGTTTCCCGGTGTCGTATTCTCGTTGGAGATGCCGCTGTCGATAGCCTCAACGTGGCCGTCGAGTCTGATACTGCCAGCCATCAACCATATTTCCACTTTGTCGCCAAGCCTGATGGCGGGTATCTTGGTCTCTTCGAAATAGCCCGTGACGTAGTAGCTATTGCTTTTAACGAGCGCCAGACGGTCGACGCCACGCGTGACGTAGTCCCCTTTTTCTAGCGCCAGATTGATGATTTTCCCGTCGGCCGGTGCCTTGTATATCGTTCGGGACAGATCGAGTTGCATCGCATCTACTTTCGCTTGCGCCTGCTTGTAGACCGCGAGCTTCGCCAGCATATCGAGGCGCGCGAGGTCGATTTCTTCGCTGCTCACGCCGCCGTCGGTCAGGCTGCCGCGACGTTGATAGACGCTCGCCGCTCGCTGCCAATCCACCTTCGCACTGTCGGCCTGTGCCTGAGCCTGTTCGAGTGCGACCTTGTAACGTGCGTTGTCGACGGTGAACAGCACATCGCCTTCCTTGACCGATTGAGAGTTCTCGGCATTCAGCTGGTCGATCCAGCCCGAGACATCCGGTGCGATGGAAATGACCGTCGCACGAACCCTGCCATCGCGGGTCCACGGCGTGTACATGTACCGATTCCAGATGAAGCTGATTCCAGCGCCGATAGCGGCGATCAATATCAAGGTCGTCAACGCACTTGCTGCTCTTTTCATTGTCCAGCTCTCAAAATGAATGACTTACCATCATCGCCACGATGCCGACCAGCAACAGCACGTACAGAAGGCTTTCGTTCCTGTGCAACGAATAGGGGATGATTCGGTTTACCACCCCCGCAATCAGACTTGTGCCGACGACGGCCGCAAGGATCATCATGAATATCGGGCTAAGCAGAAGACCAAAGACCTCTACCTCGTGAAGTGGCATCGACAACTCCGTTGTTACGTTTCGTGCCGATGACGCTGAGGGCCGGCACACTAGTGATCGGTCTCCGATGCCGGGCTGCCGCATCATGTGACTCCAGATTCGCGCATGGTCTACCGCTGGTCTCGCAAACGCCCACGCGGATTCTGACGAGAACAAACAGTTTTATTTCGGGCAATTCACCGTGACCTAAAAACGTAATGTACCATACGTTACGTTTTGTCGTGGTTTGAAAATGAATCGGTAGCCTTTCGCGTCCATGTCCGGTTTGGATCTCTGGTCCAGGCCGTTCGTGCATAATCGCTGGCTCTGCCAGCTCGTGACGAGGAGGGCTTTGAGGCCCATCTCAACCTCGTGCGTTGCTGGGCGCTTTTTATGAAGGAGGCTAGTTGGTCATGAGGAAGCTGAGCGAGGAAAGTGAACGTCAGGCTCCCACAGTAAAGGGCGAAGCGCGACGCGTCAGGCTTCTTGAAGTGGCCGCCGAAGAATTCCTTACGACCGGATATGCGCAGACGTCGATGAAGACGATCGTAAGCAAGGCAGGAGGATCCGCCGCGACCGCGTATCAGTTGTTCAGCAACAAGGAAGGGTTGCTCGCCGCGGTGCTGCAGCGCGAATTCGAAGGTCTCGAAGCGCAGTTCTTTCCGGAGAGCCTGCTTTCGAAGCCCCCTGCAACAGCTCTGTACGCGATGGCATTGCGCCTGCTCACGTATACGACCCAACCGCGCTCGGTTGACTTTTATCGTCTACTTGTGGCCGAAGGACATCGCGTTCCTGGTATTTCGGAGTATTTTCGAAAGATCGTCTCGGTACAGGTTATCGACCCGCTGGAACGCTACCTTCGTGCTGCCTGCGAGCGTGGTGAGCTTCGAATCGACAATCCGGCGCACGGCGCTCGACTGCTCGGGAATCTGCTCCAGGGAATGTCCAATGAAGCCCGAATAGTCGGCGGTTATCCCGACGGCCTTCCCGCATTAGACAAACAGATCTGCCGATACAGTGTAGATGCGATTTTAGGCCTGTGGACGGTCGACCCCCGGCCCTAGATGATATTTGGTTTCCTGGACACGGGCCTCGTCCGCGAACAACCCTCTATCAAATGACTGTCTTGTCTACCGGGGGCGGACGTCCATTCCCTAGAGTGGACTAGTGCCTTAGGTCGGAGCACGCGTTTGCAGGCAGGCAGCGTGACCCGACATTCGCGGCCACCTGCGTGAGAGCGGCAGCAAAGCGACATGAAGCTGCCACGCGAACAGCGACACCTGAGCGTTGGCTCAGGCCGCCCCTCGTCTTCCAATGCGACTATTCGAACGTCGGTTGTACCTTGAAAGCCGCCCTATATGTCGCGTTGGGTCGACCGGCTGCAGCGGGTCGACCCGAGACGATCATCATTGCCTCTCATCGCGCCGACAATTAATCATCCGCTCCATGGACGAGTCGACGCGAGGCGAGATCTCAGCTCTTTTTCGACGTCTTGGCGATAAATGGCGTCGGTACGTGCTGACACTTCTCGTTTGCGCACTTCGGGCAGCGCGTGTGGGTGCTCTCGTGTTCGGCGAGATGTTCAGCGTGCTCAAACACATGGCCACACTTCTCGCAACGATATTGATACGTTGGCATTTGCACTTCTCCAACATGAATCCACCTGGCCGGGCTAATACCCCTCACCAACACTGTCCGGCACTATGAAAATCCATTCTAGTGCAGGAAATGCGCAAGCATGCGTGTTCGGTTCGTACTAGGCTTGATTATGGTCAGGGCGGTCGCGGTCCCGCGAGACGTGATGAACCGATACCCGCCTGCTGGCGAATACCGCCTCCCCCCGGTGTTTCTGGCGGCACAGAGCGAGGTCCCATATGCAAGTGCTCACGGTAACAATCGTCAAACCCGAAGCGATGAACTTCATCCTGGGGCAAAGCCACTTCATCAAGTCTGTCGAGGATCTGCACGAGGCAATGGTCGGAACCGTTCCGGGTATCAAGTTTGGTTTGGCCTTTTGTGAAGCGTCAGGTAAGCGCCTCGTGCGCCGGTCTGGCACCGACGCTGACCTGGTCGAGTTGG
This sequence comes from Burkholderia sp. WP9, assembly GCF_900104795.1. Classification (NCBI taxonomy): domain Bacteria; kingdom Pseudomonadati; phylum Pseudomonadota; class Betaproteobacteria; order Burkholderiales; family Burkholderiaceae; genus Burkholderia; species Burkholderia sp. WP9. The sequence goes on from NZ_FNTG01000002.1 coordinate 3,528,425, forward strand.
CGTGCCAGAATGCCACGGCCATCGGTGCGGGCCACAGCTTCGTGATTTTTCTCGGGGATGGTTTTTACCCCGTCAATGTTCTGAATGCGATAAAAGCTGTGCCGGAGGTATGCCGGATATTCTGTGCGACGGCGAATCCCACGCAGATTCTGGTTGCCGAGACAGAGCAGGGGCGTGGCATCCTGGGTGTGGTTGACGGGTTCCCGCCGCTCGGCGTGGAAAACGAGGAGGACGTTCAATGGCGTAAGGATCTGTTACGTGCTATTGGTTACAAAGCGTAGGTGCGGCTGCTCTCCCCGCGCGACCCGCGTGCCCATCGAACCATGGAACATCTCCATCTGCACCCCGGCACGCTGTGGCCGGCCATCCTGCGTCAGACTGAGCATGCGCTGCGTCTTGGCGCACTGAGGCCGATCGAGACAATCCAGACGCTGCTCGAAGAACGCGGTATATGCTTTCTCGTCCGTCAGGTCTCCAGCCTCGCGCGCAAGGAGGAAACCCGACAGTCGCGCAAGGTCGAGGTGGGGGCGTGCAGCGCGGTGAACCCGTTCCTTCCTTACGACCCCGACCTCTTTGTGGCCGATCTTTCGGACACTCACGTCGCCTTGCTCAACAAGTTCAACGTCATCGACCATCATCTACTGATCGTCACCCGTTGCTTCAAACCGCAGGACGCGTTGCTCGAGTTCGCGGACTTTGTTGCATTGGCCGCCTGCATGGCCGAGTTCGACGGCCTCGGCTTCTACAATGGCGGAGCGGAATCCGGCGCGAGTCAACGCCACAAGCATCTGCAGATCGTGCCGCTGCCGCTCGGAGAATCAGGTCCGCCGCTCCCCATTGAATCCGTTATTAGGCCCGGGGGCATAGAAGGTCTGATCGGCACTGTACCTGGCCTGCCTTTCCTGCACGCGTTTGGTCGTCTGGAGCTGGCTCCTGCCGCGTCGCCGCACGCAGCAAACGCCGCGATCGATTGTTACCACGCGTTGCTCGAAGCTACGGGCCTACGAGCGATCAAGGTGAATGGCGAATTGCATCAGTCGGCACCGTACAACCTGCTTGTCACCCGCCGATGGATGCTGCTCGTACCACGGCATTCGGAATGCGTCGAAGGCATTTCGGTGAATGCTCTGGGGTTTGCCGGATCGCTCTTCGTGCGTGACGCAGCTCAGATGGAAGTCATTAAACGGCTCGGTCCGATGTCCGTGCTGAAACGTGTCGCGGTCCCTGCCGCCGCGGGTCGACCGGGCCCATCTGTCTGGCGTTTTCGCTTCAAGACTGACCCTCAAAGGCGGGAATATGCACAGGCGCTGATTGTCAACCGCGCCTCCGACGGTGGAGTGGTACAGGCCTTGCCGGGTGTGATCCTGCGCGGCAGGCAGTGCGTGCATTTCGTCATCGACAAAGCACCGGAGCCTTGGGGCATAGAGCGTATTAACACTGTCAACGTTGGGCACAATAAATGTGCCGACTCAGGCTGGATCGCGACGACGTTCCGGCCCAGCCTGAATGGGCAAGGGCTTCCAGATGCGAAATAACTGTGCCACTCGCGAAGGTCGATCCGGCGGTAGTGGTTGCTGAAGGTAAGGTCTCAGCGCGGCCATGAAGCGACATTGGTGGTGCGCTTGCGTCAGACATCCGGAAGGCAGCGTGAACCCGCGAACGGAGATTCTCCTCCGGCACGTCCGCCTCGCTCGCCGATGCTGCAAGCGAGAGTGCTCTGGCTATCAAGGTTGGAACACCGACGCTTCGAACGCAGCGAGTTGCACCAATTCATCAACAGCGACTTTGACTTTCGGCTGAAGGTGTCGTGTCTTCTGCCAGATCGCATGAATCGGTGTTGTCGTCGACAGGCTCGGCAGCACTTCTCGCAGCGCGCCCGTGCGCAAAGCATCTCGCGCCAGCCATCCGGGAAGCTGGGCAAGGCCGCAGCCCGTTACGCACGCGTTCAGCAAGGTGTCGCCGTCCGTTAACTCGTGACGCGCTCGCACATCAAAGTAAGCGGCTCCGCTGTCGTTCGCCGCATCTGCCAATAGCCAGCCGGACCGTACGTTGCTACGCCATCCGATCAAGCAATCGTGTGTGAGCAGATCGTCGCGCTGCACCGGTTCGCCGGTTCGTGCCAGGTAATCGGGCGCGGCGCAAATAACGAGCCTCTGCTCGCCAAGCTTACGCGCGACGAGATCCGGAAATGCGTCGAGCGTGCCGATACGCACCGCCAGATCGACTCCCTCGCTGACGAGATCCACCGCCCGATCCTGCAACGTGACGGCGAGATCCAGCCGCGGAAATCGCCGAGTCAGATTCAGCAGTGCAGGCACGATGTGCCGGCGGCCAAAAGTCGTCGGAAGATCGACGCGCAGGCGGCCAATAGGTTGTTCGTGGCCCGTCGACAGAAAGGCTTCTGTCTGGTCCAGATCTTCAAGGATGCGTCGGCACGTGAGCAGGAAAGTCTCGCCCGCGGTCGTCAGGTCAATGCGGCGCGTCGTCCGGTGCAGCAGTTGCACACCGAGCCGCACCTCCAGCCGCGAGATGTTCTTGCCGACCGCGGAACCGGTAAGGCCCAGCAACTCACCGGCGGCGGTAAAGCTGCCGTGATCGACGGCGGCAACAAACTCGCGAATGCCAGCAAAACGATCGTCCATAATCGATTCTGGAATCACTGGATGGAATGTATGGAATTTTACCCTCTAACTCAACCGGATTGCCGAAATTACACTGTTTAGCACGATGGCATCCGCCGTTGCAGCGAACATGAGGTGTGAAATGAAAGCACGGCTTCTCCACGATTTTGGTCTCCCTAACCTACGCGCTGGCGAGGTGGAGACGCCCACGCCACAGCCGGGCGAGCTTCTTGTGAAGGTCGGCGCGGTATCGCTGAACTTCCGTGACAAGGCTATCGTTGATGGTATTTACGAGCCCGCGAGCGTACCCAAACCGCTAATTCCCGTGTCGGACGCAGCCGGCACGGTGGTCGCCATCGGTGACGGTGTAACCCGCTTCAAGGTCGGTGACCGCGTAAACTCGACGCTGTACTCGCGCTGGATCGATGGTGCGCCCGGTCCCGACGAACCGGCATATTGCCTGGGGATGCCGTTGCCGGGAGGACTCGCCGAATTCATGATCATCCACGAAGACAGCGCGGTGCCAGCGCCCGCGTCGATGAGCGACGAGGAAGCATCGACCCTGCCGATCGCTGCGTTGACCGCCTGGTACGCGCTGACCGACGTCGGCCACCTGGAATCAGGGCAAACGGTACTCGTGCAAGGAACGGGAGGTGTGTCGATCTTCGCGGCGCAGATCGCCATTGCCCATGGCGCACGTGTGATCGTCACGTCGAGCAAGGACGAGAACCTCGCGAAAGTGAAGGCGCTGCTCAATAGCGACAAGGTTGAAGGGATCAACTACAGGACGCATCCGAACTGGTCGGCGAAGGTGCTCGAACTAACCGGCGGCTTGGGGGCGGACGTGACGATCGACGTCGCGGGTGGGAACGGGATCAACCAGTCTGTTGCGGCCACCAAGGTGCAAGGCGTGATAGCGCAGGTTGGTTTCCTGACGGGACAGACGAGCGCTCTCGATCTGATGCCGCTGATCTTCCGGCAAACGACGATTCGCGGGATCGCCGTCGCGCCGCGCACGTCCTTTGAGCGCATGAACGTGTTCCTCAATGCACACAAGATCAAGCCCGTCATCGATCGCGTTTATCGCTTCGACGAGACCGTGCAGGCATTTGAACATCTTGCTCGCGGCCCCTTCGGCAAAGTCGTGATCAGCATCGGCGACGATTGATAAGCGCAAGGTCCGGGCGGCTGAGCTGTCAACGACTCCTCCAGGTTCGAGCCCCTCGGATTCAGCGCGCCGTGGTCGCTGAGTCCACGGAAGGACCACCTCCGGACTTAGCGACCAGTGCTGCCTAAGATCGCGCTGCCGCCGCGCGCGGCGCTGGCGCTTTACCAAAGTCTGTTTGTGAACTCAAAGCTGCCGTCGCCCAGCGACGCGTTGAGCGTCCCTTTGGGGTCGCTTCAAGCCTTTTGCATTAGACGGATGCCCACGGACAATCGCTGCGCTTGATTCGCGGGCCGCTGGTCGGCCAGTTTGAGGCATTCGACGCCGTCGCGTGGTTCGGTGACAAACGGCTGCGACGGAACGTCAGTCGGCTCGGGCACAGTGCAGCCGTAAGCGGTTGATTACCCACGTGGGCCGGCTCGTCACCATCCTGCACCAATCTGTCACCCGAAGGCCCGCTCGATTAGAATTTCGGCGCTGGTAGCCAACGGCAACCCAATGACCTCAGTTACTGGACCGAAACAAAGCTATCTAGGAATCGCACAAATGGGAATAGCGCTTGCAGGCGTGGTGTTTCGCACGGCGCTTCGAAACGATTCGGCACATGTGCTTGTGAGCCGCATTTTCGATAGGATGGCTCAGCAGCTAGAGGCGCCAGACAGTGAAGGGTTCGACATCAGATCTTCACGCGATGTAATGGTCCAGTTTTTTGGGAGCGTCTGCTTCGTCTTTAGCGGCGACCTGGTCTGGGAACTTCTTGTTAAACCGTCAAGAGAGGCCGAGCCATTGATTTCAGCAACTGATTCACCAGACCTTCTTCTTGCATTCTGCAACTATGAATCAGGAGGAAGCTTCGGCTACGCCTTTTTCGAGCGGGGACTGCGGACTCGAACAAGACTTCAAACGACTGATGTCCTTGGCCTGCCGCCGATACTTGAAAGTGGCCGACCCAAAAAGTTTGAAGTGCGTTGTCTCAACTCGCCGACGTATTTGGAAGAGGACGACTGTCCTCCTGATCAATGGCAGAGGATATACAGGCTGAACGACGGAAGGTTGAATATGCCAGAGCGCTATCTTACGCAGCACATGTTGCACGAGGCTTTGGCCATGAATTTCGACATTTGCCCATGGGAAACAGACGCACACTCGGAGACTTCGTTTTTTAGACTGTTACCCACGTGATTTCTTCACTTAACGATCGTCCGAGGACTTCGCGGCCTACGGGTTGAGTGTCCGCTGTCTAGCGACATCACCGTCCGCAATGGGTCGACGAGGGCTGGTCGCCGTGGGCCCAGGGCCGGAGGCCCGGCCAGGAAGCGTCACTCGTTTATCCCCTCGCTCAGACATTCAGATGGCTTAAGTGTCGTCGGTGGCGACCTGCTCCTCGCGCGCGTATTGTGCAGGCGGCCGCCCGACGTGCCGCGTGAAGGCGACGCTGAAGGTGCTGGCGGAGCTGTAGCCAACGCGCTGTGCCACTTCGGCGACACGGCCTTCATTGCGGCGTAGCAAGTCCTTCGCGAGCGCCATGCGCCAGGTGAGCAAATATTCCATGGGCGCCATCCCGACCCTGCGGTTGAAGCGTTCAAAGAAGGTGGAGCGCGACAGGGCGGCTTCCTTCGCGAGTTCAGCAACCGTCCACGCGCGGGTAGGGTGTTCGTGCATCACGCGGATCGCGGCCGCGAGGCGGGCATCGGATAACCCGCGAACCAGCCCCGGCGACGCAGTCGTTTCCGCCGCGGACCGCAGCGCCTCGATGAGCAGCACTTCCAGCAATCGTGACAGCACGACCTCACGCGCAGGCCGCTGCGCACGTGACTCTTCGCGTACCAGTTGCACAAGGGTGGCGAGCCGCTCTACGCCGCGGACGTGCACGATTTGCGGTAGCAGAGAGACCAGCAGCGATGTGTCGGGTGAACCGAAGCTGCAGTGGCCGACCATCATACGCAAATCCACCGAGCCGTCCGGCTCGCCGATTCCGAATTCATTGTTGCCCAGCGCGATCGGCGCGAGCGTTTCAACTCCCAATGGTGGCGGCACGAGGCTGGACATCGCGACGTCATAGGCCGCGGGAATCAGCACGAAATCTCCCGCGACGAGCTCGATGGGCTCGCGTCCGTCGATCTGCATGCGGCACGCGCCCTCGAGGATCACGTAGTAGAGCGGCTGACCGCTATCCGAGCGGCGCACGCGCCATGAACCCGCACCCAGAACCAGCTTGGAAAAACGCGCGCCCGGCTGCAGCAGCGTCACTACTTCGGCCAATGGATCGATCATCGTCGGACTCTTGCAAATGAAATTCGGATTCTAGATTGTAGTGAGTACGGTCCCGGCGGTCTATCGTAAGGGGATACGCAAACCACCTCACCCAGGAGTTCTCATGAAAACTGTCCTGATCACCGGTTGCTCTTCCGGATTCGGCCTCGAAATCGCCCGTTATTTTCTGACCCGTGACTGGCAAGTCGTGGCCACGATGCGCACGCCACGCGCTGACGTGCTGCCGCGTTCAGATCGCTTGCGCGTGCTGGCGCTCGACGTCACAGATCCGGAAAGCATCCGCAAAGCTGTCGTGGCGGCTGGCCCGATCGACGTGCTCGTCAACAATGCGGGCTTTGGCGCGGCTTCTCCCGCAGAACTGATCCCGATGGCGACAGTGCGCGACATTTTCGAGACCAACACCTTCGGCACGATCGCATTGACGCAAGCGGTGCTGCGCCAGTTCCGGCAGCGTCAGGCTGGGGTTATCGTGAATGTCACGTCGAGCGTCACGCTGAAGGCGCTGCCCCTAATCGCGGCTTATAGCGCGAGCAAGGCTGCGGTTAACGCATTTACAGAGTCCACGGCGCTCGAAGTCGAGCCGTTCGGCGTGCGGGTCCGGCTGGTACTGCCAGGCCGCGCGCCCGACACCCGGTTCGGCGAGAACGCGCGAACCCGCATACACGGTTTCGACCACGTGTCATACGCGGATCTCGCCGGCAGAGTTGTCGCGGGGTTGCAGGACGCGTCTTCGCCCATCACCCGGGCAGGGGACGTCGCCGAAGCCGTGTGGCGCGCCGCGACGGACCCGTCATCCCCAATGCGCATCCCGGCCGGTGCGGATGCCGAGGCATGGGCGGCTGAAGTTCGCTGACCCGGCGGGACGGATAGAACGAGGCTTGCACACGCGCGAGTGTGTAACGAAAAGGAGATTGCCATGCAGAACAAACCCGTTGCTCTCTTAACCGGGGCGAATCGAGGAATCGGTCTTCAGATTGCAAGGGATCTCGCGGCACTCGGCTTGACTGTGCCGCCAGGCGGCCATCATCGACGGCCAATTGGATGATGCGGTGAAAAAGGGTGCATCGATCGTGCTCGGCGGCAGGAGCGAGCGCGTGAACGGCGCGGTATGGATCGATCCGACTATCGTGACTAACGTCGACTACACGATGACGGAGAAAACATTTGGCCCGATCGTGCCGGTCATGTGTTTTAGCGACGACACCGAAGCGGAGGGGTTAATGAACGACTCCATGTTCGGTTTGAGCGGCGCGGTGTTTAGCCCGGACTCGCACACCGCCGGTGACTTCGCGACGAAAATGGTGGCGGTGCGGCATCAGCATTAACGACACAGGATTGCCGCGCGTGATGATGTTCGACGGTGAGAAAACCGCGTTCAAGAAGTCGGCAATGGGCGGCTCCCGTTATGGCGCCACGAGTATCATGCGATACGTCCGCAAGCGCGCGCTGCTCGCGAATGAAGGGGAGGTCGCTTCCTTGGACAAGCCCGTCGAAAGCGGAGTGTGAACTGCCTGAAGAGACGCGATGGGTGGAAGTCGATGTCGGATTTCGCCCGCCAATATTGTCGCGGCTTCACTCCTCGACGATGTTGAATCAGGTTACCAGGGCGTGCCAGGGTAGGTTCGAGTGAGAAGGGCCCGTTGCCGCTGGGTCCCTTTGCCCATGCAAGTATTCGCTGTCAGCCCCCGCCGCGCGAAGGTTCCTTTTGGCAGTGTCCCGTCCCGCGCGCAATATTCAGCCGCGCGGGAGGAAGTGTCCAATTTTTAACAGTTAGTTCAGATAGCGGGGAGCAGGCGTCTGCACTCCCCCACGCTGCGCGTCCTTGCACACAAAGCTGCTCGCCTGGTTTGCATCTCCGCCTTGGTAGACAGGCAGTTGCGGATAGGCGCAAAGGGGGCGCTGCATCACCGGCTGGGGATTTACTCCCGTACTGTACTTACTCGCGACCAGCGGCCCAGGCGGCGTCTTGTTTTCAACCCAATCGACGAGTTGTAATAGAACGTCATGTGTTTTGTCAGGCGGAAGATAGGTTGCGTAAGACTGCCCAAACTCGCCTACGCCCGGTCCCCCGCCGACTGAAGCGCAGTGTCCCATACCTGGCGCTACGTAGTACCGGAAAAACCCTTGTGTGCCGGCCAGATCGCCGCCCTGATCCCGCACAACGCGTTCGTAGTATTCAATCTCGGACGGAAAGGGAACTCCCGGGTCCGCACTACCGCCGTACATGATCAGCTTTCCACCGTTTGACTTGAACTCATTCAGATCAGCGCTGTTGGCGTTCAATGGCGGTGCAAGCAATGCGTCGACCGTGTCCATGTTGTGATCAAAATCAAACGACAGATAATCGTAACCTGTACCGAAGGTCCAGACGAGGTCATAGAGCTGTTGAGCAGGCCATGTTGTAGCGTCCTCCTGATTCACAAGCGATAACGGCAGGTTCTCTGTGCCAAATGGCATACCAGAAAAAATCCGTTCGCCTGTCGAGGGGTTAGTCGGCCCTGCATAGGTCGCCTTTAGCGCCGTCAGTTGTGCGGCCGTGAGGCATGTGTCGTCATCGCTGTTTGAACATTTCGGCAGTGTGTCCGGGTTAAAGTTGCACTGTCGCGGATCCGTGAGGAAGCCGTCGGTCGGTGCGCCGCCATCTTTTCCAGCACACGCCGCAACGACGCTCCTTGTCACCATGTCCAGTTTCCCCTGACTGACTTTGGCGCCTGGCGCGTTAAGAGCCTTGAGGTTCCAGGAGAACATCGCGTTCAGGTGCGTACGATTGAATGCGGGCGCACCGGCGATAATGCCGTTGTAGTCGTTGGGGTATCGTTGAGCTATGGAAAGCGCCTGCTGTCCGCCAGTGGAGCACCCTGAAAAATAAGATGTTTTGGGACCGGTCTTGTAGTATGCACTCACAATTGCCTTCGCGGCGATCGTCATTTCGTGATTTGCGCGGTATCCGAAATCATTCCAACGTTCCGGATGTCCCACCATATTGTTGATATTAGGGGACGTCCCCAAGTCAGTATTTGCCGACGCGAAGCCGCGCTGAAGCCCCATGGCGATTCCTGTGCTGTATGCAATAGAACCGGCACCACCGCCGTTACCTGTGGCTAGGAATCGGCTGTTCCAGCCGGCCTGTGGTAGCCAGATTTCCACGTTGATATGCGAATCTGGCGTCGGTTGCATCAGTGCTGTCACGCGGCAGAAAGCCGGAAGCCCTGTGATAGGGGTGTTCTGGCCAGGCGGGTGTAACTCCCGGTTGCTATCGACTGCGCACTTTGCACAATACCAGCGGGGATCGCGACATTGGTAAGTGTTTCACACGGCACCTGTGCGCTGGTTGTAGGCGTGATCGTTGAATTGTTGTTGGAATTGTTGTCAACGTGACCGCCACAGCTCGATAGTATTATCGACGCCGCCGCCAGGCATGACACCATCGAAATACCCTCAAGTTCTCTCGCTGTCAGGCCAGTTTTCTCACAGTCTCTGATTGTCATCCCTGTCTCCATAAACCATATCATTAAGCGGTCTGTCGATCTATCCAATTAAATAGGATGCCAAACTACAATGATTTAAGTGATTGATTGAATCGACTCCTAACCGGAAGTTACTCAAGCGCAGTCGAATCTGCGCTTGGCATCCTAATTTCGTCTCCGCTGGTCGCTATATCAGGAAAGCGAAATGTTCCTTGTCTCCTTCATCGCAAGCATGCCGACAAGTCCGACTGCCGACGCAATCGATACGTAGAAGCCTACCCACGAGAGACCGCCTTGCGCGGCCAGAAGTTGGGCGATGTAAGGAGCCACGGATGCGCCCAGAATCCCCCCGAGGTTATATGACACCCCAGCGCCGGTATAGCGGACGTTGGTTGGAAACAACTCAGGTAGCAAGGCGCCCATTGGCGCGAACGTCGCTCCCATCAAGAACAGCTGGACTACGAGGAACAACAGGATAAGACCGGTCGAACCGCTTCCAAGCAAAGGGTTCATCAGGAACCCGGAAGCAATCGCAGCGAGGATGCCAGCAATCATCACCGGCTTTCTTCCAAGACGGTCTGAGGCCCACGCCGAAAGCGGTGTTGCCAGAGCCATGAAAGCCACCGCGATACAGAGAAGCCCAAGGAAAGTCTGCCGTGGAATATGTAGAACCGACACTCCGTAAGAAAGGGAAAATGTTGTCGCGTTATAGAACAACGTGTAGCACGGGACCATGGCAAGCGCGCCGAGAATGGTGGGCAACCAGTGGCGCGAGAGCAATTCTGCCACTGGGACTTTCACGCGCTCACGCTTCTCGATCGCAGCCCGGAAAGCAGGTGTCTCCGCAATCTTGAGACGCACATATAGACCCAGCACAACCAGTACTGCGCTTACAAGGAACGGCACCCGCCAGCCCCAGCTCTTGAACTGGACATCGGTAAGAGTAAAGGAAAGTGCGAAAAAAAGTCCGTTTGACGCGAGGAATCCGATCGAAGGTCCAAGTGCGGGGAACATTCCATACCAGCCTCGCTTACCAGTCGGGGCATTTTCAGTGGCGAGCAATGAGGCTCCGCCCCATTCGCCGCCCAAGCCTATTCCTTGACCAAAGCGAAGCACGCACAACAGGATGGGCGCGACGCTGCCGATCGAGTTGTAGCCAGGAAGAAGGCCGATCAATGTGGTCGAGATTCCCATCACCACAAGCGAAACAACCAACGTCGACTTTCGACCGATGCGGTCGCCGAAGTGACCGAATAGAAATGATCCGATGGGGCGGGCGATAAAAGCGATCCCGAACGTCACGAATGCGGACAGCGCCTGAGCTGTTGCTGAACCGTGTGGGAAAAACACCGGCCCAATGACTAGAGCGGCCGCCGTCGCGTATACGTAGAAATCGTAGAATTCAATGGCGGTTCCGATAAAGCTCGCGAACAAGATTCGCGCGCTGCTGTTCTGAGACTCGGCAGCCTTTATCTCGGCATTCGATAACGGTGAGGTCGACATTGCGTTTGTCTCCGGTGTATGTCGCGCTAGTTTTAACGTCGACCGAATGCTAAGAATTTCGAGCGCACAGTCGCACTGGCATCGCATTCTGTGTGAATTTTATAGGCGAATCGAGTGATGCATGAATGGAATTTTGATCGGGATTGACGCTGATAGGGTAATCGTGAATCTTCGTCCTAGGTGTCCGCTTCTAGGCTGTTGACAAGACATCGGGGGCACCTGAAATGGGGTTTTGTGTCAGAACGAGTAGGGTGGGATTGTCGAAAATGAAATTTATGATTTATATATGCAGTGAACGTTTGCACCTAGATCCGCCACGATCCAACCAGTTTGGGGGCGTGTGTAGAGCAAAGCGCAATCGTTACCCGTAAGACTCGGGCCCGGCAGTAATAGAGGCTGGCGGACTTGTTGAAGGGTGGCCCTTGCCCTTGCTGGTCGTAATGGCGTGTAGTCAGCTCCAGCCCGTCTGGAGCAATTTGGGCGTGGACTGCAGCAACCGGCGCCTGTCCTGCGGAAGAGCTGACAGCGTGACGAACCCATAGCAAAGGGATTCCAACAGGAGCGGTCACGAGACCGCTCCGAACTGCATGGCGATCGGTCGGCGAGCTGTTTCCGTTCTCTCAGTCGGGAACATTCAACAGAATGCCCAAGGCGGCGCGACGCGCCAGCCACACGCCAGAGCGGTAACGCGGATCGCCATATACATCCATCAGACCCTTCAACACTGCAAAGATCCGCTTTGCGCCAACGGTGTCGCCGAAGGCGAGGGGACCTAACAGGTAGCCAAGGCCCAGGCGAACCGCAGCGTCGATATCGTGCGGTATGGCGATTCTTTGCTGGGCAATCTCGCGGGCGGTGTTGACGACAGAGGCGACGATACGTTGTCCAATGAAGCCTCCAGAATCGCGGATGGCCCGTGACGATGCATCCGGGCCCATATCCATCAATCTGACTTTCAGGCCGGCAACTGCGGCAATCTGAGCGATACCTTGCCCCATAGCCCCGGAACCCACTATGCCAATCCGAGGATTTTGGAAGTCTCGCATATTGACCTCAGACCCGTTCAATCGCGATCGCAATACCCTGGCCAACGCCGATACACATCGTGCACAGCGCAAAACGTCCTCGCGTGCGATGCAACTGATACATCGCCGTAGTCACCAGACGCGCGCCGCTCATGCCGAGCGGGTGGCCGAGCGCGATCGCGCCGCCATTCGGATTCACGCGAGCGTCGTCGTCGGCCACGCCGAGTGCGCGCAGCACCGCGATGCCTTGCGAAGCGAAGGCCTCATTCAGTTCGATCACGTCGAATTGATCGATGGTCATGTCCAGGCGCGCCAGCAGTTTCTGCGTGGCGGGCGCGGGGCCGATGCCCATCACGCGCGGCGCGACGCCGGCCGTTGCGATACCCAGCACGCGAGCGCGCGGCGTGAGGCCGAAGCGCTTCGCCGTTTCTTCATTGGCCAGCAGCAGTGCCGCTGCGCCGTCGTTCACGCCCGACGCGTTGCCTGCCGTGACCGTGCCGTCCGGACGCACCACGCCCTTGAGCTTGGCGAGCGTTTCGAGGCTCGTTTCACGCGGATGCTCGTCTTGCAACATTGTGATCGGGTCGCCCTTCTTCTGCGCGATCGTCACGCCGACGATTTCCTGCGCGAGCGTGCCGTCGCGTTGCGCGCGCGCCGCTTTCTGCTGGCTGCGCAGCGCAAAAGCGTCCTGATCGGCGCGGCTGATGTTGTAGTCGGTCGCGACTTTTTCGCCGGTCTCCGGCATCGAATCGACACCGTACAGTTTCTTCATCAACGGGTTGACGAAACGCCAGCCGATGGTCGTGTCATAGATTTCGGCCTGACGCGAGAACGCGCTGGTCGCCTTACCCATAACAAACGGCGCGCGGCTCATGCTTTCCACACCGCCCGCCACCATCAACGCGGCCTCGCCCGACTTGATGGCGCGCGCGGCAATGCCGACGGCGTCCATGCCCGAGCCGCACAGACGATTCACCGTCGTGCCCGGCACGCCTTGCGGCAAACCGGCCAGCAACAGCGACATACGCGCGACGTTGCGATTATCGTCACCGGCCTGGTTCGCGCAGCCGTAGATCACGTCGTCGATCGCGTTCCAGTCGACGTCTTTGTTGCGCTCCATCAGCGCTTTGAGCGGCACCGCGCCCAGATCGTCGGCGCGCACCGACGACAGCGAACCGGCATAGCGGCCGATGGGGGTGCGAATCGCGTCGCACAGGAATGCTTCGGTCATGGTTAATCTCTCAGAGTCTAAGTTTTTGTCCCGTCGTTGACCATCGCATGGCGCGCCATGCGTGTCCGTCAGGCAGCCGAGCCCCGGCGTCCAGAACTCTCTACAGCCGCCCCATCCGCGAGCAGAGTCTCGATCTCGGGCGACGAAAAACCAACCTCTTCAAGTAGGGCGCAAGTCTCCCACCCTCGTGGCTGAGAAAATGACCGCAGCGGCGGATACGCATTATCGAAACTGATTGTGGGCCGGATTGCGACTGTCTTGCCTTCCGTGGGATGCTCTTCATACTGGAGCAGACCGACTGCCTCAAGGTGAGGGTCGTGCGGTAGCGTCTCGAGCGTATGACACGGTTTGACTGCGATGTCCGCCCGCTGGAGGATGTCCAGCCATTCGGAAGTCGTCTTGTCGGTGAGGGGGGCGCCACGAATCTCGAACCACTCCTTGACGTTCTCTGCGCGCGCACCCACCGTCGCGAAGCGAGGGTCGCCGATAAGCTCCGTTCGGCCCACCGCATTCAGAAACGCACGAACCTGCTGATCCGTGTTGATCGTAAAAGCAATCCAGCCGTCCGATGTTTTCACCGGCTTGTTGTGAGGGCTGAGAAGTCGAAGGTCACCCGGGGGGCCGACCGGCGGGTCGAAACTCTGCTGCGCGAGATGCTCCTGTAACACGAACGCCGACATCGTTTCGAACATGGGAACTTCCAGCGTCGATCCTTTGCCGCTCACGTTCCGTTGCAGGATTGCGGCAAGGATGGAACCCGCGGCGATTTCACCCACGACATGATCGCAGATGAGCATGGGCACGTACGCCGGCACACCGTCTCTTGCAAGCGTCAACCCGGTCATTCCGGTTGCAGCCTGAACGACGCTGTCGTACGTAGGGTGGCCTGCGTACGGGCCATCAGTGCCGTAGCCGGTTATCAGGCAATAAATCTTGTCGGGATGCCTGTCTCTCAAGGTATCCGCATCGAGTCCCAGGCGCTTGAGCGCTTGCGGCCGCATATTCGCGATGATCACATCAGAGGACGCGACAAGCTTGTCCATGATTGCCTGGCTACCCGGTTTTTTCAGGTCGCAGCAAATGTTGCGCTTTCCACGATTCAAATGCAGGTAGGCACCCGAATGCTGCCCCGTTGGCGATAAGCCGCCGAGCCCACGCATGAGGTCGCCATCAGGGCTTTCTACCTTGACAACCTCGGCGCCATATTGCGCCAGCCTTGCCGAGCATACTGGCCCCACGACGACACTGGTCAGGTCGAGTACCCGAATTCCTTTCAGCGGTTCAAAAGTCATTTACTTCAGCCTCCATCTCTGCAGCGATTTTTCCCGTCTCATCGTGCGCTCTCAGGCGCCATTTTTCGCCCTGACAATCCGCCGCGAGCGTGATTTGCCGACCGCAAAACAACGGTGCGGCATTCTTCATCGTGAAGCTACGCAGGTTGAGTTCAAGCTCGTTCCGCGCGAACTCCGTGAGGAGCAACGTTGACAGGCCGCCGTTGACGACCAGGTCCGGGAATCCCTCAACCTCTCGTGCATACGTCCGGTCGATGTGAATCTTGTGGGAGTTGAACCCGAGCGCGGAGTACTGGAAAAGCAACGTCTCGTCGGGGCGCACCGACTTGGTGGTTGCTCCAGTAACGGCTTGGGGCTGTCCTGTTACGGGGCTGTATCGGGATTCGGGCAGCAAGACGTAGGTCTGCGTTTCGGTAATGGCAGGAGCGGTCTCGCCGGCCAGTCTCAGCTCGTGATCAATCGTCGCGATCGCAATCGGCCCCGAGGCGTTCTGTTTCTGGACAAGACTTCGGATTGCGCTGACCCGCATAACTTTTGCGCCAACGGGGATGTCGCTGTGGTACTGGACGGTTCGTCCGCCCATCAGCAGGCGAGGAAGCCCCAGGTCGGGCATCGGGACGCCGAGTCCAGGGAAACCATCGGAGCGAAGTTCGGATCGACGGGTGTCAGCGCCCATCAGGACGAAATGCCAGCCTTTTGGAAGCGGATCACCTTCGGCGAAAGCTCCCGCGGGCAGATCCAGCATCGCGGCCACTCGCCGTACAGCCGAGAGCGAACAGATCTCGTCTCGCGTTGCCGGCTGGTATTCAACGTCGTTAAGCATCGGTCGTTTTCCTCTAGCGCTGCGCGACTCCCGGCTCCGCCGTCGCGGTGGTGGAGTGTTGAGCGAAGTCTGCATATATGAAACGTAAATTTCATTAGTAATTGTATAGTTTCTATACAGTGCGTAAAGTTATGGTAAACGCCAAGCAAAATTTCATGAGTGAATTGATCGGTTTGCTGGTGCGAAATCGGGACGATTTTGCGAGATGTGAACTGCCGCGGAGAGAGATCGCCCCTGAACGTGGCAGGAGGTTGGTGCGGGCGTGGAACTGGAAGGCGGCAGAACTCGATTGAATCGTGCTATCTGATCCAGTAAAGTGACCCGGTTCCGCCCTTGTGCATCGCAACGAGAGTGAGAAGGCGGTCTAGCCGGTGCTGTTCAAGGGTCCAAGCCGAAGGCCCGCCCCCTTAACGTGAAGCAAAGCGAGATTCTGAAGGCCCCATAATGAAGGACGATGTTACTGACGCTGAAAAATCCACGGACTCGGAGGCACGCAGCTATTCGGCGCCGGCACTCGAGAAAGGTCTTGATATCCTTGAGATTCTTTGCCGGACGGAGAAGCCGCTTTCACAGAGAGATATCGCGCAGCAGTTGGGACGCAGCGTGGGTGAGATCTACCGGATGATTGCCGTTCTGGTCAGTCGTAACTATGTGACGCAGGTTGACGACAGCTACTACATCACGACAAAACTGTTCGAACTGTCTCATAACAATCCGCCGACTCACCGGCTGCTGATAGAGGCTCGTCCTCTCATGCAGATACTTTCCAGCCAGCTCGACCAGGCATGTCATCTCACGGTGTACGGTCAGGGCCGCCAGATCGTTATTGCCAAAGTCGATTCACCTAGCGGAATGGGGTTTAGCGTGCGGGTAGGATCCGAGCTTGACGTGATAGTGTCGGCGTCCGGGCGGGTGCTGCTGGCGTTCCAGGACAAGGAGACGCGGCATTTCCATATTGAGGAATCGCTCAAGCGACGCCCCGAGCAAGTCGATCCGCAGATCGATGGCGTCCTCGATTTCATCAAGGAGCGGGGTTATGAGTCAGCTCCGAGTGTGCAGGTTCGCGGGTTATACGTGGTGAGTTACCCGATTCTGGACTCCCAGAATCATGCTATCGCTGCGTTGACGGTTCCCTATGCGGAGCGGATCGACCAGGCCCGGCGAAAATCCATCCCGGAAATCGAAGAAGCCCTCGGCGATGCCGCTCGGCAGTTATGTGCCCGGATTGGCGGCCCGTCACGAGCACGGCCAGCCCGTTGATACGCGGTGTAGGTGCCTGCTACTCTGCGGCGAACGTCCGGCAGCCGCTCGTCGCCGAAACAGATTTCCGCTGAGCTTGGCGGCGCAATTTTTTATTACCTTTCTTCAGGCCCGCGCGACGCGCCACCAATACGGGCAGAAATAGCGCTTGCGGCGCCCGCCAGCGCGTCCTGAATCGTTGTTATCGAATTCCTGGTCATCTGGTCGATCCTTTCTGCGTACGGGATTGTCAGCGCTGCGCTCGCATGCCCTTGAGAATCAAGTATCGGGAAGCTGACAGCATACGTAAGCGGCTCAGCAGGGCCGGTCCGTGATTCGCGCGCGCGTAGGGCATGATGTGAGGGCGTGGGGAGGTCCGGATAGATCACGTGAGATCGTGCCCATGATCGGCGATCGTGGACACGATCTATCTGGATCTACCCGGTCAAACGGTGGGCGTGGGCGCAGCGGCCGGATTCAGTTTGTCGGCCACGTTCCAGGGAAGCAGCTCGTCGATGCGGTTGACCTTGTGGTCCGCGATATGAGTGAGCACGTATTCGAGGTAGGCGCGCGGATTGATGCCGTTGAGCTTGCACGTACCGATCAGGCTGTACATCGCTGCCGCACGCTCACCGCCGCTGTCGGAGCCGACGAACAGGTAGTTCTTCCTGCCCAGGGCGACACAACGCAGGGCATTTTCTGCGAGCGCGTTGCTGATCTCGGCGCGTCCGTCCTCGCAATAGAACATGAGCGCCGCCCAGTGGTTCAGCGAGTAGTTGATCGCGCCCGCGAGTGCAGACTTCTTCGACAGCGTCGCAAGCTTGGCCCTGATCGTCGATTCGAACGTGGCAAGCAGAGGCTTGCTCTTATCCTGGCGCACACGCAACCGCTCATCGGGCGGCTTGCCGCGAATGTCGGCTTCGATGCTGTAAAGCTCGCCGATCATCTCGAGCAGCTTTTCGGTATCCGGAGTCGGCGTGCGTACGTGAACGTCATAGATGTACCTCCTCGCGTGATCCCAGCACGCCGCTTCGTGGACGTCGCCGCTCGCATACAGCTGATCGAAGCCGGAGTAGGCATCCGCTTGCAGGATTCCCTTGAAGTGGGCGAGGTGCGTCTGCGGATGAACACCCTTGCGGTCGGACGAGTACGAGAACCAGACTGCCGCAGGCTCCGTCGAGCCCGAGCGCCGATCGTCGCGCACATAAACCCAGAACCGACCGGTTGTCGTCTTCTGGTTGCCCGGCGTGAGGACGGGAACCGTCGTGTCGTCGCCATGGAGTTTGCCGGCAGCCAGCACGTAGCGCTGGATCGCCTCGACCAGCACCATGCACAGCTCGACGATCTGACCGATCCAGCGGCCCATGCTGGCGCGATCGAGGGTTACGCGGTCGCGGGCCGCGATCTCCGACTGGCGGTACAGAGGTTGGTGATCCGCGAACTTCGATACCGCGATATCGGCCAGCAGGCTCGGATGCGCGATGCTGCGCTCGATCGGCAGGCCGGGCATCGGCAGTTGTTCGATATGGCCACAGCCGGGGCAAAGCAATTTGCGCCGGATCGTGCGGATCACCTTGAATGCGGCGGTGACCCGCGCGAGCTGTTCAGATACGTCGTCGCCCAGCGGCTGCATGGTCGTCGCGCACCTGGAGCAGAGCGGATCAGGTTCGAGGACGATCTCCTCGCGCGGCAAGTGCGGCGGGAGCGACTCTCGCGAAGACGATTTGCTGGCCGGCGCATCCGGCGCCCTGTTTCGCTGGTTACGCGCCTCGGTAGCACCCCGACCGCCCGTCAGGTCCTCCAGTTGCGCCTCGAGCCGGTCGATCTGCTTCGCGAGTTGTTCGGACTTGCGCCCGAAGTACATTCGCCTGAGCTTGTCGATCTGCGCCTTCAGGCGCTCGATCTCGTCATCTCGTGCGACGAGTTCCTCCCGCATCTTCGCGATCGATGCCTGTTGCGCGAGCACCATGGCATGGAGCTCGGCGACGGTATCGGGAAGCGGCGCGTGATCGGGCATGCGTCGCAGTTTACGAGCCTTCGTCGCGGTTTACAACATCGACAGTGCGGCGGTGCGTCGTGGCTGTCGCCAGTCGATACCCTCGAGCAACATCGACAACTGCGCGCTCGTCAGATGGATCTTGCCGCCATCGGCCTGAGGCCAGATAAACCGGCCTCGCTCCAGGCGCTTTGCGACCAGCCAGAGCCCGTCGTCGGTCGCCCACAGAATCTTCAAAAGATCGCCGCGGCGGCCACGAAAGATGTACAGGCTGCCACCCAGTGGATTCTCCTCGAGTGCCGTTTGTACCTTCGCAGCCAGCCCCTGGAATCCGCAGCGCATGTCGGTGACGCCCGCGGCAAGCCAGATGCGCGTGCCCGCCGGCAGCGTGATCACTTCAGACATTCCTGCAGGAACATCTCGGCGCGCTCGGCCGACAGCCCACGAATCCGGACGCGGCGCTTGCCAATCTCCACTTCGATCTCGCATACCGGCGGCGGCGCCGATACGCAGTCCGCCGTCTTCGACGGCGCGCTCGCCGTTCCTGGCAACGCCCGCGGTGTCGGCATGGGCATATCAATCACATCGACGGCAAACAACTGCGCCGCGCCCACACGGGGCGGAGGCACCTCGTTCGAGTCGGGCAGCACGAGTTTGCCTTCCCGATATTGCTTGCGCCACTCGAAGACCACGTTGGCGTTCATGTCATGGCGTCGCGCCACGATCGAGACCGATGCGCCGGGCTCCAGCGTTTCCTTGATGACTTGCTGCTTGAATTCCCGGGGATATACACGATGCCCCTGCCTGGGGCGGGCATCCTTCGCTGCGCTCTCCGACATCTCGGCAAACCCTCCTGGTTCACGAATCAGCTCACATCATGAAGCTATCTCTCGCGAAGCGGGGAATGGCCCTGACGAGCCGCATACCAGCATACAGTCCCCGTACCTGTGAGCTCGGCGCCGACTCAAAACCACGGTCGCGGATGGAATCCAGAACGATGTCCATCTGAGGATGGTCTTGGTCAGCCCGGCGCTGAAGCGATTCGCTCACTCGCAATCGCCTGGTCTCGGCGCCCTGAAACGCGACCAGCACACGGCCAGAGACGGAGATCAGTACGTCCAGATCAGAGCCGACCCTGAGACTGAAACCCATACCGCTCGGAGTGTCGACCTTCGCGATGACGACCTGCTTTCCCTGGTTATAAACCGTCAGGTGGCACGACACGTCCAGATCGCTTGCAAGTCTGTTCATCACCGGCGTCGCTTCGAGCAAGAGGCGGTGAGTTGGTGGGTTCTGGTGGGAAAGCTCGAACAGCTTTGTCGTGATGTAGTAGCTGTCGTCGGCTTGTGCAACGTAATTGCGGTTCACGAGACACAGCACCATGCGATAGATCTCACCCACGCTCCTGCCGACCTGTGCGGCTAGATCCTTCTGTGTGACCGGCGTCTGACTTCGGCACAGAACTTCCAGAATATCCAACCCTTTCTCCAACGCGGGCGCCGAGTAGTGCCTCGCACCCGGCTCGACTGACTTCACTACATCGTCGAAATCGTCACTCATCAGGTAGTTCTCCGGTTGCAAATGTCGCGGCGCTCGAGACGTTGCTCGAAATGCCTGCACGTGCTGGCGACAGCAATCCTGCCGGCGCTCAGGCACTCGTTGCACTAATTTTATAAGTGAAATGCTATCTGCACAGGTGATTTAATTCTAAGTGTTTTCCCGTGGCTGGCAACTCAGCGTTGCCCTCGGCAGACCGCAACGCGCACTTTAAGCTTCAGTGACCAACCGGGCGGTCGCGGGAACAGATTCTCTTTAACCAATTGAATTATTGGACTTTTATTGGTTTTCAGATGCCCGCCTTGGTTTCAACGATCGGCAAGCCGCGGCCGCAAACTAATCGAACGCCTCCACATCCAACAACAGTAGGTGTTTTCACTAGTGCATAGTTGACTTCACCAATGAAACGTCTTAACTTGTCACCAAGCGCTCGGCAAACCTGGTCCAGATTCAACAACGTGCTGTGTAAGCAGATGTTTGCCACCACCCGAGCGCAGATCAACACACTGTTAATCGCAGTGTCTCACTGTCTCGAACTGCTAGAGGATCCACCATGAAGTTCAAGTTCCACCACATGAATCTCTGTACCGACAGCCTGCCGCGTTTGACCAAGTTTTATCAGACGCTCTTTGAACTCGGCACGATCCACGATGAGGAGCATGCGCGGGTCAATGCTGAAAGCACGACGACGGGGTACAACGGAAAAGTCGACTTCCTGACGGATGGCGATATCGAGTTCCACTGGGCAGAGCGCGATCTCGACACGGGTTTCAAAATGAAGCAGATCGTCAACCCCATGGCTCGTGGGCATTTCTGTTTCCGAACGGATGACATCGAGGGCTTCAAGAAGCGTCTTGACCAACTCGGAATCCGCTACTCGGACTACGGCCGCTGGGCGATTGCTGGCTGGCACCAGGTGTTTCTGCAAGACCCGGACGGCAACGTCATCGAAGTGCATCAGCCGAACCTCTTTGGCAAGTGATTTGAAACGTTCTACCTGAGTGCCTGTTATTCCGCCGTGAAAGGCTTTGGCGCCCCGAGCGCCGAGCTTTTCAACGGTCGTCATACGCTGACAGACGTCTCACATTCAGTCTTCCAGAGAACAAGAAGCCGGCATACATATGGCCGGAGGAGACCGCAGATGGAATTGCTTGCCCGGTGTTACCGGCCGCTTCAGCAAGCGGGCGCACCCCTGAGACGCGATGGCATAGCTTGTCTTCATGCGGATGTAACTGAAGCTCGAACCTGACATACCGGTCGGAGTGTTTAGACCGAATGCGTTGCCAAACTATTTAAATCATCCAGCAGGAGACAGCGAAATGAGAAATACCTTAACGATGGAGGTGCCAGTCGAAGAGTCCACCTCGATGGCGAAGCGAGCGACCATCGCCAGCACGATTGGTGCTGCGCTGGAGTGGGTCGACTTCACCGCCTACGGCGCAGTGGCCGCGACTGTCTTTCCAAAGCTATTCTTCACGTCGATGGATCCCAACATGGGAATCCTGGCGGCATTCATTACGTTTGGTGTGGGCTTCTTTGCACGTCCGCTTGGCGGATTGTTCTTCGGCGCGCTGGGCGATCGCATCGGCCGCAAGAACATCCTGCTCTATACCCTGTCTCTGATGGGGGCTGCCTCGTTTCTGATCGGTTGCCTACCGACCTATGCCACGATCGGCTTCGCCGCACCGGTGTGCCTTGTACTTCTGCGTTTCCTGCAAGGGTTCGCTTTGGGCGGCGAAGCAACCGGGGCGCAGCTGATGACAATGGAACATGCGCCACAGAACCGGCGCGGCCTGTTTGGTTCCTTCATCAACATCGGCTCGTCGCTCAGTGCAGCGGTGGCGAACGGAATGCTTTTCGCGTTGGTCAGCCTCCTCGGCACAGAGCAGTTTCAGGTGTGGGGTTGGAGGGTGCCGTTCCTGTTCAGCTTTGTGCTTGTCATTGTCGGTCTGTATATCCGGCTGCGCGTTTCCGAAACGCCGGCCTTTGAGGAAGCACACGCGAAAGGCCAGGACGATCGGGTTCCGCTGGTAAAAGCATTTGCGCAGTATCCAGGAACCATCGTCCGACTGTTGATCGTGTGGTGTGCGCCTACAGCGTGTTTTTACGTGATTACAGTATTTTCGCTGAGCTATATCACGAAGAATCTGGCACTTCCCAGCCAGACAGCATTCCTCTGCCTGATGGGCGCGAATGTGCTCGCGGTGTGCACCGTGATCGGCGGTGGAGCGGTGAGCGACCGCATCGGCCGCAAGCCCACGATGCTGATAGCGTCCATCCTGACGATGGTAATTGCCCTGTCGTATTTCACTCTCCTTGACACGAAGAATTGGTACGTCATTTTCCTCGCGATGGCGGCCTTCATTGGTTCGCTTCAAATTCAGTCGGGCGTGCAGCCCGCATATTTCGCCGAGCCGTTCCCGACGAATGTCCGCTATTCCGGGTCTGCCGCGGCATATACCGGCGCAAACTTGTTGATGGGCGGCCCGACTCCGTTCATCTGCGCCTGGTTGCTGCAGCGTTCGGGCGGGCAAACGTGGGTCATCACCGCGTTCTGTGCTGTCATCGTGGGCGCATCGCTCATTGCAATTCTGACGGGCCCGGAAACACGGCACCTGGATATCAAACGTTAAGCTCCGCGCAAGCGGCATCAGTAGAAAATGGAGTATCGATATGCTTTTGAATGATAGGGTTTGTGTAATTGTCGGCGCGGGTTCGCTGCGCGGGATCGGCTACGCGACAGCGGAGCTATTCGCGGAACACGGTGCGAAAATAGTCGCGGTCGATGTCGTCATGAATGACAGTATTGCGGCTGAAATCAAAGCATCGATCGAGAAAAAAACCGGACGCGCAGCCGAAGTCATCGGCATCAGGTGCGATATCGGCGACGGCGCGGACTGTCGACGATTGTTCAAAGAGGTCCTCGCACGTTACGGATCGGTCGACGCTCTTGTGAACAGTGCTGCTATCGTCAAGGCGCAGTCCTTCCTGACAATCGAGGACGAGGACTACGATCGGATCATGAACGTGAATCTCAAGGGCGCCTTCAATCTTTGCAAGAGTGCGCTGGAAATCTTCGCGGAGCAGAAGCGTGGCGCGATCGTGAACGTGGCATCGGTAGCCGCGCAGAGGGGAGGGGGCCTTGTCGGCGGTGCGCATTACGCCGCATCGAAGGGTGGAGTAATCAGCCTTACGAAGACCATCGCACGTGAATTCGGTCCGATGGGCATTCGTGCAAACGTCGTCTGTCCTTCAATGACCGAGACCGGTATGCTAGACGGTATGACCGCAGATAGGCAGCGCGAGATTGAAGCGACCATTCCGCTGCAGCGGGCAGGCCGGCCCGTTGAAATCGCCGGTGCATGTCTTTTTCTCGCATCCGACCTTTCGGGCTATGTGACCGGCGCAACAATCGATGTTAATGGTGGGAGCCACATCCATTGAACCGGGTTCGCACCGGCTCCCTGTGTGTGGCCTGGAATGTTCGATCTGGCTGCCGACTGCGAGCATGAAGGGACTAAAAGCCGGTGCAAATCTGTAATTTGCATTGCCGCCACAACGAAACTTTGATAATGCAAGGGTGACGCTTAGGACGCGGATGTCGCGACGACCTCGAAGTGCTCGACGACCGGGGGGCTCTCGAAGAACGGCCCTACGATAGTGCGCCATTCGGTGTAGGCCGGAGATTCACGAAATCCTATAGTGTGATCTTCCAGGGTCTGCCAGAGAATTTGCAGCAGATATCTCTCGGGAGACTCGATACCTCGACGGATTTCATAGCGCTGAAATCCCGTTGCTTTGACAATGACGGTGTCCAGTCCAAGCCGAATTGCTTTTTCGAATTCGGCGTGCATGCCGGGTCTAATCTGAATACTGGCTACTTCGAGAATCATTTTTCACCTCCAGGTCTTTGGAAAGTGGAGAGTCGTGAGCTCAATCTCGGCGCGCTGAGAGAACGCCCTAATTGGCGCAAGGCGTTAATGTTTCGCGGACTTCAAACCGGCATTTCGGTCGTGATCCAATCTATCACGGAATGGTGTCGTGGCGCCCACCCGAGTTCAGTTCGCGCACGCTTGGCCCGCACTCGGCTATTGCTTCCGAGTGAATAGAATGCGCGACCTTCGCCCCATTTGTGAGCTGCATCGGCGGCAGAAAGGTTCTGAACGGCACCGAGCCCAAGTCTGGCCGAGATGGCGGCCCCGATATCCGCAAATGAAGCTTCGCCGTTTTCCGCGAAATAGAATGCCCCCGGAGGTGCTGTCGCCAGCACGAGCAGGTATAAATCGGTTAGATCGTCGATGTGAAGGCGGATTCAACTGGTCGTTGCAACATCTCCTAAAGGAGGTGCCAAATGGGACGAGCACAGGGTTGGGGTTCGGAACAGACAGGAAGACCAATAATGCAATCGCCCGGCAGGCCAGGTGTCAATCAGCGAGATACAAAGCGAGCGTTCTGGACTTGTGTCGCGCAAGGCATGGAGAGCGAGGCTGCGGCGCGCGCGTGTGGCGTGTCCCAACCTTTGGGGCCAAGATGGTTTCGTGATGCAGGCGGAATGCCGCCGATCGAGCTGACGCCGGGCACTGCGCCTTATCTGTCTTTTTCTGAACGCGAGGAAATTGCGCTGCTACGGGCGCAGGATTGCGGGATCCGTGAGATCGCGCGAAGACTGCAGCGCTCACCTTCGACCATCTCGCGCGAGTTGCGCCGTAATGCTGCAACCCGTAGCGGCACATTGATATACAGGGCGACAGTTGCTCAGTGGAAAGCTGAGCGGGCCGCGGAACGTCCGAAAGCTTCCAGACTGACCAAGAACGATAGATTAAAGAATTATGTGCAGAGTCGATTGGCGGGAGCGGTCACCGATTCAGAAGGCAGGCCGATTGCCGGACCCAACGTACCATGGAAAGGACGACGGCAAGGCCGCCGCGCGGACCGTCGTTGGGGCACCTGCTGGAGTCCCGAACAAATCAGTCGACGATTGGAGGCCGACTATCCAGAAGACCAATCCATGAGAATCTCTCACGAAGCCATCTATCAGGCGCTTTACATTCAGGGCCGTGGCGCTCTGCGCAAGGAGCTTACTGCCTGTTTGCGTACGGGCCGTGCACTTCGTGTGCCTCGAGCCAGGACGCAACAGCGAGGAAAGCATTTCATTACTCCGGAGGTCATGATCAGTGAACGTCCGGCTGAGGCTGATGATCGTGCCGTTCCGGGTCACTGGGAAGGTGACCTGATCATCGGCCTTAATCGATCCGCAGTGGGTACGCTGGTCGAGCGGACTACCCGCTATACAATGTTGCTCCATCTCCCACCTATGGAGGGACATGGCACTGGCGTGCGGGCCAAGAATGGGCCACCCTTGGCGGGTCATGGAGCGGAGGCCGTCCGCAATGCCATAGCTGCGAAGATCGTATTATTGCCTGAGCACTTGTGGCGATCGCTCACATGGGATCAAGGCGCAGAGATGGCCCAGCACGTGCAACTTCGAATCGATACGGGTCTGGAGATCTATTTCTGCGATCCTCAAAGCCCATGGCAACGCGGGACCAACGAGAATACGAATGGTCTGTTGCGTCAATACTTTCCGAAAGGCACCGACATCAGCCGGTACACGCAGCGCGAACTTGATGCCGTCGCAGACGCACTAAATTGCAGACCGCGTAAAAGCCTTGGATGGAAATCACCAGCAGAAGCACTAAGAGATCTACTACTTGCGTCATAAGCATTAGGTGTTGCAACGACCCCTTGAACCTAAGGAACGTTCGACCATCGGTTCGTCCCGTTGCCGACGATTTGAACGACGCCCGTCTGCAATGCGTTGTCGACCAGGGCGGGAATTTGCACGCTGCGAAGCCCGATGCCGCGACCGACGCCATAGATGTTACTGGGGCATATGACAGCGGAGCGCACGCCTCTATCTGCAGCGCCGACGACTAGCTGGTCGACAGCGCGCCTCGGTTGCTTGGATGCTTCAACAACGAAGGTACTTTCTTCGTCGAAGATCATGTCTGATGCATACAGACCTCGGGCGTCGTCGCCAATCACACTCGAACCGCTTGTGTGGATGAAAGGTTTTTCCGTGCCTTCCAAGGCCGAAATGAAAGTCACCACAGAGGCTAAATGGTCTGCGCTCGCGGTGTCGATCACACCGTCCGCCTGCCGGGCCTCTGTGCCGAGCAGATCGGCGTCATCGAGCGTGCCTATGACTGGTTCGACGCCTGATTTTTCGAGTTGGTCAGCCTTGCCTTGCGAACGAACAAGTCCGCGGACACGGTGACCCGCGGCGATCAGTTTTGTGGCCACGCTGCCGCCGATGTATCCCGTGGCTCCGGTGAGGAAGATAAGCATAGAACCTCGATTCGAATAGCCCAATTGGCATTTGGCCCGTCGAGGAGCCTATTGCCCGAGGCTTTTGATGCTAGCGTATTTCATGAGTGATTCCAATCGTGCATATGTGAAATACACTATTTCTGCGCCGATGGAAGGCTTGGTTGGGCCCCGACCACCCGACCCGCTCATGCTTGGGAGAATTCCTGCCGGGCCGGTGTACGAGTCAGGCTGCGACGCTGTCTGGTCGACGTGATGTATCACGAGGAAAATCCAGGATTTCCAATTCCAGGCGGAAGCGGACGAGATCGTCGATCGTGATAAGGGGTAACCCGTGCAGGCGCGCGAAGTGCTCGAGCTGCGGACGTCGTGCCATACTGCCGTCGTCATTCACGATTTCGGCCAGGACCGCCCCCGGCCGCAATCCCGCCAGGCGGGCGAGGTCGACCCCGGCCTCAGTGTGTCCTGGACGCTCCAGAATGCCCTCACGAACCGCGCGAAGGGGAAAGATATGGCCGGGCCGACTGAAGTCGCAGGCCTGACGCGAAGGATCAACGAGCGCTCTGATCGTTGCCGCTCGTTCGCTGGCGGATATGCCGGTGGTGATCCCCTCCCGGAGGTCGACAGACACGGTGAAAGCAGTACGCATTGAATCAGTGTTTTCCTCGACCATGAGAGGGAGCTGGAGCTCGGATGTCCGCTCGGCCGGTAAGGCCACGCAAAGTAGGCCGCTAGTCCATCGGACCATGAAGGCAATTGTTTCGGGTGTCGCATGTTCCGCAGCAACAATCAAATCGCCCTCGTTCTCGCGATCTTCGCCGTCGACGACGACCAGAGGCGTTCCATTGGCCATTGCCGCCAACGCCTCCTGAATGGCGGACGAGGTCAAATTGCCATCGCGGCCGATATTGTCGTAGTTCATTATGTCTCCTGTTGGGGTAGCACTTTTAGCAACAGGATGCGTGCAGATAGCATGCCAGTTTGAAATACCCTATCAATCAAGGGCCAGGAACCTTCGCCACTGTTGCAGATGACACGCGCTGCGACAGTTTCTGTCGCAGCGGTCAGTACGCTCGTGAGACTCAATCTTCCGGGCGGTCGATCCCGAGTGACCTCATCTGCCGGTGCAACGTGGAACGTGAGACCCCGAGGCTAATGGCGGCTTCGGAAACATTCCAATGGCTGCGCTCTAGCGCTACTTCGATTGCATTGCGCTTACTCCGAGCGGGTGTTGAGACCTCGGTGCCATTCCGGGCGTTGAGCGGAGGAGGAAGATCGTTCAGAGTGATGACTCCGTCCGAATCAACTGCGACAGCGAAGCGCGCAGCGTGGTGCAGTTCACGTAGATTGCCAGGCCAGTTGTGTGCTGCGAGTGCGCGTCTCGCCTGCTCGTCGATGCTTGAGAAGCGCTTGCCGATGTTTCTCGACGCTTGAGCAAAGACCTGCTCGACTACCTGAAGTCGATCTTCGCGCTCGCGTAGAGCCGGGAGTCGAACGGTTGCACCGGCTAGTCTGAAATACAAGTCTTCCCGAAACTTGCCCTCGCGCACGAGTTGAGCAATGTCATGCAAACTGGCCGCCACCAATGCGAAGTTCACCCTGACGGAACGGATAGCGCCGACTGGAACGAATTCACCATCTGATAAGACCTGTAAGAGCCTTGTTTGCAATCCGAGAGGCATGTCACCAATTTCGTCAAGAAAGAGCATGCCGCCATCCGCCTCAAGCAGGCGCCCTTTGGACCCTTGCCGAGCGGCGCCAGTAAATGCACCGGGGCGGTAGCCGAACAGTTCGCTCTCAATCAGTTCGGCGGTGATTGCAGCACAGTTGATCGAAACAAATTTTGCGTCATCGCCTCCAACATCCATATGGATGGCACGGGCGAGAGCGCTTTTGCCTGTTCCGGTCTCCCCCTGTAGCAGAATGGGAACATGATGAGTCACGAGCCGGCGGGCGATGTTTATCGATTCACGAATACCCTCGTCATCACCAATCAGCTCGGTCAGACATGGGCGTTCCGCCGTCTCGGTACGCAGACGCTGGCTACGCTGGGAAGAACAGGCCGTCGACGTTCTGCGACGGACTTCTTCCGCTCGCAGGAAGATTCGGCCATTCACCGACGCGAGCGGCGTTGCCGGTTGGTCGGTGGCGTCGAGCCACTCTTCCATACCTTGTACCTCCGAGAGAGGCTGTCCAATGAGCGGCATGGACCGATTGTGCAACATCAGATGTGCCGCAGGCGTCGCATCGAGAATGTGGCCGTTCGAATCCAGGGCCACGCGCGCTTCCCCCGCGGTGTCGCAAAAATCGCTGTGCTTCGAGATTCGCAGGATCAGGTTGTCTGCATTACGTCGGTCGAAATACAGGTTTTCGATGCGGCGCGCCGACGCCGAAATGACGTTTCGCACGACTGCCTGCGTGGCATGGTCAGAAGGCATCAAAGTCGTCACGTTCAACACTGCCACGAGTTCCCCGGCGTTTCCAAAAATCGGCGCAACGGTGCAACTAAGCCGTTCAAGTGACGATGCGAAGTGATCACCCATCACGACCGAGAGGGGGCGTTGCTCCTGCAGGCAAAGGCTGACGCCATTCGTGCCTTGTGCCTGTTCGGTCCACATGGATCCGGGAAGAACGCCGGCGGCCGCGCAGGCATCCAACGTGAGCGCGTTGGAGCGGAAATCCAGAGCGATACCATTACAATCGGTCAACATCACGATGTAATCCTGCTCCGCGAGCAACTCAAAGAGGCGCTGTACCTCTCCTTGCGACAGCGCAAGCAGGTCGCCCATGGGTTCTCGATGATCCTTCAGTTCGGACGGAGACAACACGAGCGGGCGACCGATTCGATCGGGACTCAGGCTATGCTGTCCAACGCAACGTTCCCACGATACAGGGACGCTACCATCAGAATGAGGGCGGGCCTGCAACGGATGACGCTCGACTGACGTCAACACCATGCTTTTATGGCGATCTGGCTGCATCGACTTTGTCTCCAGGTCCGGGCCTTATGGCCCGTGTCATGTATCAGATAATACATGCCAGCCGCTGATTCTTCATGGTCTGGCGGCTCGCCAGGGCGTGGGTTCGTTCGGGTGCGGGCGTCTAATCCAAATCCGGTAATCGACCGATTGCAATGATTGGCCGAGCCTATCGCTGAGAGCGAGCCTTATTTAAAGCCCTTTTTGGTTCTCTGGCCTGACAGCGCGGCGTCTGCGAAAGGTAGATGGCGCCCTTGTGCAATGATCGACAGCGAGCAGGATCGGAGCGCCGAAAGCGCTGATCCTGCTCGCCGCCGTCGCGTGGTCAGACAAACAGCATGCCACCGTCGATTAGCAGCGATTGTCCTGTCATGTAGGCGGAATCGGCGCCTGCGAGCCACGACACCAATCCTGCGACGTCGTCGCCCGTGGACACACGCCCAAGCGCGATCCCTTGCGCCATAGCTTTCATAGACTCGCCTTTGCCGACCTTGTTAATCGCACCAAGGTCTCGATCGACTTCCACCCACATTTGCGTGTCGACGATTCCGGGGCAATAAGCATTGACGGTGATGCCATGAGGAGCCCATTCCTGAGCCGCTGACTGCGTGAGCGCACGCACGCCGAACTTCGACGAGCAGTAGACGCCAAGCAGAGGAAACCCTTTATGTCCCGCGATGGAGCAGGCGCCGATAATCTTCCCGCCCGTGCCTTGCTTGATCATCCATCTGGCCGCTTCGGTATAACAAAGGAACACGCCGCGTCCATTCACAGCATGCACCTTGTCGTACTCTTCGGGCGACACGTCCAGAAGTGCTTTGGTTTGCGCAATGCCGGCGTTGGCGACCATGATGTCGAGGGATCCAAGTCCACTTGCCGTGTTTTCGACCAGTTTCTTGACCGACTGAGGCTGAGAAATATCGCCGTACAGGCTGATTGCTCTGACGCCCGACGATTCGATTTGCTTCCGGGTTTCCTCAAGTTCCTTTTCCATCGAAGGAAGGTCTGAAACAGCGATATTGTGACCATCTCTTGCAAGCCGAAGCGCGATGGATTTCCCGATACCACGAGCGGCGCCCGTAACGTGAGCAACGGTCATGACTCGTCTCCTTGATTAGATTTGATTGATGTTGATAAAAAGGCGAAATCAGGCAGTTGGATCTACGAGGACCTTCATTTTCCGGCCGGCGCGAAGTTCCTCGAAGCCCTGCGTGAGTACACCGCTCAACGGAACAGTCTCAACCCAACCGGTTGTCTCGTAGTGTCCCTGGGCCATAAGGTCAATGACTGCCTTGTAATCGTCGCCGGTGTAGCAGATCGTTCCCTGTATCCGTCTTTCGCGCAGAACGGCGCTGAGTAACGGCGTTTGTATGGGCTTGTCGTAGATCGCAACGCTGACAAGCGACCTTTGTTCTCCCAGACAGTCGAGAGCCGTTGCGACGGCTGCGGGCACTCCCGCTGCGTCATACGCCGCATCGACTCCATTTCCGTGGGTCTGGTCCAGAATCATCTCAGTGACATTGACGCGAGTCGGATCGATAGTGCGAGCGCCCAGCGTCTCGACCGCTTTGCGACGTGTTTCGGATGGTTCGACGAGATCGATTTGCGTCAACCCCATGCCCTTGAGCGCGAACCAGAGACCAATTCCGATTGGGCCGCCGCCGAAGACAAGCGCACGGCTTTCTGGACCGACCTTGCCGAGCTTTGCGGCGTGATAGGCGACCGACATGGGTTCCACCAGTGCGCCCATATCAACAGGAACGGAATCGGGAAGCTTGTGGACCATATTGCGGGGCACAACGGTGTATTCGGCCATCCCACCATCCGCCATCAGGCCGTGGAAGCCAATGTGGTTGCATACGTTGTAGTAGCCACCTTTGCACGGTCTACACGTGCCACACCGATAGATAGGTTCGACCGCGACTTTGTCGCCTTCACGAATGTCGCTGACACCATTGCCGACCGCCGTGACAATGCCCGAAAACTCATGCCCGATGACAAGAGGCATCTTTTTCCCGGTCAGCGGATGTGGATCGGTTTTGGGTATGAAAATCGGCCCGTCGTAATACTCGTGCAAGTCAGTACCGCAGATTCCGTTTCGACTCACTTTGATCTTGACTTCGCCGTCAGAGACGGAGGGTTCCGGAATATCTTCAATCGAAAGTTCGCAATTGCCGTAATAGACCGCAGCTCGCATTTCTTGTCTCCATATGTCTTATTGCCTGCGCAGCAAAGGGTAGACAGCGGCATTCGTTCGAACTTCGATGAACCGATTCCGCTGCCAGACCCTACAGAAATGAGGCGCGGTGTGCTTTACGCCGGCTCGGCCGCTTTTTGTGCGTGGGCCGTTGCGCTGCGCAGGCCGGGCATGACTTCGGTTGCCAGCCGTCGCATCGTTTCCCATTCCCACTCGCGGTTTTTCCCTGCACCGTCCATTGAGGCCATCATCAGGCCGCCGAAGGGGCCCGTGCGTTCCCGTAAAGCGACAAGTTTGTCGAGGACCGTTTTCGGTGAACCGTAGACAACCATGCTTTCGATCAGTTGCTCGACGGTCACTTCGTTGTCGGGCTTCTTCGGGTCGTCTTTCATAACGGCGGTGTAGTCGACGGCCTTAAGAATTCTCCACATGTAGTCGAAGTAGTAGTAGCTGCTCCCTTCGGGATCCATCACGCGATCACGTGCTTCCGCGTCGCTTTCGGCAATGATCATATTGCGCGCGACTCTCCAGGCTTCGCCCGCGGATTCGCGCCCAACTGCTTCGCAGCCCTCCACATACTTTTTCCAGTGGCTTGCGACGACGTATTCCGGACAGAAGTTAGCCGTCATTGCGCCGAAGCCCCGCATCGCGGCGACCTTCACACTGCTGGAGAAGGGCGACATCGCCGTCATCGAAATTTCCGGGAAAGGCTTCTGAAACGGCTTGGGCATGTACCCGACGCCGAGTTCGGGAATCACCGATTTCTTCAACGAAATAGTCCAGTGCTTTCCCTGAATGTCGTAGGGCGGGTCTTGCGACCAGATCTTGAGGATTGTGTCGATAGATTCCATCATCCGCTCGTTCCGGTAAGGCGTGTCTTCGACGTCGAACATCTCCATGTCACTCGAGAGCCCGCCTGGTCCAATGCCGAAGATGAAGCGCCCCTTGGACATATGGTCGAACTGGGCGACTTCCGCCGCGACTAGCGCGGGATGATGATTCGGCAATGCGATCACGCCAGTGCCGAGTTTGATCTTCTTGGTCTGCCGAAGCACTGACGCGAGGAAAATGAGCGGCGCAGCTATCGGCTCAGTTTTACAGGACGTGTGTTCGCCGAAAAATGCTTCGTCGAAGCCGATCTCATCCGCGTAGATTACCTTTTGCGCATCTTCCTCAATGGTTTCTCCCAGTGAACGGGTGGGAAGGTGAAGTGGCATGCCAAACAGACCGAGTTTCATATTGTCTCCAATTACTTTGTAGCGGAGCGGTCGCCCCGAGGTGAAGTCAGATAGGCTGGTAAAGGTTCAAGCGAGTGCAACTTCTCGTGATACGCCTGCGCTGGCTCCGTTGAACCAGACGAGCGGGTCCACTTCACGGTCGTAAAGGCGCACGGCGGTGACGCGCCCGATGAAGAGGGTGTGAGTGCCGTAGCCCACGTGATGGTCAAGTTCGCAGAAAATGGCGGCAGGGGCGCTGCTGAGATAGAGCAGGGAGTCGGTCCCTTCATACCAGTCGCCGGAGGCGAAGCGTTCGGTGCGCCGTGATGACTGCGAGAACGGCAGGAGCAGGTCAAGGTGTGATTCACCGAGCAAGTTGACGCAGAACTTCCCGGTTGACTGGACGACCGAGTGCAGGCCGGCCCCTTGATTTGCAGAAACCAGCATGGATGGCGGATCCATCGAGACGGGAATGACAGCGGAGGCCGCCATGCCGTGAGGATTTCCACCGAGGTCACGGCCCGTCACAAGGGTCACGGATGAAGCGATACGCCGCATTGCAGTGCGGAAGTCGGCCGCGAGTACCGGGTCGATCGTTAGGTCAGGTGTCTGATTCATGAGGTCACCTCGTAATTGCAACAGTGGAAGGCACCCGATATAGAGCACGGGCCTTGCCAATGGAACAATTCACGCAAAATCAGACACTTGCGTTTCCTTGGTGTGTTGCGTGCGCGACACCGTGCGACACTACTGTCGCGAGAGGATCGGTCTCAGCGCCTGAGGCGGCCATATGGTCGAGAAACATGCCGTGTACACCGCTAGTGGTTAACCACAATGAAATGACAGGTCTTATCGGGCGGGCTCTTATGAGTAGGCACAGCGAACAAAGACGTTGGCGGTCCACTTGCCCTCCAGGCTGAAACAACTGAAGTCAGTCGTCGTCGCCTGCCACCGGGGCGACACTCAGGTTACGGAAGTAAGCAATGGTTCCAGACTCAATCCAGAGGCCGACGCCACCGCGTTGGTCGTGCCCGAGCTTCATGTCGTTGATCACTATTGTGGGACGGGGCTGACGATTCAGATGAAGTTGCGCGCGGTTCCCAAAGACCGTGATCTTCATATGTATCCACTGTGCCGGCGCAATGTCCGCATAGGTTTCGTACATCTCGGGTGATTCGGAGCGCAGCCGAGCAAATGGATAATCCGGATGTGAAAAATACTGGACGGTATGGTTGCGTCGGACCTGATCGTCGGCGATGGCATTCGTCGGGCGAAGATAAATGCTCTCAAAACGAAGCCCTGCGTCTACCCGGAACGCAACACCAACGAATCCACGGGCATATGACGGTGCATTGGGCGCTACCTGGCTAGCCACCTCGACTTCTATCGTCCCATCATGAAAATCTAGTGGCAACCACGCCATGAAATGCCGGTCGGTTAGCTGTTCTCTGGTCGGGTCTTGATATGCCGACGTCGGCATAGTGATTTCTAGTGATTGCTCACCGAGAAAAGTTGCATTGCTGAGCGAAACACCCGAGAGACGGAAGGCGTGCGGAGCGCCGAATGTGCTCATGGTCGAGGCGAGTTGCACGGCATGCTTTGCAGAGACGCTGGAATCCTCTTCATCACAACGCTTCATATCCACTAAATTTCTGATTTCATGCGGCCACACTGGACGTCACCATGTTTTCATTGCAGGCGCACTGGCGGAGCCGGTTGATTAGGTCGTGTCTGCGCGCCGATTGTCCGAAAAGCGCGATTGTTCATTCCGCCTTCGGAAGCACCTTCGCCGATGGCGGGTTGTCAGCTTGCTCATTCATCCAGAAAGGCACGGAGATCAGCCGAAAATTTATTTGGATTTTTGAACATCAGGAAGTGGTCCCCATGCTCTGCGTCGGAGTAGTTGTACAGTTTTGCGCCAGGTATTACGGATTGTGCCCAACGCTGACTTGGCAAGTTGTTGCTCTGTTCGCCGGAAAAGAGTAAGCGTCATTTGAAGGCCGTATCGACATCGACGTTGAGAGTGTCCAAAGTGATGTCCATCACTTCGAGTAGTGGGGACCACTTTGATGACAGAGACCGGCAGAGCTGGAAGCCGCAAGGGGCGGCCGAATTACGCGCCTGAATTCCGGCGTGAAGTTGCAGTGGCCGCGTGTGAGCCGGGCATCTCGGTGGCGAAGCTCGCGCAGTCGCACGGTCTGAATCCGAACATGGTGTTCAAGTGGCGCAGGCAATACCTTGCCGACCTGCCGGGCAACAAGAGGGAGAGCGAAGCGGCAGTGTTCGTTCCGGTGGCGATATCGCCGGATGATTCGATGGCGGTTTCGTCGCTACCGGTGCCGACAGCGCAATTGCCATTGCGCGCACAGGAAGCCGCGACTTCAGGTATCGAGATCGAGCTCAATGGCGCACGCGTGCGAGTGAGCGGGAAGGTAGACCCAGCCCAGCTGCGACTGGTGCTGCATTGCCTGAGGCCGGCATGATCGCGCTGCCGACCGGCACCCGCATCTGGCTCGCCGCCGGCGTCACCGACATGCGCCGTGGCATGGATGGTCTGGCTGCACTGGCGCAGGTGGCGCTTGAGCAAGACCCGTTCTCGGGCCACGTGTTCGCCTTCCGTGGTCGCCGGGGCGATCTGGTGAAACTGCTGTGGTGGAGTGGCGATGGAATGAACCTGTACGTCAAGCGCCTGGAGCGAGGCCGTTTCATCTGGCCGCAGGCCGACGCGGGATGCATCCATCTGTCGGCGGCACAACTGTCGATGCTGCTCGAAGGCATCGACTGGCGACGCCCCGAACGGACGTGGAAGCCCACATGCGCCGCGTAAATTTGCCCCCACTTCTGCGCGTGCCTGGTAAACTCCCAGGCATGCCAGTCAGCCGACTCCCCGACGACATCGATACACTCAAGCGCATGCTTGTCTCGCGCGAAGAAACCATCGCGCGCCTGCTTGCCGAGATCTCGCGTCTGAAGCGCTGGCAGTACGGACGCTCGTCGGAGCGCATGGCAGAACTGGCGGGACAACTGCAGCTCGCACTCAGTGACGGGGCACTGCCGCAGCAGGATGCCGTGGCGGCACCGGCGCCAGAACCGGTGCCGGATGAACCGGTAGACACGACAGCGCCGGTGGTTCCGCTACGCCGCCGCTCGCGCGAATTCCCTGCGCACCTGCCACGCGAGGTGGTGGAGCACAAGCCACAGGGCTGCGACTGCCCCGAATGCGGCGGCCGGCTGCGCAAGCTGGGTGAAGACGCTTCCGAGATGCTGGACTACGTGCCGGGATACTTCCGGGTGATCCGCCATGTGCGCCCCCGGCTGAGCTGCAGCCGTTGTGCGAAGGTCGTCCAGGAAGCGGCGCCGCCGCGCCCGATCGCACGCGGCATGGCCGCAGCCGGCCTGCTCGCGCAGGTGGTGGTTGCCAAGTACGCCGACCATACGCCGTTGTACCGGCAGGCAGGAATCTATCGCCGTGCCGGCATTGAACTCGACCGTGCCACGCTGGCCTCGTGGGTTCGCGAGTCCGCCGCACTGCTGCGGCCGCTGGCGGATGCCGTCGGCCGGTATGTACGTGAGGCGCAAAAAATCCATACGGATGACACGCCCGTCCCGGTGCTGGAACCCGGACGCGGCAAGACGCGTACGGCACGGTTGTGGACGTATGTACGCGATGACCGGCCGGCGGGCAGCCGGGCACCCCCGGCGGTCTGGTACCAGTACTCGCCCGACCGTAAGGGAGAGCGACCCCGTACGCATCTGCAGGGCTGGTCGGGCATCCTGCAGGCAGATGCCTATAGTGGCTACGATGCGCTGTACCGCGATGGCACGATCATCGAGGCAGCGTGCTGGGCGCATGTGCGGCGCAAGTTCTACGACCTGTACGAACTGGAGCGTTCGCCGGTGGCGCAGGAGGCACTCAACCGCATCGCGGCCCTGTATGCCATCGAGCGCGAGGTGCGCGGCCGCAAGCCGGAGGTCCGGCAGTCGGTGCGCATGACGCGGGCATTGCCGCTCGCAGGTGCGCTGAAGGACTGGCTCGAACATACGCTCGCGCAGGTCTCGGTGAAGTCGGGCCTCGGAAAGGCGATCCGGTATGCGCTGGGGAACTGGCCTGCGCTGGTGCGCTACTGTGAAGACGGACGCATCGAGATAGATAACAACACCGCGGAGCGATCAATCAGGCCGCTGGTTCTCGGCAGGCGCAACTATCTGTTTGCCGGTTCTGACGGCGGTGGACAGAGTGCGGCGGTTATCTACAGCCTGATCGGCACGGCACGCCTGAATGGTATCGAACCGTATGCGTATCTGCGTACGGTGTTCGAGCGGATTGCCGATCATCCCATCAACCGGATTGACGAGTTGCTGCCGTGGCATTTGATGCCGGTGAAGCAACCGGTCCAGCAGGCTGCGTGACGATGACATTGACTCGCAAACCCGCGTTACGCGCGGTCAACTCACCGGCACCGGTCTACCAACTGCACATCGAGCTGAAGTATCTGAAGCCGGCGGTCTGGAGGCGGGTTCTGGTCCCCGCCTCGATCAAGCTGCCGAAGCTGCATGTCCTGCTGCTGTGGGCGATGGGCTGGGATGGCGGCCATCTGCACGAATTCGTGTTCGGCGACATCAACTACGGGGTGCCCGATCCGGACTTCCCGAGTGACCCTCCGATGCTCAACGAAGCGCGGGTGAGCCTGGGCCGTGCGCTCGGTGCGCTGAAGTCATTCACCTACATCTACGATTACGGTGACAACTGGCAGCATCGTGTGAAGGTCGAGAAGGTCCTGCCGCCTGATCCTGAGTTGCGCTCGCCCATCTGCCTGGGCGGCCGCAATGCCTGTCCGCCGGAAGATGTTGGCGGTGTACCCGGCTACATCGAGTTCCTCGACGCGATCATCGATCCCGCTCATGAGGAACACCACCGGTTGCTCGACTGGTGCGGCGGTAGTTTCGATCCTTCTGCCTTTGACCTCCAAGGCCTCAACGAACGCCTCTTCGAGATCAAATTCTGATCGTCAAGACGGCCGCCAAATGTCGCTTACGGAAAAGATGGCGACAGGTATATTCATCTTGTGTTTGATGACGTCGCGCCAGTCGTTCATTGCATGATCAAACAGTACGCGTGACAGCGCTTTCGGATCATTCTTCACGAACTCATTGGCAAAGCTTTCGGAGTTGATGAAATAGGGAGAGTCCATTTGCGAATAGCGTTCGATCGCCTTCATGTCGACTATGAGATTGTTGGTGGGCGCCCCTTCAGTGAAAGCGGCAACCATTCTTTCTACCGAGGTCGTCATCCCACCAGCGTTACGCCGTTCTTCTTCCGACCAGTTTGAATGGGCATAGATCGAAATCGGTTCATCGACAAACGCCGCTTTTCGAATACTCCCGGTTCCGAATAGATCCACATAGCTCCACAAGACAGCGGCTCCCATCGACCAGCCGCAATAGTTTGCCTTCTGCAAGCGCAGGTGGTCGCCAAAATCCCTCAGGTCGACGGCGTATCTGGCGATCCGATTGCCATAGTCGACACGCTGTGAAAGTCCTTGATTTCGGACATCGAGCACATAAACCCGGTAGTGCCGCTTCAGTGCGTAAAGAAGGTTTACGTATTGCGCGCCGTTGCCGGACCAGCCGGGGATGAAGACAAGAGGCTCGCCCGCGCCGGCGGCCCAATAGGCTAGCCTGACGCCGTCACTCGTGGTGAAGTGGCCAATGCAGAGGTCGGCGAACTCTGACAGCTTTGATGGAAAGTCGCTCAAGGCTTGAGGAAAAGTAAAGTCCTTGCCGAGGACATCAAGTGCCGAATTAGTCATGGGAAAAAGTGGTCGACGGATCGTGCAGTATCCGCTTGAGTCAATCTATGATAAATGGTCAAATTAGAAGAACATTTGAAACAAAACGGATGCAATGGACCGATTGACTAGCATGTCCGTGTTTGTCAAAGCCGTCGAACTTGGGTCGTTCAGCGCGGCTGGTGACGCCTTGCAGATGTCGTCGCAACTCGTCGGCAAGCACGTCCAGCATATTGAGCATCGATTGGGGGGGCGTCTCCTGAACCGGACGACCCGGCGCCAGAGTCTCACTGAGTTCGGTCGTTCGTTCTACGAGCGTGCCAAGTTCATCCTGGCGGAAGTCGAGGTCGCCGAAGGCCTTGCCGCAGAAACGCGTGCGCTACCCACCGGCAAACTTCGAGTGAATGCGCCGGTGAGCTTTGGCGTGCATTCACTCTCACAACGGCTGCCCGACTATCTGAAGGCGTATCCGCAGGTCGATGTCGAATTGAGTCTGTCAAATCGGGAAGTGAATTTGATCGACGAGGGGTTTGATGTCGTTTTCCGGGTTGGGGCGCTCACTGATAGTCGATTGGTAGCGATATCGTTGACTCCCTACAGGCTCGTGTTGTGTGCGGCGCCGAGTTACGTGAAGAGGCACCCGCCGCTTCTGACGCCACTCGATCTGCAAAACCAAGAATGTCTTGGGTTTGGGCATACGGAATTGCGAACACATTGGACGTTTGAAGGGCCAACTGGTCGAGTGGCGGTCCCTATTACCAGCCGCTTGACGTCTGACCATGGTGAAGCGTTGCTATTCTCGGCGCTCGCGGGCCTTGGGGTCATCCTTCAGCCAATCGAGTTGGTGAGATCCGCGCTGGACAGTGGGCAACTCGTGGCATTGTTGCCCGATTACTCGATCCCAACGCGTCCAATGCACATGCTCTACGCTCCGGACCGGCGGGTCACACCGAAAGTTCGAAGCTTTCTGGATTTTGCCGCCGCGGAATTCGGCGCAATCGATTTTACGATGGACTAGCTTCCTGTGACCGTGGCCCGATGCCGTCAGGAAGACGCCGGAGTCATGGGCGGACGGGATAAGACGCTTTGTCACATCTCCTGCTGGATACTACCACCCAGTATTGGTATATACTACCTACCAGTATAAAGCGAGGTGTTTGGATGCCACATACAATCGAAGAGCAAAAGCGCGTTCTAGCCCGCGTTCGTCGCATCAAGGGCCAACTCGACGCGCTGGAGAATGCGTTAGTGTCGGGTACGGAATGCGGTCCTATCCTTCAGCAAATTGCCGCGGTTAGAGGGGCGGTGAACGGATTGATGGCGGGAGTTCTCGAAAGTCATTTGCGAGAGGAATTCCCACCAGTGGGAAAGGTGACCGACTCGCAGCAAGCTTCGATCGAGAATGTCGTCTCCCTCGTCAAGTCCTACCTGAAATGATGGCCAACCGTTGCGCCCGGCTTTCGTTTATTGACTAAAAATTTTGGATGGAATTCGTATGAAATCACGCGCTGCTGTTGCATTCGGCCCCGGTAAGCCACTTGAAATCGTAGAGCTAGATGTCGAGCCGCCGCGCGCCGGCGAAGTTCTCGTCAAGATTACGCATACCGGTGTTTGCCACACGGACGCCTTCACAATGTCTGGCGATGATCCTGAAGGACTCTTCCCGGTTGTTCTTGGACATGAAGGCGCGGGTATCGTCGTCGAAGTCGGCGAGGGTGTCTTGAGTGTGAAACCGGGTGACCACGTGATCCCGTTGTACACGGCGGAGTGCGGTGAATGCCTGTTTTGCAAGTCGGGTAAGACCAATCTTTGCGTGGCGGTGCGCGCGACTCAAGGCAAGGGCTTGATGCCCGATGGCACAACCCGGTTCTCGTATAACGGTCAGCCGATCTATCACTACATGGGGTGTTCGACTTTCAGCGAATACACGGTGGTCGCTGAAGTATCGTTGGCAAAGATCAATCCCGATGCCAACCCCGAGCATGTCTGTCTCCTTGGCTGCGGGGTCACAACCGGAATTGGCGCCGTCCACAATACGGCCAAAGTGCAACCGGGGGATAGTGTCGCGGTCTTTGGACTGGGAGGCATTGGTCTGGCTGTCGTCCAGGGTGCCCGTCAGGCGAAGGCGGGACGCATTATCGCGGTTGATACAAATCCGGAAAAATTCGAGCTCGCGCGTGTATTTGGCGCGACGGACTTCGTGAATCCGAAGGATCATGCAAAGCCCGTACAGCAG
The DNA here is from genome assembly GCF_900104795.1 of Burkholderia sp. WP9. NCBI lineage: Bacteria > Pseudomonadati > Pseudomonadota > Betaproteobacteria > Burkholderiales > Burkholderiaceae > Burkholderia > Burkholderia sp. WP9. Next base: position 3,569,362 of record NZ_FNTG01000002.1, read on the forward strand.
GTCATCATCGATATGACAGGGTGGGGCGTTGATCACTCTTTTGAATGCATCGGCAATGTGAATGTCATGCGCGCGGCGCTTGAATGTGCCCATCGCGGATGGGGACAGTCGGTAGTGATCGGGGTAGCAGGGGCAGGCCAAGAAATTTCTACGAGGCCATTTCAGTTGGTCACCGGCCGTACATGGAAAGGTTCGGCGTTCGGCGGCGTGAAGGGGCGCAGCCAGCTTCCTGGAATGGTCGAGGACGCGATGCGTGGCGAAATCCAGCTCGCTCCGTTCGTGACGCACACAATGCCGCTCGAGCGAATCAATGAAGCTTTCGACCTTATGCACGAAGGGAAATCCATTCGTACTGTCATCAATTATTGATTGAAGGCAACGGTCTCGGGGGCGTGCGGTTCATGCACGCTTATATGGCGGAATGCTTTCGTCACGCGACATTGGCGGATTTCATTGTCCGCCTTGAAAGTCGGCCAATTCGCCCATCCGGGAGAAAGTGTTTGGATTTGTCGGTCTAATCAAAGCGCCCCTGACGTCCTAGCTCAACCAGCGCGTCGACAACATGCCGTACCTTCGGCCGCAAATGCGCAACTTGCGGCCACACCGCATGCACATCGACTGGATCCGGGCGGTAGTCGTCGAGAACGGTGACGAGGCGGCCGGCATCGATGTGCTTGCGAAAAAGCGACAAAGGCATCTGACATAGACCGAGACCTGCGGCAGCAGCGTCGATCATCGCTTCGCCATCGCTGATCTGATGTGTCGATGGAGGGTGAATCCGGAACGAGCGTCCGTTCTGCTTGACCCGCCACGACAGCGGCTGACCACGGCGATAACCCACCACACATCTGTGCGCGCTGATGTCGTCGAGGGTGTGCGGTGTACCTTCACGAGCCAAATATGCAGGCGATCCACAAATCACCCATTGTTGCGATGCCAGCCGCCGCGCAACGACCCCGCTAGAGTCTGCAAGTTCGCCGAAACGGATCGCCAGGTCGACTCCTTCCTCAACTGGATCAATCACGTGATCGGTGAACGTCATGGTGAACTGGAGCCGCGGATAGGTGTTTCCGAGCTCCAGTAGAACCGGCATTATGCATTGCCTTCCAAAAGCGGAAGCCATGTCTATCCGCAGCCGCCCAGCGGGTTCGCGTGAACCCGGACCAAGGGCAGACTCCGCCGCCGTAATCTCGTCTAGCGCCATTGCGCACGCGGCGAAATAAGCTTCACCATCCGCTGACAGCTTAATGCGGCGGGTCGTGCGGTGAAACAACTTGACGCCAAGCCGTTGCTCCAGACGCCCGATCGATTTGCCGACGGCAGACTTCGAAATGCCGAGTTGATCCGCAGCCTCCGTGAAGCTGGACGAACGCGCGGTGGCTACGAATGTGGCGATGCCATTGAGGGATTCGAGTGAGTTCATCGAGCATTTGACGCCGGATAGTAGACAAATTTTCTACGATAAGCGGAAGTCTAGCCCATTTATCAGCGTGCTACCCGTCGATAAGATTGCGATTACTAGCGGCGACACACCCGCTTGTGTAACGCTCAAAGCAGATCCTCCTTATGGAGACTGTAATGTGCAACGCTGCTCCTTGAAGCCATCCAAGAGGTTCTGCCATGCCTGAAGTTCAACATCAACCCACTATCCTGATCGCCGGTGCATCGCGCGGCATCGGTCTGGGACTCGTTCGCGAATATCTCGCTCGCGGCTGGCGAGTGATCGCAACGGAGCGCAAGCCGTCGCCCGCACTCGCTGCAGTCGCGACCGATGCGGGCGCCAATCTGGTCATCAAGACGTTGGATATAAATGATCGTGCCAACATTTCGACGTTAGCGGACGATCTGGACGGAGAGTCGCTCGATGTCCTTTTCGTGAACGCAGGCGTTAGCGACAATCCTAAGCAAACTATCAACGAAATCAGCACGGAGGAGTTTGCGCATGTGATGGTGACAAACGCGTTGAGCCCGCTTCGGATCATTGAAACGTTGAGCCCGCTGGTGAGGAAGGACGGCAGCGTGGCGGCCATGTCAACGGCTCTCGGTAGCATCGCCAACAATACGGATGGCGGCTATGAGACTTACCGTGCCAGCAAGGTGGCATTGAACATGTTGCTGCGCAGCTTCGTTGCGCGCGCAGGGGAGCAACGATCGTTTCTGGCGCTGATGCCTGGTTGGGTGAAAACCGATATGGGTGGACCCGACGCGCCGGTCGAGGTAAGCGACAGTGTCCGAGGCCTCGCGGACGTAGTCGCTCAGCACGCCGGTAAGCAGGGACTCGTGTTTGTCGACTATCAGGGCAACACGATTCCCTGGTAGGCGAGAGTCTGACTCAAGAACGGACGGCAGCCACACTTAGCGTGTGGCGTTCAACCGGCCCCGACGCTTATGGCGGCGTGCGTGGACCGTCTGGCCACGCCGCCAAACACGCAATCCTTTTTTGGGCGGCTAATGGCTCGCGAACAAAAGTCGCGGCGCATAGTAACTTTGCGGGCCTCGTCGCGAGCGAGTATCTAGTCCCAACGCTTGAATCCGTCGAACTGGACCAGGTAGGAAGGGCCGAAGGCGTCGAGCTTTTGCCGCGCCGCCTGATCAGGATCGCCGTAGACGGTGAGCGCTTTGACTGTCACTAACGACAGAAAGCGCTCAGCATAGGGCGCGAAGGTCAACTCGACGTGCTCGGTGATAGCCCTTGAATTCCGGTAACGCTCAACGATATGGACTACGTTGCCGTCAGCGCTCGAACTGTATTCATACATGATCGTTCCCGGCTCCGCCTTGGCCAGCGGAACGATTTCAGCAATCAACTGTTTGAACTGCTCGAATCTTCCGGGTTTAACTTCGAGCGAAAAGACGCATGTTATTTCATTGTGCATATTAGATGGAAATATAGTGGTCACGTGCAGCGAGAACCCTTGCTAATCAGAATTCAACCCGATCTCAGAGAGCCACCTGCACGCAAGGACGACCGAATAAAGTTCGCGCTCGATTCCGCAAAATGGAGTACGGCTGGATCGCGAGTCCGCTGGGACCCGCGGTCGTGGTCACTCGCGAAATGTGGACTGGCCACGCGTCCGGGGACAACGTCGGTGTCACGGCGATACTGGATCGCCCCCGAACAGTTGACCTGCGCCCGCCCAGTTCGAAGGCGCGACGTCTTCGAAGATGACATAAATGTACTTCGGGTCGGTGCCGGTATTCTTGACGATGCTTTCTGTGATTTCAGCAGCGACTGCTTTTTTTGCAGTGTTGTCCTTTCCTTCAAACCAACTGACTCGCACGACGGGCATAACACACTCCTTAAGAAACTGGGTTTGATGGGCGGCGACATCGGTCTTGGCGCCTCGCGCATCACGTGTAACTTCAAGTCCAGTCTATCGGAGAGGCCGGGGCGGATAAACAGCCGAAATATACGATCTGAGTAGAAAGGATGTCGACAATGTGAGTGGCGAAATTTCGTAAGTAGGGGCCGTCAACGGTGTCAACAGCCGTTGTTCGGTTTGAACCCAGAAAATTGGGGGGGCCGAAAGCCTAGCTGCGTCTCTGTGATCTACTGGTTTCACCGCCCTGTTGAACGAAGGGTTTGGCGCAATGCAAAGGCTCGCCTCGCTAGGCTGAACTGCCTGTTCGGCGGGGGACGGTGCGAAGACGATGCTTTGCGACAGGCTCGACAATCTTTTCGCCGGGCCTCTCCTGTTTCGCTCGACTGTCGCCCATCTGCGCAACCATGAAATCGACGAATGCCTTGATCTTGGGCAGCGGTTGGCGACTAGATGGCCAAAGCAGGCAGACGTCGCGGTGATCTTGAATGTGCTTTTCCAGTACCAAAACCAGGCGGCCATTCTCGAGCGCATTCGACACAATGAAGTCGGGTAGGAGCGCAATCCCCAGCCCGGTTTCAGCCATTTCGAGCAATGGGTCGATCGCATTGGTAACTGCGGTTTGTGGAAGTTCGACGTTGACTGGCTGGCCGCGTGATACCAGCGGCCACGGCGCGAGCTTACCGGTGCTGGGATAGCGATAGCGCAAGCACGCATGACTTGGCAGATCCGCGGGCCGGGACGGCATGCCGTGCAGCGATACATAGGATGGTGCCGCAACCAGGCGATGTTGGTAGCCATTGAGCTTGCGCATCGTCAGGCGCGAATCGTCGACGACTCCGATCCGCATGACCGCGTCGAACCCCTCGTCGATCACATTGACGAGCCTGTCACTAAAGTCCAGTTCGAGTTGAATCTGCGGGAACTGCTTTTGGAATGCGATCAGTAGAGGCATCAAATGCATGCCAAGTTGTGGGAGACCGACGCGCAACTTGCCTTGTGGCTTGCCAGCGGCTTCGGTCACCTCCGCCCTCGCGGTATCGAACTCCGCAATGATCCGATAGCAGCGCTGCAGGAATCGGCTGCCTTCCGAAGTCAGTGTTATGGCGCGTGTTGAGCGGTGGAACAGCCTGACGCCTAATTCCTCCTCCAGTCGCACGACCGACTTGCCAATAGCGGAAGACGAGACGCCCAGCCTGCGACCGGCCTCGGTGAAGCTGCGCGTTTCGGCTGAGTGAACGAACGCGCCCAGCGCCCCAAAGTAATCCATCGACATGGAATCCCCTCATTTCATCCTTATTTTCCGATATGTTTTGAATATAAGCCTATTTTTCTCGATACAGAAGCCCTTTACAGTGTCTACATTCGATGCCGGGCGAGTCCAACCTCTTACTGAAGCGCGGCATCCTCCTTCCCCGAGACTGCAATGGCGACAATTTCATCGACCGGCCAACTTCTGCCCGAGCTTGCGCGGCATCCAGGCTACTCCCGTCTTTTCCAACCTGGCCACCTGACCTTCGGTTTCATCGCGCCGCTAGAAAGTTATCCCGATACCCCTGGCCCGACCTTGGCCGGTCACGCCGAATTGGCGAAAAGGGTGGACGATGCGGGTTTCTCAGCCATCTGGCTGCGCGATGTGCCGTTCTACGACCCGAATTTCGGCGATGTCGGCCAGGTTCTGGATCCTCTGATCTATGCCGGCTACCTCGCCGCAATCACGCGTCGCATCACGATAGGTACTGCGGGCATCGTACTGCCGCTCCGTGATCCGTTGATTGTGGCCAAGCAGGTTGCTACGGTCGACCAGTTGTTGGGCGGACGTTTCGTGCTCGGTCTCGCGACCGGCGACCGGCCCGCCGAATATCCGGCATTCGGCGTCGAATTCGAGAATCGCGCGGAGCGTTTCAGAGACGCGTTGGACGTCATCCGCGCTGCGACAGAGCAAACCTGGCCCATTCATGCCTCGCGCTTCTATGGTCACCTGAGCGGCACGCTTGAACTCGTGCCCAAGCCGGTGGGCAGGCGGGTGCCCGTCGTCGTGATCGGACACGCAGGACAGACGACAGAATGGACGGCGAGTCGTACCGACGGGATCCTTTCCTACATCTCCAATCCATCGCGAATTCCTGAGATTGTCGATCAATGGCGAGCCGCGTGCGGGACGGATGTCTTCAAACCCTACGGATACGGCACGCTGTTCGACCTCGACCGGGATCCCAACATGCCGATTCAGCCAGGTCGCGTGCTGCGCGGCGGACGCAATGCGCTTCGCGAACTGTGGTTGCGGCAACAGGAGCAGGGCGTCTCGCACGTAGCGCTTCATTTCAAACCCCAACGGCGCGCCGCGTCGGAAGTCGTCGACGAGCTCGGAGAGCACCTGTTGCCGCTGTTTCCGAGCCTCAAGCCGGGAGTTCAGTCATGAACCGCCCGCTGCATCACATGGATTTCATCTTTCAGACCACGCTGGGTACCTATCCGCTGGCCGCGCAATGCGAGATGCTCGCCGAAGCCGGCTACCAGGGGTTGACTGTTTCGGCCTGGAGCAAAGAGCTGAAATCGCTGCCTCGCGTGAAACAGAACTGGGGGCTCGACGTCGGGGCAATTTATCTGATCTACCGTCAGGGCCTCGAATCGTTTGTCACCGGCATCTTTGAATCGATCGAAGGCTGCAACAGCATTGAACTGGCTTTGCATGCAGGCGACGAGGTGAGCGATGCGGATCGGCGAATGATCGAGCGCGTCCTGCCAATCTGCGAGCGCCGCGGCATCGACATCGCTCTTTATCCGCACGTTCGCTATGGCATGCAGACCACGTCGGAAGCGGTTGCATTGTGCCGGGAATTCAATCACCCAAATCTCGGGATTGTATTCAACGGCTATCACTGGTTCGCGACGCAGGAGAAGGCGCTCGAGCAGCGTCTTGATGCCATCTGGCCGTGGCTGCGGCAAGTCAATCTCGCCGGCTGCCGGCTGTCGCCGCTAGGCTGGGGTGGCGCCGCGACGATTGAGCCCCTCGACGAAGGCGAAATGGACAACTTCGTATTGCTCGGTGCGCTGGATCGGCGCGGCTATCTCGGGCGATTCGGCGTGCTGGGCTGGGAGAGCATGGGAGGAGATGTCTACGGCAACCTGCAGCGCTCGCACTCCGCGTTCCGCTCAATGGAGTGCAGACTGGCAGCCCACCCCGAGTGGGCGGTCATGACGCCGTTGCCTTATTAGGTCGACGGGAGCGAAAACACATGACCCATCCTGTTCACGCACTTGATTCATTTTTCTATACTTCGATGGGCATTTATGCATTTCAGTCGCAATGCGAGATGCTCGCCGAACTCGGCTATGACGGCATCACCGTGTCGGCGTGGGGCGGCACGCCCTATACCGACCTGTCGCTGCTTCCGACGGTCAAGGCGCGGCATGGCCTGGACGTCGCGGCACTTTATCTAGTCCTCCATGAAGGCCGGAACGACGCGGCGTTGCGTCGGATCGTCGAAGCCGTGGAGGGCGTCGAGCTGATCGAGCTTGCCGTGCAGACCTCGATGAACGGCAACGGCGCGATTCTGCGCGCGATCGAATCGTTGCTGCTGATCGCTGAGCGTCGCGGTCTGCGCATCGCACTGTATCCCCACCTGAAGCATGTGACGCAGACCACGTCCCAAGTCGTGCGCCTGTGTGAGCACTTCGACCATCCGCGCCTTGGGATGTCCTTCAACGGCTACCACTGGTACGCCAGCCAGGAAGGACAACTAGACGAGCGACTGGCGGCCATCAGACCGTGGCTGATGCAGGTCGTACTGTCCGGCAGCGCGATGTCGCCGCTCGGATGGGGCGGCGTCGCGACGATGGAGCCGCTCGACAGGGGCGAACTCGACAACCTGGCGGTGCTGGCCGCGGTCGATCGGATCGGCTACACCGGCAGCGTAGGCGTCCTTGGCTGGGATTACGGTGGCGACGTGTACCTGAAGCTTCAGCGTTGCCTGCGCACGCTGCGCGCGATGGATGAGCGCCTGGAAAGTCATCCAGCCTGGGCGGACATCGCCCCACGACGTTGACACGCTTTCTCATGGTGTCTTTTGAACCCTGTGTCGCCCGATTGCGGATTCGGCGACGCCGCCTGTAACACGGAGCCCTCTTGACAGCTTTATCCGTACTTGACCTGATGATGATCGGCGAAGGCAAAGTGTTTGCCGATACCATCGCCGACGCCACGATGCTGGCCCGACATGTCGAATCATGCGGCTATCGACGCTATTGGATCGCCGAGCACCATGACCTCCCGGGCATCGCGTCGTCAGCGACGACGTTGCTGATTCAGCACCTCGCCGCAGCCACCAAGCGACTGCGGGTGGGGGCCGGCGGCATCATGCTGCCCAACCATTCGCCGCTGGTCGTGGCGGAGCACTTCGCCACCCTCGAGACGCTGTTCCCGAAACGTATCGATCTAGGTCTTGGGCGAGCCGCGGGATCAGCGGGGTCCGCGATCCACGCGTTGCGGGGCGACGCCTCGGAACGGAATTTCGAGGCGGACATCGGCTTGCTCGAAGACTATCTGCGGGACAACGGCCGACAGCCCGTGCGCGGCATTCCCGGTGTTCACGACGTTCCGCTCTGGATGCTGGGGTCGAGCCCGCAGAGTGCGGATCTGGCAGCGAAGCGGGGCTTGCCGTATGTGTTTGCGTCGCATTTCGCGCCCCGCTTCCTGACAAATGCCGTGCGCCACTACCGTGAGCACTTCCGGCCGTCTGCGATGCTAAGCGAGCCGTATGTGATTGCCGGAATCAATGTGATTGCCGCTGAAAGCGAGGCCGAAGCGGCCTATCTGGCCAGCTCGCATTTCCACTGGGTGAATCGGCTTCACCAGGGCCGGCCGGGTCCATTGCCGCTTCCCGAAGAAGGCTATCTTCAAAGCCTGTCGGCCTCCGAGCAGCGCGGCCTGGCGCAGGCGATGGCGTGCACCGTCGTGGGCAACCGACGGCAGGTCGGCGACGGCTTGCGCCAGTTTGTGGAGATGACCGGCGCGGACGAGTTGATCATCGATGCCCGCATTCACGATCCGTCAGCTCGTTGTCGTTCGTATCAGCTGGCTGCGGAATCGCTAGATGTGCGGGCCGCGTAGATGGCGTTGGCGCGCGCTGGTTCTCGACCATTAGTTGAGCCGATAATGAGCAGCTAGGGGTCAAGTCATCGGTTGGCGGATTCGGTGCCGGCCGCCATCAATTCGGGGCACGCCGAAAATTGAAAAGTTGCCCCATTAGCCTACCCGGCCAGATGGGGCTTGCTCTTTCTTTAGAACGGGTAGGATTGTGATGCTGGTTCGATCGTGATCCACTTGAGTTCGGTGAACTCGTCGATCACCGCACGACCGTCGAATCGGCCATAGCCACTCTTCTTCGTCCCGCCATAAGGTGCCTGAGCTTCGTTTTGCACGGTGGCGCCGTTGATGTGCACGCATCCAGCGTCGATCCGGCGAGCAACGTCCAGTGCGCGCGTTACGTCCCGGCCAAAGACAGCGGAAGATAATCCGTATTCGGTGTCGTTAGCCACCCGAATGGCATGCTCAACTCCCGACACGCGTACCACTGTGGTAATCGGCCCGAACGTCTCCTCGTCGTAGATCGACATGGACGGTTGAACGCGGTCAACAATGGTTGGATGCATGATTGCTGCTTCCGCAGGGCCGCCTGTCAGGACTTGCGCGCCCTTCGAAAGGGCATCTTCGAGGAGAGCGTTGATTCGCTTGCCCGACTCACTGGACACCAGTGGTCCTACCACGCAGGCCGCACTACCGGATGGGTCGCCGACTGGAAGCTCTTTCGCACGCGCCGCGAACCGGGCGACGAATTCGTCGGCAATCTTCTCGTCAACAATGAAGCGCTCCGTCGACATGCAAATCTGGCCTTGATATAGGAACGCGCCAAACGTTGCGGCGTTGACCGCGGCGTCGATATCCGCGTCGTCGAGCACGACGAATGGTGCTTTGCCGCCGAGTTCGAGTAGGCAACGTTTCAGATGTGTTGCCGACTTCTCAGCAATGATTCGACCTACGCGGGTCGATCCCGTGAAATTGACGCGCCTTACAGCCGGATGAGCGATCAGTGCATCGGTGACTTGCGGCGAATCTTCAGGAGCACATGTCACAAAGTTCAGTACACCCGCCGGGAGCCCTGCTTCGTAAAGGCTTTCTGCCACTGCGAGATGTGTCGACGGACTTACCTCCGAAGCACGAAACACTACCGTATTGCCACAAGCTAGCGGATAGGCGATGGCACGCGCAGCGAGGAGCACAGGACCGTTCCACGGAACAATGCTAAGCACCACACCCGCTGGCTGTCGCTCCGTGAAGGACAGGGTATTGGGTTTGTCAGTCGGAATAGTTTCGCCCTGAATCTGCGTCGTAAGCGCTGCCGCCTCTCTGAAGAGCGCGGCCGAGCCCATGACGTTGAAGTCCGCCCAGAGACTTGACGCGCCGATTTCGCTCGCCATTCGCTGGCGCAGTTCTTCTCGCTTGCCTTCTAGAATGTCCGCGGCCTTTAGCAAAATACGACGGCGCTCGGTGGGCCCGACCCTGCACCAGGTGCGAAATGCCAGTTGCGCGAAATCCGCCGCGGCGACGGCGTCTGCGACCGACGCCGCGGCGCCTGTCGTCACAAGCTCGGTGGTGACCGGGCTATAACGATGAAAGATCTTGCCGCCCTGTGCGTCCCTCGCCTCGTTGTCTATGATGAGTTGCGTTTTCAATACAAGACTCCTGGAATGGATTTAAGCGATGCTCAAGCTTCATCGAACGTGAGTACAGGCTTGATGGTCACGCCGCTCTCACTGTCCGCCATCGCTTCGTTAATCTGATCGAATCGATAGTGCTTGATAAGTCGGTCGAACGGAAAACGACCTTGGCGATAAAACTCGATGAGCGTGGGAATGAAGCGATGAGGTAGTGCGTCGCCTTGGACAATCCCCATGATGCGGCGACTTGGAATCATCACATCGTTGATATTGAGCGAAACCTCAGTACCAATCTTTGTGGCACCCACAATGCCGCATGTACCGAAGATGGCGAGGCTGTCGACTGCTTGGCGCAGGACTTGGGAGCGGCCGCTGCATTCCAGCGTAAAGTTCGCGCCACCTCCGGTAATTTTGCGGACCTCTTCGACCGGATTGACTGTCTGGGGATTGACGATGTGTGTGGCACCGAGTTCAAGCGCGAGTTGGAGTCGGTTGTCGGCAATGTCGGCTGCAATGATCGTAGTGGCGCCGGCGATGCGCGCAGCCATGATTGCGGCGAGACCAACTGCCCCGGCCCCGAATGCGACGAAGCTCGATCCTGGGGCAACCTTCAGCGAGTTCAGCACTGCACCCGCGCCGGTCTGGATGCCACAACCGAGTGGCGCCAGAAGTTCAAGGGGAATGTCTTTGGGTACCTTCACTACGTTTCGAGCATTAGCAAGCGCGTACGTAGAAAAAGATGATTGACCGAAGAAATGTCCGTGTACTGGGTGGCCTGCGCAATCGCACAGTCCGCTCGTGCCGTCTTCGCGCGCACCGCCGAAGTTAAGCGGGGCCATGTTTTCGCAATAAGCCGGATGTCCTGACAGGCGAGTATCACAATGCCCGCACGACATAAACGTTAGAACGACGTGGTCACCGGGCGTGACGTTGGATACCTCGCTGCCGACTGCGTGAACGATGCCGGCGCCTTCATGGCCGAGTACAAGCGGGAGCGGCGAGGTGAAGAGTTGGTCGCGAACCACCATGTCGGTATGGCAGACCCCTGTCGCAACCATCTTGATTACGACTTCGTGAGGCTGCGGGTCGCCAAGCGTAAGGCTCTCAAGTATGAGATTGCTTCCCGCCTCGCGAACGACCGCGGCCCTAATTGATTGGCTCATGAGCGTCTCCTGGATTGTTGTACTTAATGAGGTGTGCCCACTGGCGTGCGTTGCAACGGAATGCTTCCGTCAGACTCTGCAGCGGTACAGCACCCCATGTTTGCAACCATGAGATCTGCCCGCAGGTGAGAAGTGGACGTACGCCCATGGACGTTCCAGTCGCCTGCGTTTTCCGCGGTCACGCTTTAAAAGCGACGCGGGATAACGCAGAACTAACCGTGTTGATGATGAATCAGACCACGGATGCCGCCAATGTCGCTTTGTTAATTTGCTAAATTCACGCGGTGAATATTAGCCATGCAACCCTGCCAGACTTTGCAAATTCAGAGTTCCTGTTTTTTAAGTCTTGCAAGGCAGGAAAAGCTTTTTCTCACGATAAAGTGCTTGGCGTGGACGTACCGATCGGAAAGTACGCTGCCAGCTTTGCTGGACTCATGACAGAATGAGCGAGCCCTCGCCAGATCGGCACGGTTCTGCCCGTCTTGTTGCGAGGGAATTCGCTCAGATTGAAAACTCTTCAACCATGAGTTGCCGAAGCCATTGATTGCTCGGTTCCCGATGATTGCGAGCATGCCACAGCACGTTAATGGAAATATCTGGAATCTTCACGGGGCAGGGGGCGGATTCAAGACCGAATGGAGCAAGCGTTCTCGTTGCATAGGCTTCCGGGACGACGGCGATCAGATCCGTCGTCTGGAGGATGTGTCCTACAGCTACAAAATGCGGAACTCTCAGGCGGAGATTGCGCGTCACGCCAGCACGCTGAATGGCAGAGTCGACCATTCCATGTCCGGTGCCTTCTGCAACAATGGAGACATGCTCCGCTTCCCAGAATGCGTCTGGTGTCATGCCCGTCTTCGCCAGCGGATGCCCTTTGCGAAAAATACAAACATATCTTTGCTTGAAAAGGCGCCGTTGGAAGAAACCGGTTTTGAGGTCGGGTAGAAATCCGATCGCGAGGTCTACGCGCCCTGTCTCCATTTCCTGGCTCAACGTGTCGGCGTGATTGCGTACCGTGCTGACGGAGACGCCAGGGGCGACCTGGGCGAGCCTCTTCATGAGGGCAGGAAGAAAATAGATCTCGCCGATATCGGTCATCGCCAGGGTAAATGCACGCGTGCTCGTGGTCGGGTCAAAGTTTGATTTCGCGTTAAGTGTGTTGTAAATCGCACCCAGCGCGAATCCGATCGGCTCAGCAAGTGTCTCCGCGAGCGGTGTCGGAATCATCCCTTTTGATGTTCTGAGGAATAGCTCATCCCCCAGGAGTTTCCTCAACCGGTTCAGCGCGTTGCTGATGGCCGGCTGAGAGATGCCCAAGGTGTTGGCGACTGCGGAGACGCGGCGCTGTCGCAGTAACTCGTTAAACACGACGAGCAGATTGAGATCGATATCCTGAAGTTCCATCCGAAAACCCTCCCTGGACACCATTATCACTGCCAGTGATGTGGGTTATCAAGGAGTTTCTATTTATCAATATCCCGTCCGGCGGCATCATTGAGGCATCAATCGACCAGCCCGGAGACACTGGCGCTATGGAAGTATCAATTCTGCCTTTACACCGCGTCCTTGACGTGCGAGCAGGGGAAAACCTGCTGGAAGTGTTTCGTGAACATCAAATTCCGATCTCCTATAGCTGCATGGCTGGCCGCTGTGGTACGTGCCGCTGCCGTGTAACGTCCGGTCGCGTGCTCGTAACAGGCAGCGGTGAGTCGAACGCGCCTATGAGGACAGGCGAGACGGTACTTGCGTGCCAGACCACGCTCGTCGAGGACTGCGCAATCGAGATTCCAGAAGTGGATGAAGTTGTCGTTCATCCTGCAAAGATCCTCAAGTCGACTGTGCTCTCCATAGAAGACTTGACGCACGATATCAAGCGTTTGCGACTGGGACTGGCGAAGCCCCTCGAATATTCACCGGGTCAATATGCGAATCTGCAGTTTTCTCCACAGCATATACGTCCCTATTCGATGGCGGCGACGCAGAACGATGAGGAGGTCGAGTTTCATATCCGACTCGTTCCTGGTGGCCGCGTCACGTCGTACATCGCCAACGAACTGAAAGTTGGCGATTCGGTACGAGTGAGTGGGCCACTCGGCACTGCGTATCTGCGCCGCAAAAACTCTGCTCCTGTCGTTTGCATCGCTGGCGGCACCGGCCTTGCGCCAATCCTCTCGATCCTCCGGGGTATGGCGGAGGCGCGCATGGCTAACCCTGTGCACGTGTATTTCGGTGTTCGGTCGAGCATCGACGTGTACGGCGAACCGTGGTTGGTGGAGTTGCAGAGTCGTCTTCCCAAATTGAAGTTTCATATCGTAGTGGCGTCGGGTCATGACGTTGAGGGCTGCCGCAGTGGCCTGGTTACTCAAGCCGTGAGCGACGACTGGAGTGATATGCGTGGCTGGAGCGCCTACATTGCCGGCGCACCGGTGATGGTCGATGCGGCGTCGATATTACTCAGGCAGAAGGGAGTAGAACCTGGACGCATCTACGCCGACGCCTTTTATTCGAGTGGTGTTTGAACGCTTGGCAACACCATAAAAATCCAACTTTAGGAGACAGGCATGAACGAGGCTCCCGTTGTATTCAAGAAGTCCGAATGGAAAGGTGACGGCTCGAGTCGCATCCCGTTCTGGGCATACACGGACGATGACGTCTATCGCCGAGAACTCGAGCGTTTCTTTTATCACGGCCACTGGTGTTACGTGGCACTAGAGGCGGAGATTCCAAACGCCGGCGATTTCAAGCGAACGGTCATCGGAGAGCGATCCGTTATCGTGAGTCGGGCTGCCGATGGTGAAATCTACGCGGTAGAGAATGTCTGTGCGCACCGCGGTGTTCGCTTCTGTCGGGAGAAGTCCGGCAACCGGAAGGATTTCACCTGCCCGTATCACCAGTGGAATTACGACCTCAAAGGGAACCTCGTCGGAGTTCCCTTTCGACGAGGCGTCAAACTTGACGGCAAGGTCAACGGTGGCATGCCGTCAGACTTCGATCCGAAAGAGCATGGTCTTACCAAGTTGAAGGTCGCAGTACGACATGGCGTAGTTTTCGCGTCATTCGATCATGACGTTAGCTCGCTTGAAGAGTACCTGGGTCCGACAATTCTTCGCTATTTCGATCGGGTTTTCGACGGCCGAAAACTGACCATTTTGGGCTACAACCGTCAACGCATTCCCGGAAACTGGAAGTTGATGCAAGAAAACATCAAGGACCCGTACCACCCTGGGTTGTTGCATACGTGGTTTGTTACGTTCGGTCTGTGGCGAGCGGATAACAAGTCGGAATTAAAGATGGATGAACAATTCCGCCATGCCGCCATGATTTCAACGCGTGGAGCCGCTGGGAAGAGCGAAGTCACATCTGGCGTCTCCAGCTTCAAGGAACAGATGAACCTCAGCGATGACAGGATCCTCGACATTGTCAAGGAAGATTGGTGGGGTGAACCGACTGCGGTGATGATGACGCTGTTTCCGAGCGTGATCATTCAACAGCAGGTCAATTCTGTCTCGACGCGACACATTCAGCCGAATGGGCACGGGTCGTTCGACTTCGTATGGACGCATTTCGGGTTTGAGGGTGACAGCGAAGAGATGACACGCCGTCGGCTTCGCCAGGCCAACCTCTTTGGCCCCGCGGGTTTTGTTTCCGCAGACGATGGCGAAGTGATCGAATTTTCGCAGGAAGGCTTCGAGCAGAAACCATTCCATCGAACGATTGCGGAGTTAGGTGGCCGCGAAGTTGGGGATTCCGATCACATGGTGACCGAGACACTCATTCGTGGGATGTACGACTACTGGCGTCGCGTCATGGAGGCCTGAGATGCTTGATTTCAATACATATCAACAGTTGCTCGCGCTTTACTCCGACTACGTCGCTGCCGTCGACAACAACGAATGGGAAAAATGGGCGGAGTTCTTTACGGAAGAGTGCGTGTACAAAGTGCAGCCGCGCGAAAACTACGACAGCGGCTATCCGCTCGCGACACTCTCTTTCGAAAGCCGCGGCATGTTGAAGGATCGCATCTATGGCATGACGGAAACCATCTTTCACGATCCGTATTATCAGCGCCATGTCGTCGGCGCACCTAGGGTTCTTCTGGTCGATGCCGAACGTATCCGGTCCGAAGCAAACTATGCCGTGTTTCGAACGAAACCCGACGAGATCTCCACCGTTTATAACGTCGGGCGGTATATCGACACCATTCGTCGCACGGAAGACGGTCTGAAATTCGAATCGCGCGTTTGCGTATTCGATAGCGAGATGATCGCCAACTCGTTGATTTATCCGATTTGAGGTTTGACATGGCACAACAATGGACCAAGGTCATTGAACTAGTCGCGGTGCCGAACGACGACGTTGTCGCGGTACAAGCCAATGGTAAGGAGTTGGCGATCTACGGCGTAGACGGAGCCGTGTTTGCAACAGACAACATCTGTACGCACGGACACGCCCGGCTATGTGATGGCTTTCTGGAGGGGCACGAAATCGAGTGTCCGCTGCATCAAGGTCGCTTCGACATACGGAATGGCAAAGCGATGTGTGAGCCACTGACCGAGGACATCAACGTATATCCGGTAAAGATTGAGGATGGCAGCGTCTTCGTCGAAATCTAGTCGGCTGCGAGCCAACTGTATGGCAGACGTGACCGTAACTTCCGGTCTGGCGGTTTCTCAACGCAAGGCGTCGACGTTTCCCTGACGGCGATGCGCCAATCTCCGGCACAGCAAAGGCGCTGCCGGTTCAATCAAAGGAGGAGAGTGTGACCGCAAATACGCAATCCGAACAACGCGCGGCTTACTACGGGCAGATCGCTCAACAAAAGTTGTCGCCCCTATGGGAGTCTCTGCACAATCTTGTGCCGAAGCAGCCCAAGCCAACGGCTGTGGCGGCGATCTGGAAATACGCGAAGATCCGCGATCTGGTATTGCAGTCCGGCTCGCTGATCAGTGCGGAGGAAGCCGTACGTCGCGTGCTGATACTCGAGAATCCTGGGCTACCGGGAAAGTCGAGCATGACTTCGAACCTTTACGCAGGCCTGCAACTTATTCTTCCTGGCGAAATTGCACCGAGCCACCGTCATACCCAATCGGCTCTGCGGTTCATCGTTGAAGGTGAAACAGCGTGGACTGCAGTCAACGGTGAGCGCACGACGATGCGTCCAGGCGACTTCATCATTACGCCATCCTGGACCTGGCATGACCATGGCAATTTGTCGACCGAGGAAGGCGGGGTTCCCGTGGTTTGGCTTGATGGCCTTGATATCCCGCTTGTGGCGCACATGGACGCCGGGTTTGCGGAAAACTTTCCCAAGGCGACGCAGCCGGTTACGCGTCCGGAGGGGGATAGCTTTGCGCGCTATGGTCACAACATGTTGCCGATGCGTCACACGTCTACCGATCCGACTTCACCGATTTTCAGCTATCCGTATGAACGCAGCCGCGAAGCGCTAGACCGTCTGCATCGGAACGGGGAGCACGACGAATGGGACGGTGTGAAGCTGCGCTATGTGAATCCGGCCACTGGCGGATTTCCAATGCCGACGATCGCGACCTTCATGCAATTCCTTCCGGCAGGTTTCCGCGGTAGATCCTATCGCAGCACTGATTCGACTGTGTACTCCGTTGTAGAGGGGCGCGGAGTGGCGCATATCGGCGACGAAACTTTTGCTTTTGAGCCGCATGACGTGTTTGTCGCACCGTCGTGGATGCCGGTACGCCTTGACGCAGACACCGATGCGGTTTTGTTCAGTTACTCCGATCGCCCGGTGCTGAGCGCGTTGAATTTGCTGCGCGAAGAGCGTGTTTGATTCTATTTTTCACTTTTCAGGTTGAACATTATGGCATTCGTTTTCCCACCCGAGGCGCCAGTCGCCGTTCCGGTCGCCGGTAGCGACGACAGCTTTGCCGTGCGGCGTGTCTATTGTGTCGGCCGCAATTATGCAGCGCACGCGCGGGAAATGGGATTTGATCCCGACCGCGAACCGCCGTTTTTCTTCTGCAAGCCGGCTGACGCGGTTGTGCCGGTTGCATACGGCGAAACGCTGGAGCTTGAATACCCGAGTCAAACGTCCAACTATCACTATGAAGCGGAACTCGTTGCGGTGATAGGCAAAGGGGGTTCGGATATCGCGCTCGATAATGCACTCGACCATGTGTGGGGCTATGCGGTCGGTCTGGATATGACGCGTCGTGATTTGCAGATGAAAATGCGCGAAATGGGTCGGCCGTGGGAACTCGGCAAGGCGTTTGATCGCTCCGCGCCGATGGGGCCGATCCATCCGGTCGAGAAAGTAGGCCACTTCGAGAGCGCCAGTTTATGGCTCACGGTCAACGGTGAGACCAAGCAAAAGAGTGATGTTTCCCATCTCATCTGGTCGGTCGCGGAAACCGTCGCTTATCTGTCGCAGTTCTTCCGGCTCGAACCAGGCGATGTGATCTTCACGGGCACGCCTGAGGGGGTCGGCGCGGTTAAGGCGGGCGATACGATGAAAGTTGGAGTGGAGAAACTCGGCGAACTGACCGTACGCGTTATTTGACCGTCGCCAGGAGATCGTTGCCATGCAACTCTACAGTTTTTTCAATAGTTCGACGTCGTACCGGCTACGCATCGCACTCGCATTGAAGGGTCTGGATTATTCGTACAAGCCCGTGAACATTCGGACCGGAGGACACCGTGACGCCCAGTATGTCGCTGAAATCAACCCGTCCGCGTCGGTTCCCGCTTTGGTCGATGGTGAGTTTCACCTCGGGCAGTCGCTCGCGATCATTGACTATCTCGATGCGCAGCATCCCGAGCCACGCCTGATTCCAGCAGATGTGCACGAGCGGGCACGTGTACTTGAAATGTCGTACCTGATTGCGTGCGATATTCATCCTGTCAACAACCTTCGTGTGCTGCGATATCTGCAAGATGAACTGAAGGTAACACCGGAACAAAAAAATGCGTGGTATCGGCATTGGATTGCCGAGGGTATGGCAGGCGTAGAACGTTTGCTCGCACGAGCGGCAGATGAAGCGGCGGCGGATGGTTCTGCCGGTCCATGGTGCTTCGGCGCGCAACCGACACTGGCCGATGTATGTCTCGTGCCGCAGTTCGCGAATGCACAGCGTATGGGCTGCGACATGAGCGAGTATCGGCGCAGTCTGGCAATCTGTGAACACGCAAACGCGCATCCAGCTTTTGATCGTGCGAAACCGCAAAACCAACCTGATTACGTAACGAGTTGAGACTGCGGTGGTAAGAAGAGTGGAGCGACCTTCCATCTGCACCTACAGGGTGGACGGAAGGGCGCAGCGGGCCGCACCGCCCGACGTTCCGGTAAAGATTGCCTGGTCAGCGACAGCCCAGCAAATGAGATCAAACTAAGCTGCATTAAATGAGCTGCGGGACCGTTTTACGGGGAGGGCCGCTGCACTGGAGAGTCTGTGGACACGCTTCAAAATATGCGCATATTCAAACAGGTCGTGGAATATGCGAGTTTTACTACCGCGGCTAAGCACCTCGATATGGCCACGGCGCAGGTTTCGCGTGCTGTTTCTGAGCTTGAGGTGCGTTTGCGCACTCGCCTCCTGCACCGTACGACGCGTCGCATTGCGCTTACGGAAGCGGGCGAGCGCTATCTCGCACGCTGCAACAAGATTCTGATGTACGTGGATGAAGCGGAAGCCGAGGCAAGTGACGCACATATGACCGCGTCGGGAAAGCTCAGACTGCATTCACTGACAAGCTTTGGTTTGCGATATCTGGTGCCGATCATCGCCAGATATCACGACGGTCACCCCTCTGTCGAGGTCGACCTCACGCTATCCCAGCATCTTCCCGATTTGATTGAGGAAGGTTACGACATAACGATTACGCTTTCCGCAGACTTGCCGGATTCGGCGCTGGTCTCCCAGCGATTGGGGAGTGTCCACAGCATTCTCTGCGCTTCTCCGGAATATTTGCGACGCAATGGCACACCGGTCGAACTATCGGACCTCGCTCAGCACAAGTGCCTTTACGTTCTCGCGCCGACGGGGCAAACCGACCGTTGGACTTTCAGCGGCCCTGACGGCGAGGAAATGTTTGACCTTGGACCTGCGCCCCTGAGGGTCAATATTCCAGAGGCGCTATCCATCGCTGTAAAGGAGGGGATGGGGATTGGTTTGGTGCCGGCACTCACGGCAATTCCGTTGCTCAAATCCGGTGCGCTTCGGCGCGTGCTGCCTGACTACACCGCGCAGCATTTAACTATCTATGCGCTGTATCCGTCTCGCCAGTATTTAGATGCGAAGGTTCGGACCTGGGTGGATTTTGTGCGGCAGGAACTCACTCCAGAGCTGGATTCCGACTTCGATTTGCTCAGAACACTTGGTCCGGATTTGTAAGGCACGGTCGCAACCGGGAGAGAGCGCGTGCGCGTTGCCCGCGGCGAATGAGTTCCACCTCAGGTTGGAGCTAGCTTCTCTAAGCAGGTGGTAGCTCCGCTGCAACGAAGTCCAGCCATGTCCGCAATTTTGATTCGAGGTGTTGTCCGGCGTGATACAGCCCAACGATAACCTTGTTATCGAGTGTGTATTGCGGGAAGAGTCGCGTAAGCGTGCCGGCACTCAGATGAGGTAAAGCTACCGATGCAGGCAGGATGCCGATCCCTCTTCCTTCGCAGAGTGCAGCAGCCAATGCATTGACAGAGTTCTCGGAGAAGCTCGAAGTCAAAATCTCGATGACCTCGCTGCTGTTCGGCCCATTAAAGGTTAGATGACTACGGCCTCTCGAAGCTGAAAATTCGACGAAAGCGTGTAGCGAAATCTCGAGAGGGGACTGCGGTCTACCTTGTTTTGCTAGATAACTGGGCGCCGCACATGCAATACCGAAGACGGTTCCAACGCGCTGTCTCGCCCATCCACGCGCGCGGAAGGCGTCTTCCGCGCTCAAAAGCAACGCATCATAGGGTTCATCAAATCCCGGCAAGCCATTTCCGAGCGTAAGTTCAACCTCGACAAGGGGGTAGCGACGCTCGTAAGCGGTGACAAGCGGAACGACGTAGTGCTGCCCAAGATGGACTGTTGAATACACTTTGAGCTTACCGACCGGCCGCGCGCGCACATGCGCATCTGCATCACTGATCTCAAGCTCTGCTTGTTCCAGGCAGTCTAGTATTGCGTAGCACCGTGCCCGGTAACGGCGTCCGGTCTCCGTGAGGACCATTCGTCGCGTGGATCGCTGCAGTAGCTTTGCACTCAAGCGGACCTCGAGCTCGGAAATCGCCCGTGACGCACTTGCCGTGGTCGTATCCAGCGCTTGGGCCGCATCGGTGAAACTTCCCAGCTCAACGACCTTCAAGAAGAGTTTCATACTCTGAAGCGTATCCACTTTCCACTCACATCTCGACTATGTGGCGCTGATTCTTGCACTTTTGGCCTAAGGCTACGCTGAAAAAGGTCAACGGCATTGGGCGTTCAATCGTTAGATGTGCATGAAACAACAGACCCTTGCGATGGCGGCCGATCAAGGCGCCGGATTTGAACAGTACCGTCGGCCAACCAAACGCGATGTGTTCCTTGAGACGATGGAGCAGATCGTGCCGTGGGCGCAATTGTGCGAGGTTGTCGAGCCGTACTATCCGAAGGGTCAAGGCGGTCGCCCGCCAGTGGGTCTGGAGCGCATGCTGCGCATGCACTTTGTGCAGCACTGGTTCAACCTGGCGGATGAGGCGTGCGAGGAGGCGCTGCTGGACAGCACCGCATTGCGGCGATTCGTCGGGATTGACCTGGGGCGCGAGCGGGTTCCCGATGGCACGACGCTGTTGAAGTTTCGCCGGCTGCTGGAGCGCAACAAGCTCGGCGAGCAGTTGTTCTCCAAGGTCGGCGAAGTACTGCAAGGGCATGGGCTGAAGGTTGGCACCGGCACGATCGTGGATGCCACCATCATCGGTGCGCCCAGTTCCACGAAGAATGCGGACAAGGCACGAGACCCCGAAATGCATCAGACGAGGAAGGGCCAGCAGTGGTACTTCGGCATGAAGCTGCACATCGGTGTGGATAGCCAGACGGGACTGGCACACAGCGCGGTAGTGACGGCGGCAAACGTGCATGACAAGCATCCGCTGCCGGCGCTACTGCACGGCGACGAGCGGCGTGTGTACGGCGACAGCGCCTATGCGAGCCAGAAGGAACTCATCGCCAGCAAGGCGCCGAAAGCGAAGGACTTCACCAACCAGCGTGTGCGCAATCGCAGTGGTGAAGTCGATGAAACCAGGCGCTCGAAAAACCGCAACAAGTCGAAGATTCGTGCCCGGGTCGAACACGTCTTTGCGGTGGTCAAGCGGCTGTGGGGCTTCGGCAAGGTGCGCTATCGCGGCCTCGCGAAGAACGCCACGCGTGCCTTTACTGCACTCGCGCTGGCCAACATCTACATGAGCCGCGCGCGGCTGATGGCACAGGTGCGTCCATAAGCAGCCGAAATGGGTCGAGAGCCCCGCTTGCCAGGCCCTTCAGGGCCGGGAAATCGAACCGGTCGCATCGCTGATCTCACATTCCGGAATTCAGCATCAAGCTGTCGGCGAAAACGGTGGCTTCTTCAGCGTAGCCCTAAGGCATTACGAGTGATTCTGTTAACAATATTTTGAGAAAGCATCTCTCCGGTCGCTGGAGGACGAAAAATATAATCGTCCCGTGTAAGCCTTGAGCCTGGAGAATCCCGTGCAACCCCGATCGACAAAGATAGTTTTCGTCACACTGATTGCTGTGGCGAATGCGCTGATGGCCGGCTGTGCGAGCTTCAACCATACGGCGCCTGAGAGCAGTCGGATAGACCCGGCGACGCTTGATGCGGGAGCAGCAATCAGAAGCGCCAATG
Source organism: Burkholderia sp. WP9 (assembly GCF_900104795.1). Lineage (NCBI taxonomy): Bacteria > Pseudomonadati > Pseudomonadota > Betaproteobacteria > Burkholderiales > Burkholderiaceae > Burkholderia > Burkholderia sp. WP9. The sequence continues at coordinate 3,591,401 of NZ_FNTG01000002.1, forward strand.
CCGAGGCGCAGTGGCCGTCGCAACAATGGTGGCACGCGTTGGGAGATCCCCAGCTTAACGGACTGGTCGAGCGATCGCTGGACAAGAATCCTACGCTTGCGGTTGTGCAGGCGCGAGTGCGGGAAGCAGAAGCGGCCGCGGATCTCGCACATGCCTCCCTATATCCACGTGTGGACGGATCGATGGCATTGGGACGAAAGCATTTTCCCGACAATACCTATTACGGACCCGGTGCCTACAATCACACTACGACCTGGAACAATACAGCTGGGTTGTCCCTTTCATACAACCTGGATTTGTGGGGGCGGGATCACAACGCACTTTTGCGTTCGCTTGACGCATCGCATGCTGCCGCTACTGACGAACGGGCCGCAGCAGTGGAACTCCAGTCAAATGTTGTTCGAACATATCTGACGCTTTCGTTGAGCTTTGCTCTGCGGGATATCGCGGTCTCGACACTGGAGCAACAGGAGCATATAGCGTCCATCGCGCAACGACGGCTTGCCGGAGGCATCGGCACGCGGCTCGACTTGAGTCAGGCGGTCGCGCCTTTGCCTGAGTTCAAGCGGCAAATTCAGGTGTATGACCAGACGATTGCTTTGACGCGAAATCAGTTGGCTGCGCTTACCGGAGACGGTCCGGGCTTCGGCGAATCGATCACCCGCCCGGTTCTTTCATTGGCGACGCATGCACAACTCCCGTCAAATCTGCCCGCCGAACTTGTGGGGCGCCGTCCCGACGTCGTCGCGGCAAAATGGATGGTCGCCGCCCAGGCTCGGGGTATCGATGTCGCCAAGGCTCAGTTCTATCCGAACGTGAATCTTATGGCGTCGATCACGCAAATGGCCGCTGGGGGAACATTTCTCACCTTCCTTCATCCTGAAGGCACCGGGTGGATGGCGGGCCCGGCGATCACGTTGCCGATATTCGAGGGAGGCGCGCTGCGGGCCCAGCTTGGAGCTGCTTCTGCGCAATACGATGAAGCGATTAGCCGCTATAACGCCGTGCTGATCTCCGCCCTAAAAGATATCTCCGACCAGGTCGTGAACGTCCGGTCGTTTGATGCGCAGGCGGAAGATTCAGCCGACTCTGTAGCGGCAGCCCAAGATAGTTATCAGCTGGCGGATAAAGGATATCGCCGGGGGCTGACGGATTATCTCAACGTCCTGACAGCTCAAATGCAACTACTAAAAGCGCGTGAAGGGCAGGCTCATGTGCAGGTCTCCCAGCTCCAGGCTTATGCGTCGCTGCAGACAGCGCTCGGGGGCGGCGCAGACATCGCCTTCCAGAGTCCCAATGAGAAACAGATGACTCCGTCCGATCATTTGACGCCCTTTGGTTTCAATACATCTTCGAAGCCGGGCGAAAAATGAGCGGTATGAATAGCAGTGCTGCATTCAAAGCCGAGGACTCGCGATTCTTCTCCTTTCAGTCACTCGTAGCAGGCTTTGCGAACTGGTGGGGAACGTCAGGCCCGGTATGGATCTATGTGTCCAAGACAGCGCTGGCAGTCATTCTGGCGCTTCTCATTGCTATGCGGCTGAATTTGCCGCAACCGCGCACTGCAATGATCACGGTCTTCATCCTGATGCAGCCACAGAGCGGGCTGGTTCTCGCAAAGAGCGTGTTCCGGTTTCTCGGCACGGCAGTCGGCCTCTCTGTCATGTTGTTTTTCGTCAGTCTGTTTGCACAACAGCCGGTTCTATATCTGACAGCCGTCGCGACGTGGGTCTGCGTGTGCACAACAGGAGCAGCGCGCAACCGTAATTTCCGCTCATATGGCTTTGTCCTCGCCGGATACACGGCTGCTCTGATCGGTGTTCCCGTCGGCCAGCAGCCGGACGGAGCATTCATATCGGCAATGACGCGTGTTGCAGAGACTTCGGTTGGTATTGTGTGTGCCGGCGCTGTCAGTGCGTTGATATTTCCAAGCTACATCGGCGAGCAGATAAAGACAGTGATGAGAAAGCGCTTCCGCACACTTTCGGAGCATCTAAGCAGTGCACTTAGCGGTACGGTCGAGCAATCCGAGATAGAGCTGGCACACACGTATTTCCTCGAGCAGGTCATTGGTCTTGAGGCCGCCCGTAGTGTGGGCGTATTTGAGTTGCCTGACATGCGAATGCGCGGCAGAAGGCTTGCCCGAGCGAACCTTGAATTTATGAACGTCGCGACAAGGCTGCGTACTCTTCACGAGCAGTGGGAATTTGCACGGAATCAAGACGGCCCGGAGGTCGCGATCATGGACGTGATATTCGGCGAAATAAGTCTTCTTTTAAACCCGGAAGGAAGTCCGATTAAGACCGCTGCGGACGCGGCACATGCGACCGGGCCACTCTCGGCATTCAGAGACGATCTCACAAAGCGCCTTTCTCGAGGGCGCCGAGAGTTGGCGGGACGAGATCAGGCGGTGCTGCGCCGGTTTGATACCTGTGCCGATTTGTTCCGAAGGTTCGTGGATGATCTTGTCGCATATGTGGAAACATACGCGTCGCTGGCGACGCATAGCCACAGACGAGAGACGTGGTCCGGCAGCTTCATCCCGAAGACAAATATGATCGCTGCTGTGATCGCCGGATCAAGGGCCGCACTCTTGACGGGTGTCCTCAGCGCATTTTGGATCGAAACTGCGTGGCCAAGCGGTGGAACGATGGTACTCGCGGCCACAGCCGTCTGTGCGCTTGCTGCAACTTCGCCCCAGCCCGGGCGGTTTTCCAGGCAGATGTGTATCGGCACGACGCTTGCCGTCTTTCTCGGAGGATTTCTGCAATTTGGAGTTTATCCCCGGATAGATGGGTTTCCATTACTCGCCTTCTGCCTCACCCCATTTCTGCTGTTCGGTGCGGTGATGATGGCTCGCCCGAAGACGCTTGGCATTGGCATTGGCTTTTGCATATTTTTCAGCTTCATGGCTGGCCCGGACCTTGTTATGCAATATGAACCTTATTCTTTTATCAACGATAGTGTCGCGCTCATGATAGCCATGTTGGTAGTTTGGCTTTCGTTCGCGGTCGTGTTTCCCACGGACGGGAATTGGTTGAGATGGATCTTGCTTCGGGATTTGAGGAGGCAGGTCGTCCATGCGTGCGTAGGCCGCGGCGGCGATCTTGCCGCGCGCTTTGAAAGTGGTTCGCGAGATATTGTCTCTCAAATGAATGCAGTGGCCGCTGGCGGAACCGGTCGGAACGAATCGGCGCGCTGGCTGCTGCTAGTACTCTCGGTCGGGCGGACAGTCATTGACCTTCGTGACGAACTGGCCGAACTGCATGTTTGTCGGACATCGCCGGAAGAGATCAAGGCGTGGAGTTCTAACCTCGGTGGCGTGATCGGAGCGATCGCTGCGCTGTTCAAGAGAGTCAACAGCAAGCGGTTGACCCACGTGCTGCGGTTGTTGGATACGCTGACTGAAACGACACTGGCGCTGACGAGCCGCCCCACGCTCTATCAGGAAGAGCGCGAGAGCTTGTTGCGTTCACTTAGTCTGTTGGAATATCTCAAGGTAACGCTCCAAAACGAGAAGTCGCCTTTATCGGACTGTGTCGATTCACAGATCCGTCGTTTCAATTCAAAATTGAGAAACTCCGACCATGCATCGTGATTTCGCCCTGTTCGACGCCTATGTGCCGACTATTCTTCTCGCGTTCGCGTTGGGTTGTATGTGTACTTGGGTGCTCGATCGAGTGTTGGCATTAACAGGCATTTATCGCCTGGTTTGGCATCCGTCGCTGTTCAGGGCGAGTGTGCTGGTTTGCGTCTGTGGGATTCTCGGTCTGCTCATTTACTGATATGCGCGCCGAAAACTTAAAAAGGATTTCAACATGATCATGCGGAAATTGATCGGTATCGCGATGACCGCGTTGGTCTTTCTTGTCGCTGTATCGATAGGACGAGTGCTATGGGTCAGGTACATGGACGAACCATGGACCCGGGACGGGAGGATACGCGCGGACATCATCGGCATCGCCCCCGACGTGTCGGGAGCGGTGGTTTCCATGCCGGTAGCCGACAATCAGTTGGTCCATAAGGGCGATCTTCTGATGGAAGTCGATCCGTCGCATTACGCCATTGCAGTCGAACAAGCCAAGGCTGCTGTGGACGCGCATCGTGCTGATCTTGTCAGATTGAAGGCCGATGCGGAACGCAGACAAGATCTGGACAACGACGTGGTTTCGAAGGAAAGTCGGGACAACGCACTGAAAGCGGCGGCAAGCGCGGCGGCACTGCTGCAGCAGGCGCAGGCGCAACTCGATGCCGCGGAACTGAACCTGGCTCGGACCAAAGTCTATGCGCCCGTCGATGGTTATGTCACCAATCTCAATGTGCATCGTGGAGACTATGTAACGGCCGGCGTGCCGAAACTTGCCGTGGTCGACAGTTCCTCGTTCTGGGTCTATGGGTATTTTGAGGAAACTAAATTACCTCATGTAAAAGTCGGCGATAAGGCCCATGTTCGGCTGATGAGCGGAGGGGAGGTTGTTGGGCATGTCGATAGCATTTCTCGTGGCATCTACGACCGGGATAACCCTGTGAGCAGGGATTTGACCGCCGATGTCAACCCGACATTCAACTGGGTTCGGCTGGCGCAGCGGGTACCGGTGCGCATCCACATCGACAGCGTGGCGCGTGGAGTCGTTCTTTCCGCAGGGACCACCTGCACGGTGACCATCGATACAGATGAAAATCAGAAGGGGGCAGGGCGCATCGGCGGGCTGTTCAAGCCATCTGCTTAGTGATCAGGTGAGAATGCTCCGCTCCCTTAATGCAACCCGGCAGACGGCGGCAAATGGCTGGCTCGTCTGGTTTTGGAATTGACAATGAACGATGATCCATCGCGATACGTCGCTATCGAGGATAGTTTGGGATCTGTTATCACTCGAGCGGCGAGGATAGTGGGTCGCGAAGCGGACCTCGCCGCCCGGAAAGTCGGATCGACTTACAGCCAGTTATCGGTGCTGTCCGTTATGAGGCGAAATGACACAACAACCCCGCGCGAAGTTGCGAAAGCGTTGGACGTTGACTCAGGTTACGTTTCACGGGTGCTGGATAAACTGGAGCAATGCGGTTTGCTTGAGCGGAAACGGAGTCTCTCTGACAGGCGTGTGGTGGACATGCGACTGACTAATAGAGGTGGGGCGCTTGCCGCGCAAGCGCCCGCTGTTGTCGATGAGACACTAAACGATCGTCTAAGGCGATTCAGTGGTGCAGAGATCGAAGAGTTACGCCGCTTGTTGGCGAAATTTGTCGACCGCGCATGACGTTTCGCCGTCAGCCTTAGGTTGACCATAGGCGTGTTTTAAGCGCACCATCGTGATGAACGGGACTTAGAACTTGTGTCGAACCCCAAGGCGCAAGCCGATCTGCTTATCCGATGAGGACGGCGTAAAGCCGGCGATATTCGCTACAGCAGGTTGGCCCAATGAATCTCGTCCGTTCGCTCGTTGTAGTACGCAGAGGGTATAGATATCGGTTCGCTTTGAAAGATAATAGTCTGCACCTAGATCGAGCTGAATATATTTCGCTCCGCCGTCGCCGGCGACCGAATTGCGCTGAGTATAGTCAAAGGCAACGCCGGCCAGCAGTGTCGGCGTGACCATAGCTCGCACGCTCAGCTCCGCGCTGGTGAAAACAGCATTGCCCGAATAGCGCAAAGGATTTGGGCCGGACGAGGACCCTAGCGATTCAAAGCGCGTGTTGGTTACTACCGCACTAACGGTTGTCTGGCTGATCGTGTACGAGGCTCCGCCGCCAATAATCTCTAGCGTTTTGGCAGACGCATATCCTGCTAGACCGGGAGATGCTTCGGGCGCGCTAGGGGAGCCGAAAGAGCCGATGTTGTTGGCAGTCGCCAGTCCCTTGTTAGGCGTATTCCCATAAAAAGAAACGTTCGGATCTCTAGCGTTGAGGTATCCTGCACCCAATGAGAACGAGCCGCCGTTGTAGTTGACTCCCAAAGACCATATTTGATTCTGGGTCTCGCTGCCCGCCACACCGCCAAAACTATATAGTCCACCCGCGCGGATGCCACGGAAGGTTGGTGTCGTGTATTTGATGGAGTTGTTGATACGGTTCGTGTTGCTCAGGTTGTCGACGTCGTTCAGATGCGATGACATATAGCCACCCCAATACCCGGATGCCGAGAACTGCTGGACAGACTCGACCAACGGATCATATTGCCGACCGGCAGTCACGGTGCCTCTATTTTCGGACAATAATCCCACGTAGGCCTGACGTCCGAACTCAGCTCCGCCCTGTGCGAGCGCTCCGCTGTTTGCCATAAATCCGTTTTCGAGGACGAAGATTGCTTTCAGTCCGCCTCCGAGATCTTCGGTGCCGCGCAGGCCCCAGCGACTCCCAGACAGACCAGTGGTGTGCGCGTCGGTGAGCGCAACCTGACTGCCGCCTGTGGGTTGACCATTTAGCTTGCCGGTTTGTGCGTTATTGGTGTATGTCAGACCGACATCGATTAAGCCATATAGCGTTACGCTGCTTTGAGCGTGAGCAGTTCCCACAGTAAAAGCGATAATGCAGGCAGCAGAATACCTCTTCATGGGGTCTCCGATTCTTATATATGGTTGTGTGTGCCTTGAGGAGGCACACAGGTTACTGCGTCCGCGGCTTAGCGGTGCTGTGTGCCGCTGGTTTTGAAATTAGACGGCAGCGGATTTGGTGCTGCGGATCGCTGGCTGGACTCCGCATGCAAAGATCGCAATTGATGCAATAGCGGCAGGAACAGCAACGAGTAGAAAGAGGAGGGTGAAGCCAATGTTCGCCGAAAGGAGAATTCCGCCAATGAGCGCGCCGCAGACGGATCCAAAGCGACCGACCCCGAGAGCCCAACTTACCCCGGTAACTCTGCTCGCTGTGGGATAGTAGCGAGCCGCAAATGCGTTAGCGCCCACTTGTGAACCGCTAATGCAGAATCCGACGCCTGTGACGGCGGCTGCCAGCAGCGGGCCCTGTGCACTTCCTGTGGCGATGAGGAACGCCGAGCCGGCAGCATAAGCGACACCCAATACGATGGTCGGGGGGAAGCGGTCCATCAGATAACCAATGAAAAGGGCCCCGACGGTGCCGCCGACCTGATAGAAGATGGCGATCCGCGCCGCAGTGGCGAGCGACAAGCCAGAATGGTGGATCAAGGTGGGCAGCCAGTTCGTCATGAGATAAACGATCAACAGGCTCATGAAGAACACGCACCATAGCAACAATGTGCCGCGCCGGAATTCGGCGGCAAAAAGCTGTCGGACCGGCGAACCTTCAACCTTGATTTCCTGAAGTGAGAAACGCGTGTTCTCGTCGTAATGAACCGGCGCTATGCGAGAAAGAAGTGGCCCAATTCTAGCCGGCTGACATTCTCGGGAGACCATGAACCGCACGGATTCCGGGAGGAAGATGACCAGGATTGGCACCAAGGCCAAAGGAAGCACGCCACCGAAGAGAAGTACGCTTCGCCACCCGTGGTCTGGCAACAGTTGAGCTGAGACGACACCACCCAAGCCGGAGCCCAGCGTAAATCCACAGAACATCACGGTCGTTAGAAAAGACTTTCGGCGTTCGGGGCAATACTCCGAGGTAAGCGCGATAGCGTTGGGCATCGCGCCGCCAAGGCCTAGACCCGTAATGAAACGAAGAGCGATGAGGAATGCGACGGTTGGCGCGTATGCCGCAGCCAGGCTAGCGAGGCCGAAAAAGGTTACGGTGACGATTAGTGTTTTTTTTCGCCCGACCCGGTCGGCTAACGGGCCGAAAAACAATGCACCGATCATTAGGCCCGCTAGTCCTGCGCCGAACAGACCTCCGAGCACCGCTGGGCCGATTTGCCACTCATGCATCAGAGCAGGGGCGATGAAGCCGACGCAGGCGGTGTCAAAGCCGTCGACAGCCACAATACAGAAGCAGAGAAACACGATTCGCCACTGAAACACGGAGAAACGTTGAACGTCCAGCCAGGCGCGAACGTCGATGACAGGCGATGCACTCTTCATTAAATGTCTCCAGATTCTATTTTTCTGTCTAGCCTCCAAAGTAATCGGGCGATGTTTCCTGCGTCTACGGAACCCAATCGCATATTGCTTATTCACAATAGTTATTTTGCAAGCGGATGCGTGAGATGTTTTCACGACGGCGCGACGCACAAGGCTTCGCCGATTCACGCGGCGCGTCCTCGCGACCTTGCTATTCAGGCTCAACAGTGGATGGCTTGCTATACGATGGTTGTCGCGCTATTGACGGCAAGCGTGACACTTCGCCGGCCCGAAGAAAACTGCACCGCCGTTACCCGCCGAAATGGATGAAAGAGGCGAGCGCCATCGTTATCCCTGGGTTGACGCCAAAGTGGTATCGCCGGGCAAGCTACGCTGTGGTGACGTTTCGCTGATCAGCATTGAGCTGGAAAACTGTCTTGCCCCGATGTGCGGATGGCGTTCGCACTAATGCGCACGCAATAAACCGATCTGAGGCCAGTTGTAGATGCGCAGACTTCGAGAATGACGTAGCACCCTCGCCGGCATCTGTTTGTTGTGCCGCGGGCAGTTCGCCCGCTAGGGAATAGCCCGGCGAACAGCGGGAATGACTTCGGCGGCAAGCAGTTCAATCGATTCCTTGACCATCTCGAATGGAAGACCACCGATGTCAAGTTGCGCCATGTAGCGCTGATGTCCGAACAGCTGATATTCCATCAGAATCTTGTCGACGATTTCCTCTACGCTTCCGACGAAGAGGGCACCGCGCGGTGAAGACAAAGCTTCGTAGGCGCTCCATGACATCTCTGCGTGCTCACGGGGAAGATTGTTTGCTATGTAACGCCTGTAGTAGGGGAAGAATGCCTCTCGTGCACGTCGGCCGTCGCGTTGAACATGGAAATGCCCGGAGACGGCCATTTTCAGTTGCGCTGGGGAATGGCCGGCCTCGGCGCCCGCTGCGCGATAAAGGTCGACGAACGGTACAAACTGCTCGGGCATTCCGCCAATGTTGGCAAGATTCAACGGCAAGCCTGCACGGCCGGCACGAATAGCACTCGACGATGTTCCACCGGCGGCGACCCAGATCGGAATGCGGCCTCGCAACGGTCGCGGCATGATCCAGGCGTCGGACAGAGGCGACCGGTGCATCCCTGACCATGACACAGGCCCCGGTTCATTGATTGCGACCAAAAGGCCCAGCTTCTCGTCAAACAGCGATTCGTAGTCAGTAAGCGAATGGCCGAACAGCGGAAATGACTCGCTATATGCGCCGCGTCCTACCAGCAGTTCGGACCGTCCGCCCGACAGGAGGTCGAGCGTGGAGAACTGCTGGTAGAGCCGGACCGGATCGTCGGAGCTCAGTATGCTCACCGCGCTGGTGAGACGGATCCGTCGTGTCACACTCGCTACTGCGCCCAACACGACCGATGGAAACGATACAGCGAAATCCGGGCGATGGTGTTCGCCCACACCAAAGACGTCGATTCCGGCTTCGTCGGCGATCCTTGCCGCGGCGACGATCTCCTCGAGGCGCTGATGCACGCGCTCTGTGCTGACTTCTCCGGCAGCAAGATCGCCGAACGTGTAAATGCCGAATTCCATTGCGTTATTCCTGTGACGTCGTGATGAGCCGTAGCGCTTAGGCCCCGCGAACAGTCGGTTTCACAGCAAAGACTCCATCGCCAAGCAACGCCAGTGTCGCAGCCGCAATCGCGAGGAAAACCGGGTACTCCCAGCCACCATTTGGATTGGTAAAGGACCAGCCGTTGCCAAAGTGCACGGTCGAAGCGGCCAACAATTCAATCGCGGCAACAGCCGCGACGGCGCGCGCATAAATGCCCGTCAGTAGGAAAATTCCACCGACGATCTCGAACAAGATAATCGGCCAGGCAAACCAGCCGGCGAAGCCAACCGATTCGAAGAATTTCGCGGTGCCGGCAGGCGTGAAGACGAGCAGCTTGGTCAGTCCGTGCGCGATGAACATAATGCCCAACGCGAGGCGCAGGAGGAAGGCGGCATAAGGAGCCGTGCGGTTATCGGTCATGATGAAACTCCGGTTCTGGTTAATCGAGATTGGTTTGCTGACTGACCCAACGTGAAAAATCACCGGCTATTTCGGCCGTCAGGGTGTGGCCCACGGAATACAGATGCATTTCATGCGGGACGCCGAGCGTGGTCAACCACGAATCAGCGTGTTCTGCGAACTTTACTGACAGCTTGTCGTCGAGTCGGCCGTGTGCGATGAATGCCGAGAGTCGGGCAAGCTCTTCGGCTGGTGCGAGATGCGGCTCCAGTTCCGGAAGAATACGACCGCTCAGAACGGCAAAGCGCCCCACGTCCTTGGGGGAAGACAAAGCAACACTCGCGCTGAGGATCCCGCCCTGGCTGAATCCCGCCATCAACGCCGGCACAGGTGCGTTCGCGTCGGCACTGGCCATGGAACGGACCAGCCTACGAAGGGTCAGGCGACTTTCGTCCGCTTGGGCCTCATTGATGACGGGTCCTTGCGGGCCGAATCGCACATGGAACCAGGCGTACTGTCCGGCACCGAGCTCTAGCCGGCCACGCACGAAGACCACCTCTACACGCTTGTCGATGGTGTCTGCAAGCGGTAGCAGGTTAGTCTCATTACCTCCGACTCCATGCAGCAGAAAGAGCCGTGCGGCGGGCTGACCCGTTGCGGGGCGTAGACGGAACGCGAGGCCGGAAGCGGCGTCTTTGTGCAGGATATTCATGATCTGCTCTGCTCGTGTGCTGTTATTTTGCGATCCAGGTGGGTGCGATGGCCGTGCCCAGACCGGCGCCGTAGCCCAGATAGATATTCAGGCCCGCCAGAGGCTCGAGGTAGCGGGCGTTTTTCAACGGACCGGCGTCGATCGGCTTAAAGCCAAGGCTTTCGATGAGTGCCTTGACCGTCTGCCTGGCGTGCGCACTGTCACTGGCGAAGAACACCGGTGCGGTCTGTTCGTTGGCGAAATTCGGCCCGTCGGCTAGAACCTGAGCAAACAGAGTGTTGAATGCCTTGACCAGTTGAACACCAGGGATTGCCTTGGAGATTTCTTCCGCGGCCGACGTGTCATGGCCGACGACCAGGCCCGAATAGTCTGCATTCAGCGGGTTGGTGATGTCGATGATGACCTTGCCGGTGAGGTCGCCCAGACCTTGCAGGGCAGTCACGGCATCGCCGTAGCCGGTCGCAAGAATAACGACCTCACTGTTACCTAGCGCCTCGCCGAGGGGAGAGGCCGTTGCACCTGCGTGCCCGGCCGCAAGTGCTTCGGCCTTCGAGACATCGCGGCCGGTGACGCGAACCGCATGGCCGGCCTTGCTCAGCTGCTTGACGAATGCGGCCCCCATGTTGCCGGTGCCAATGATGGTGACGTTCATATCAATAACCTCTTTAAGCTGACACGTTAAGTAGAAAGCAGCCACATTTATGGTGAGTAGCGGTTCAGCGTCGAATCGCTCGCGGCTCGCCGGTCCAACGGCTAATGACGCGCGTACAACGACTTTGTGGGGGGATTCGCCGCGGACTCGCCAGATTGCGACAATCCGCTGCCCACCCCGCCAAAGGCGTTGTTTTCGGCTCGTGCCGCGCCGTTCCGCGCGGACACACGAGTCTCAGCCGCCTGAACGTCGGCGGGATAGGAGGGGTCTCTGCCGTGGGCGCTATAACCAGCGTTTCTGAGCTGGACCAATTGGTCGAGAACCTGAGCGCGGCTCACTGGCTGGTTTGACTGGCCGAACGCGACGGGAGCGACGAATGCAGTGGCGACAACAATGGCTTGGATGAGCGACTTCATGATGGTTTGCCTCGGAGTTTTTGCCTTTTCGACTGCGAACCTGCCTGTTCGCAGCCGGAGTATTGAAGTCCATTCTATTGATCCAGCAATGGTTGATAAACAGCTATTATCTGGACATATAGTCCCATTTATCGAGACAATAGAATGGATCGAACTCTTGAAATGAGCGTGTTTACGGCCGTCGTCGAGGCCGGAAGCTTTATTGGCGCGGTCGATGCGCTGAGAATGTCCAAGGCCGCGGTCTCCCGTCATGTCGACTCCTTGGAGCAGCGTCTTGGCGTGCGCCTGCTACAGCGCACCACGCGCCGGCTTTCGCTGACTGAGGAAGGCAGGCTCTTCTATCAACGCTCCAAAGAGATTCTGGTGGCCTTGGACGACGCCGAAACAGAAGTGAGCTCGCGGACGCAGGAACCGAGCGGACTGATCCGCGTCAATGTGCCGTTGACGTTTGGCATCATGCATCTGGCCCCGTTATGGGGTGCTTTCATGGAAACGCATCCGCAGGTCGATCTGGACATTACGCTCAACGACCGCGTCGTGGACCTCGTCGACGAAGGTTACGACCTCGCAGTCCGCATCAGCGCGCTGCCGGACTCATCATTGGTGTGTCGCAAGCTTGCGGAGACGGAGATGCTTGCATGTGCATCACCGGGCTATCTTTCCCGTCACGGCGTTCCGACGCATCCGAAGGAACTGACTGCCCACCGGGTTATGGCGTACTCGCACCTGGCAGGGCGGGATGAATGGAAATTCGAAGGCCCAGATGGCGAGGTGGTCGTACGCACGCGCGCGCGTGTCTATTCAAACAACGGAGACACCTGCCGCGCGATCGCATTGCGCGACGGCGGCATCATATTGCAACCCAGCTTCATGATTGGGGAGGATTTGAAGCGTGGGGATCTTGTGAGAATACTGCCCGACTACCGTTCGGTTGAACTGGGAATTTACGCCGTGTATCCCAGCCGGAAGCAGTTGCCGATCAAAGTTCGCCGGCTTGTCGATTTTCTGTCCGACGCGTTTCTGGAACCAGCATGGGCGGTTACTCATTCACTGTCGCAAAACTGACACGCCGGACCAACTTTGCAATGACCGCGTTGTCCTTGCTGCCTCACCTCAGCGAGCGTCAGGCCGACTGTCACTGGCTCAATCTCGTCAAAAGGGTGTTCAACCCGGGCGATTTCTGAAGTGTCGGTCACGACAGTCCGTGTTCTAGTGCAGATTGCGATTCTCATGGCCCACGCTGTGGCGAGGATTCGCTTTCCGGTCCCTACGCGGAGGACCCGTGTTTTTTCCATTCCACGTCCTCCGCTCTCCACGATTCTGGATTTGTTCTAATCCGGGAAACTTGGATTTTTGACCGTCCCAAAGTGTCTAGAATTTGTGACGCATGCCGATACGCAGAAAGGTTTGCCTATCGCTGCTTGACGCAATCTGAGTATTGATCGCCGCGACAGCCGGTTTGCCGGATGAGCCTGTTCCTGAAGCCGACTGGTATATGCCAACAACGTACATGTCTGTTCGCTTTGACAGGAAATAGTCAACTCCCAACGCTGTCTGCAAATATTTCGCACCCGGGTTGGTAGCACCGTTCGACTCGCTGACGTCGCTTCCCTTCGTATAGTCGAATGCCGCGCCCACGAGCAGGGTGGGGGTCAGCTGATATTTGACATTGAGTTCCGCGTTATTGAACGTCGCCGTGCCGACATAGCCCTTCGTGTTAAGCGATGCGACCGCGCCAAGGTCCATAAACCTGATGTTGGAGTACGTCGCGCCAATCGTTGTCGCACCAAAGGTGTAAGCCGCGCCCAATGCGACGACCTGGTAGGTATTGGCTGAAACGAAGCCGCTGTAAACCGGCGTAGTGACAGACGACGCGGTGCTGGACGAAGTATTATTGCCGAACATGCTGCCATTGTTCGCTGCAGGTGTTCGGGCGTTCAGATAACCCACCCCAAGTACCAACGGACCGTTGACATAGCCGGCGCCTAGCGACCAGATCTGGTTCGACGTGAAGTTGCCTGCGACGCCGCCCATGCTATACGTGCCGCCGAATGTCAAACCGGCAAGATTCGCACTTGTGTACTTGATGGTGTTATTTGTGCGGTATGAGTTGTTAAGATTGTCGAGATCGCCCGGGTGAGCGCCCATGCTGCTTGCCCACTGGTCCCCGGACTCCAGCGGACCGACATAGTCCACGACGGAATCGTATTGACGGCCTAGCGTAATCGTTCCGACGCCGCCGGACACACCGACATATGCCTGGCGGCCGAACATCAAACCGCCTTGACCAAGCTTTCCGGTGCTGACGTCAAAACCGTTCTCCAGCACGAAGACTGCCTTCATGCCACTGCCGAGATCTTCTGCGCCGCGTAGTCCCCATCGACTGGCTTGCAGGCCTCCGCTCGTCAGACTATAGAGCCGCTTCCCGCCAGCGTTGGAATTGTAGTTGACTCCCTCGTCGAGGATGCCATAGAACGTCATGTTGCTTTGCGCTTGACCAACGCTGGCGAGTGCACTCAGAACGCTGAGCGCAAAGTAATGCTTTTTCATCGATTGATCTCCAGAAGGGGCATGCTCTTTTTTTGAAATCCAAGGTCACTGTATTCTCAAACGGACTACTAAATATATATTCGCGATCGAATAGAATTTTTCAACGAATCGCATCTCGTTGGATTTATGCTGATTTGTGACTGACGGGCAGGAAATCAAGAAATACAGCAATCGAAACGGAGCGCCCTACTGAAGGTACGTTTCCACGACCTTGACCCAATAGGTCGCCCCGAGACTGATGATGCGGTCATTGAAGTCGTATTTTGGGTTGTGGCACATGCACCCACCCCACTGGCCGACGCCATTGCCGATGAACACGTAGCTACCCGGAACAGCCTGCGCCATCCATGCAAAATCTTCGCTGGCAAGTACGGATTTCGTGTCGTGTAGCACATTCTCGGGACCGACGATCGCCGACGCGACACCGCGCGCGAGCGCCGTAGGGGATTCGGCGTTCATTACCACTGGCACCAGTTGCTTATAGTGAATCGAGGCTTCCACACCGAAGCACTGTGCCTGAGCCTCGACTATCCCGCGCACGCGTGCCTCAATGCGCTCACGGATCTCAGGGCTGGTTGAGCGTATATTGAGCATCAGTTCCACGGACTCGGGAATGACGTTGTGTGTTGCTCCTGCATGGATTGCGCCGATGCTGACGACACCCGTGTCCGTCGCCGCGAGATTGCGCGCGACGATCGTTTGCAACGCCATGATGAGAGAGCCGGCGGCGACGATGGGGTCGCGTGTCTTGTCAGGCATTGCCCCATGACCACCCACACCTGTCAGCTTGATCGTTGCTATATCGGACCCCGCTAACATGTCGCCGTCCTTCACAACGAATTGACCGACAGGGATGCCGGGCCCATTGTGCAGTGCGTACACGGCATCGCAAGGAAAGCGTTTGAATAAGCCGTCCTCGATCATCCGGCGTGCGCCGCCGAGGTTCTCCTCATCGGGCTGAAAAATCAGGTTTAGGGTGCCGTTGAATGACCGGCTTCGCGCAATATGTTTTGCTGCGGCGAGCAGGATGGCCGTGTGTCCGTCATGCCCGCAAGCGTGCATCTTTCCGGGCGTACGGCTCGCGTAGGGCAGACCAGTTTGCTCGAAGATCGGTAGCGCATCCATATCAGCGCGGATGCCGATCGTTCGTTTACTCGTTCCGAGCTTGAGTTGAGCAACGACGCCCATTCCGCCGATACCTGTGTAGACGCTGTAGCCCCAGTCTCGAAGCAGGCCTGCGACGAAATCAGCGGTCTCGTCGACGTCTGCCCCAAGTTCCGGATTCGCATGGAGACGACGCCGGATCTCGATGAACATTCCTTCCTCGGCCACGATTTCCGCGATCAGACGGTCTTCAGCAAATCCCTTCTCCAAAACCAACGGCATTTCTAGATCTCCATTCGTTGAAGTAGTGCGGCGCGCTCAGTCGGTGCGCCGCTCTTGCGCCGCTATCAGGCCGGCAAGCGAAATGAGGCTGCATACGACCATGTACCATGCGGGCGACATCTGGTTTCCGGTGGTGCTAATGAGCCACGTCACGATAAATTGGGCGAAGCCACCAAAGATCGAGACGCCTACACTGTAGACAACCGAAAGGCCGGTTGCCCGAACGTGCTTCGGGAACGATTCGAGCAGGAGCAACATCATCGGGATCGATGAGCCGGCAAGGCACGCTACCAGACACGCGATGATGACGAGTGCGATGCCAATATCGGTGGTGTGATTAAGCAACCAGAATGCTGGATAGATCAAGACAGCCCCCATGACCATCGCGCACATCACCATGGGCTTCCTGCGCCCCAGGCGGTCCGCTACAAGGCCCGCGAGAGGTGCGCCGACCATCAATGTGGCGCCGGAGACGCATCCTGCCAGGAAGGCCGTGGACGGCGGTAAGTGCAGCACGCGAATCAGATACGTGGGCATGTAGAACACGACGACGTACATAGCGGCCGTGCTGCTGATGATCAGCGAGATGCCGATTATCAACTGGCGTTTATAGTTGGACAGGACTTCTCGGAAGGCGCTTTGGGGCCTAGGCGCGTCCGTGTGTGTTTCGTCGAGCGCCTGACGGATGTACATGCCCACAGGACCGATTAACAGTCCGAACAGGAAAGGTACCCGCCAACCCCACGTCTCGAGGTTCACTGGTGATAAGAGGTTCGACAACGCAAATCCGCTCAGAGCACCGATCAGTGCTGCTGCACCTTGGCTACCTACTTGCCAGCTCGTAAGAAAGCCGCGACTGGAGGGCCCGCTCGACTCCATGAGCAGGGTGGTCGATGCCCCAATTTCCCCGCCTGCTGAAAACCCCTGGATCAATCGTCCAATGACGATCAATATTGGAGCCAGCACTCCTATGCTCTTGTATGTCGGAGCTAGTCCGATGAGCGCAGTGCCTACGGCCATCATCATGATCGTCAGCGTCATTGCTGCTTTTCGACCAGCGCGGTCCGCATAATTGCCGATCAGCACACCACCGAGGGGGCGCATCACAAAGCCGATGCCGAACGTCGCTACGGCCATTAACAAGGAACCGAAAGGCGTGTCTGACGGAAAAAATTGCTTTCCGATAAGAAGCGCGAAGAAGCTGTAAATCGTGAAATCGAACATCTCAAGACCGTTTCCGAGTGCTGTTGCGGCGATCAGCTTGAAATTTGACGCTCGGACCTCAGTGGATGCACTGATCGCCGAATCTACGGCCGGGCTATGCAGATTTGCCATGACGATTCCGGTGGGGTGGTGGGTGTCGCGCGTTTGACGCGGTGATCCAACAATGAAGGCGTCAATTTGTTACCGCAATTCGTTTGTTTTTATGCCGATTACTTTTTCTTATCGCCAACTTTTACGTTTGCTGACGTTGGGCTATCCTCGCGTCTCCTCCTACGACACGGCAACGGATACTTCTAATGAAACTTCACCAGCTTCGCTCGTTGATCGTGGTGGCAGAGAAGGGCAGCATTCGCGAGGCGTCCCGGGTGCTTCACATTACCCAGCCGGCGATTAGCAAGGCACTTTCCGATCTCGAAACTGAACTCGGGGCGCCGTTGCTTTTGCGGTTCAACAATGGTGTGCAACTGACTTCGTATGGGCAGAGTCTGGTCCGGCACGCGCGCGTCATCGAACTGGAGATGCAGCACGCGAAAGAGGACATCGACAATCTGCTAGGAATTGCTCGTGGCAATGTGACGGTAGGCGTCACACCAGCAACCGCAACTGGACCGTTTGCCGAGGCGCTTAAACGATTCATGCGGATGCACCCGCATGTCAGCGTCAACGTGCGTGAACTCCGGCCGCTACAGCTACAAGAGGGGCTGGCGGACGGTTCGATCGATTTGGGATTGGTTTCCCGTATCGGGCAACCAGTCGAACCACGGTTCCATTGGGAGGAGCTTTATACCATTCCGACCGCTTTAGCGGTTCGTGTGGATCACCCACTGCGCGGAAAGAAGTCCCTGCGTGAGCTGGCCCAGTCGGCATGGCTCAGTTGGGATGGTTTCGACGATGCAACAAGCCTGGTAGGGTCGCTCTTCAGCGCCAACGGTGTTGAGCCACCGTCTAGCGTGCTGCGCTGCACGTCGACAACGCTGTACGTGGAAATGGCGACGACGACGGATCTCATTAGCATGTGGAGTGCATTACCTTTCCACATGCCCGAATACAACTCAAAACTGCGCCGAGTGCAGATATCAGAACCGTTGCCCAACATGACGATTGGCTTGATCTGCCGTGACCTGGCCCTCGCGACATCTATCGCGAGGGCGTTGATCGACATGATTCGTGAGAGCAGCGGCAACATGGGAGCTACGTTCCGACGCGCTGGCGCAATTCCCCGCATCAAGCCACCGAAGGGGCGTGAATAGCACGGTGGTGGCGTCACAGGTGTTTAATTGCGATACCCAAAATGCCGCGAGGTCGGCTAACCGGGAAGACAGACAGGGTTTAGAGCAGTTGCTTGCTGCCGTCATCCCGACTGGAAGGCAGTCGCCAGCCAAAGTGCAGCGATACGAGCCGCAGCACAGTACATGCGACGGCTGTTGCCCACGGGGTCCACACCGAGCTTGCGCCGGTGTAGCTGAGAAGAACCTCGACGCTGGCGCCTGCCAGCGCGGCGGAGGCGTAAATTTCCCGCTGCAGGATGCTTGGCACGCGTGACAGCAATATATCTCTGAGCACTCCGCCGCCCACGGCGCTGACCGTTCCCAGAACTATCGCGACTTCCGCGCCGGCATGGGCGGCCAAAGCCTTTTTCGCTCCCGCAACTGCAAACAGTCCAAGGCCGATGGAATCGAAAAGCTGTACGGGCGATTTCATTCGACACACCGTTGGGTAAGAGCACACGACCCAGGCGGCAGCGACCAGCGACACGGCCAGATACCGCCAGCTCGACAGGCCTACCGGCGGAAATGCGCCAAGGCACACGTCCCTCAAAATCCCACCGCCGCACGCGACGATGAAGGTAATGGTCGCAATGCCGAACAGATCCAGCCGCTGCTGACGTGCCGCAACTGCGCCGCTTACGCCAAATGCAAACGTGCCCAACAGGTCGAGTACCGTATAGATCAGATGGCTGTCCATCGCAGGCTATTCGGCGTTCCCGAACCAGGCGAAGGCCGCGCACAGCATCGCTTCAAGTCCGGTGCGCAAGGTTGGGTGCAGCAAAGGCGCGAACTGGGGTGAATGGTTGCTTGGGATAGTATTTATTTGTCGCGCGGCCTTGGCCTGTTCGTACACTTGCGGATCGGTACAGCCCACGAACCAAAACACGTATGGCACTTGCCATGCGCGGCCAAACACACTGAAATCCTCGCTAGCGGCTGCCGGCGCCGTTTCATAGGCGCGGTCGCCAAACCAGGCACCGAAAGCTCCGGCCAGAGTGGCGGAGGCCTGTGCATCGTTGACCGTCAGCGGGTAGCGGTTGATCGTCGTGAACTCGGGATCGCGTGGTGCATTGGACGCCGAGCATTCGGCGCAGCAGATTCGCTTGATGGCGCCCAGCATATAGTCGCGTACGTCCTCGTCGTAGGTGCGCACGTTCAGCTTCAGCGTGGCATTGTCGGGGATGATGTTTTCCTTGGTGCCAGCCTGTAACGAGCCAACGGTAAGGACGGCCCGATCCTGCGGGGAGATTTCTCGCGATACGATGGTCTGCAGGCGCAGTACTGTCGATGCCGCCATGATGACCGGATCTACCGAGGTTTGCGGCTGGGAGCCGTGCGCGCCGCGGCCGAACAACTTGATTTTCAGGCTGTCACCGGCCGACAGAATGGTGCCGCTGCGATGACCGACGGTGCCAGCCGGCCCGACCATCACATGCTGACCAAGAACGATGTCGGGCTTGGGAAAGCGTTGGAGCATACCGTCGTCGAGCATGCTCTGCGCCCCCTTGCCCACTTCTTCGCCTGGCTGGAACACGGCTAGAAGCGTGCCGTGCCAGGTGTCGAGGTTCTCTGCCAATACCCGCGCCACGCCCATCAACCACGTGACATGCATGTCATGCCCGCAGGAATGGCACACAGGAACTTCCACGCCGTCTTCATCGCGGCTAACCACATCGCTGGCGTAGGGCAGACCAGTGGCTTCAGCCATGGGCAGCGCGTCCATGTCGGCACGCAGCATTACCACCGGGCCTTCGCCGTTGCGCAGCACTCCGACAACGCCAGTCACGCCTATCTCTTGCGTAACATCGTAGCCATAACGCTCCAGATAGTCGGCGGCAATCTTCGCTGTGCGGAACTCGCACATCGATAGTTCGGGGTTACGGTGGAGATCTTTGTATACCTCCTCCAATTCAGGCAACAGGGCATCAAGCTCGGGGATTAACTTTTTTAAGGACGACATCGGGTATTCCTTCAAATACAAAGGCGGCAAAGTGATGGGAAAACGGCTGCGTCAAGCAGGCGGTAGCAGGCTGTCCATCAGCTTGGATAGCAGACCATCAAGTGCCTTGCGTTCCTTAAGCGAAAGCGCCGACACGAGCCGATCTTCAAGTTCTGCACCCACGGCCGAGGAATCATCTGCGACCTGGGCGCCCATGGCCGTAGTGCGCAAGCCGACGCTGCGCCGATCGACAGGGTGGGGGTTGCGGGAGATGAGTTTGCGAGACTCCAGCAGCGATAGTGTCTTGGACAGCAGTGTTTTTTCCAGCAACGCGCGGGATGAAACTTCCTTGGGGGTGATGTCAGGGCAGGCGTGGATCAGGCGCAACACCCGCAATCCGCGCACATCCAGATTCCAATGCTGGAGATATACAGCGTTAGCGTGCTCCATGAGTAGAGCACTGGTCATGTCCAGCTTGAAATTCAGAAAATCGGAATACACAGGAAACTCCATGGCGGATAAGCAAAGTATAGCAAACTAGTTGAAATATTCAACTAGTTTGCTATACACGGATTGTTCGTCCACCGGTGCAACGGACGCTGTGGAACGCGACCAGATGTAGTCACGCGCGATTGTTGCAAGTATTGCAATCGAGTTTCCACAAATTAATTTTCATTTGGAACCGGTTCCAATATAGTATTCAGCAGAATTTCGCCAATGGCGCAATCAAACCTGAACGTGAATTTCAACTTACCCAATGCTTGGGCCGGTCCAATTGGATTTGTCCGCGCCGGATGTAGTGACACGCCCGTTGACCGTTCCAGCAACCTCGAATGCTCAGAGAAAAAATCAGTTCGGAATGCGATCCGGGCGCGCCAAATCTGTCCCGACGTCATGCGCTCAAGACACTCGCGGCTGCGACGCAGCTCGCGTTTCTTTCCCCTACAGCGGTGTTTGCGCAGGGGGCGCGGGTATCGGCGGCCAAGCGTGCAACGAGCGCGCCGTTGCTCGACGCAACGGCCTTCGTGCAACTATCGAAAGCGCTGACCGGCCACGCGTCGATGAACGCGACTTTCGGTGCGCGTTTGTTCGCGACGCTGTGCGCTAGCGATAGTGTTTTTGCCGCGCAGGCAGCGGCGCTCGCGGATCAGATGCATTCAGGGCAGAGCCCGCAACAGCTACTTGCCGCCGCCAATGGTGCCGGGCTGCACGACATCGCGACTGCGATCGTCGCCGGCTGGTACACCGGCACCGTCACGCGCGACCAGCATTCGAAGATGGTCGCGTACGCGGATTCGCTGATGTACGCGACCGTCGCCGACGGTCTGAGCGCGCCGACTTACTGCGCAAACGGACCTCTTTGGTGGGAAAGGCAGCCGCCCGTCGCCGGCGTTTCGACGCCCGCCGAAGCCGCCAGAGCGCGTAGCGCCGCGCCTGCGCCCACCACGCAAAAACAGGCTTGAACATGGTATCGCCCACAATCTCCTCCAGCGGCGATGTCGTCGCGGACGTCGTTATCGTCGGCTCAGGCGTGGTCGGCGCGTTGATCGCCGATCAACTCGCCGGACAAGGCCACTCTGTCGTGATTCTTGAAGCAGGACTGCGCATCGACCGCGCAACCGCTGTCGAGAACTGGCGAAACATGCCATTCCCGAATCGCGTCGGTTCTGACTTTCAGGGTCTGTATCCGCAGGCGAAAGCTGCGCCCGCGCCGCTGTACTTTCCGCCGAACGATTACGTCGCATTGAGTGGCCCAAGCGCGGGTAGTTTCAAGCAGGGCTATCTGCGCACGGTGGGGGGCACGACGTGGCACTGGGCAGCGTCGTGCTGGCGCCATCTGCCGGTGGACTTCAAGATGCAATCGACATACGGCGTGGGTCGTGACTGGCCGATCTCGTACGACGATCTCGAACCATACTATTGCCGCGCGGAGGAAGCGCTCGGCGTTGCCGGTCCGAACGATCCCGAACGGCAATCGCCGTCCGAGCGCAGCCGTCCGTATCCAATGGACATGGTCCCCTGGGCTTACGGCGACACGCGTTTTGCCGAAATCGTCAATGCGCACGGCTATCGCTCGATCCCAATTCCGCAAGGACGTAGCACGCGACCGTGGAATGGCAGGCCGACCTGCTGCGGCAACAACAACTGTCAGCCGATCTGTCCGATCGGCGCAATGTACAACGGTATTCACACGATTCAGAGCGCCGAAAAGAAGGGCGCAAAAGTGATGGCGGAATCGGTGGTCTACAAGATCGATACTGACGACCAGAACAACATCACCGCGGTTCATTTCTACGATGCGAATCGCCAGTCGCATGCGGCGAAGGGGCGTGCCTTCGTACTCGCGTGCAATGGCATCGAGACGCCACGTCTGTTGCTGCTCGCCGCTAATGCGCGCAATCCCAACGGCATTGCAAACAGCTCGGACCAGGTCGGCCGCAACATGATGGACCACTCCGGTTTTCACTGCACGTTCCTTGCCAACGAGCCGTTGTGGCTGGGCCGCGGACCAGCACAGAGCAGTTGCATCGTCGGTCCGCGCGACGGTGCGTTCCGCTCGAAGTATTCGTCAAACAAGATGATCCTGAACAATATCTCGCGCGTCGCTCCGGCGACGGAGCAGGCATTGCAACTCGGTCTCGTCGGCAAGGAACTGGACGACGAGATTCGCCGCCGCGCGATTTTTGGCGTCGATCTGTCGATCAGCCTTGAGCCGTTGCCCGACCCTAAAAACCGTCTCACGTTGAGCAAAACGCGCCGCGATCCGCATGGTCTTGCGTGCCCCGATATCTACTACGACGTCGGCGATTATGTGCGCGACGGCGCGACCGCTGCGCACGCGCAACTCGAGCATATTGGCCAGTTGTTCGGGGCGCTCGAGTTCAATATCACGAAGAGCCTGAACGCGAATAACCACATCATGGGCGGCACGATCATGGGGGCGAGCGCGAAAGACTCGGTCGTCGATGGCGATTGCCGCGCGCACGATCACGTGAACCTCTGGTTGCCCGGCGGCGGTGCGATGGCGTCAGCTTCGGTGGTGAATACCACACTGTCGATGGCCGCGCTCGCTATCAAATCAGCCGATTCGATCGAAAGAACCTTGCGGCGAGGCTGACATGATCGATCGATTCTTCAATGCGCGCCGCTCGGTGGACGCGGCCAAGAGGCGTCGCCGCGCGTGGGTAGCGATCATCGCGCTCGGCGTGAGTGCGCTTGGTGCAGCAGCCGCGTTTGCGCAAAGCGTCGCGAACTCGGTTACGGGTGCAGCCGCGCCAGATACGGAAACCGCGTTGATCCATCAAGGTCATCTTCTTGCGATTGCGTCCGACTGCATGGCATGTCACACGGTCGCGGACAAAGGCAAACCGTTTGCAGGCGGCTACGGCATCGTGTCGCCGATGGGTACGATCTACTCGACCAACATCACGCCCTCGAAAAGAGCGGGAATAGGCAATTACACCGAGGCGCAGTTCGCGCGCGCGTTGCGCGAAGGCGTTCGCGCCGACGGCGCGCATCTCTATCCGGCGATGCCGTACACCTCATATGTCGGTATGACGGATAAGGACGTGCACGCGCTTTATACGTATTTCATGAAGGGTGTGGAGCCGGTCGACGACGTTCCACCGCAAACGGCATTGCCGCTTCCGTTCAGCATCCGTCAGTCGATGATCGTGTGGAACATGCTGTTTCTGAAGAATCAGCGCTTCACGGTCGATCCGCATCGTAGCGTCGAGTGGAATCGCGGTGCGTACCTGACGAACGTACTCGCGCATTGCAGCGCGTGTCACACGCCGCGTAACTTCATGATGGCCGAAGATATCGACCAGGGATTCAGCGGCGCACAACTTGGGCCCTGGTACGCACCGAACATCACATCGGATCCGGTCAGCGGTATCGGTGCATGGTCCGACGACGAACTCGTCACGTATCTGAAAGCCGGCCACGTCGACGGCAAGAACCAAGCGGCTGGCGGCATGGCCGAAGCGGTGCAAAACAGTTTGCAGTTCCTGTCGGACGACGATCTGAAATCGATCGCAGTCTACCTGCGCAGCACGGCACCGATCCGCACGCCGGGCGAAAGCAAGCCGGCATTCGCGTACGACGGCCATGGTAGCGATGAAGCGTCGCTGCGCGGCATGTCGAGTGAGAACACTATCGTTCCGCCGTCCTCCGGCGCTGCGTTGTTCAGTGGCTATTGCGCAAGCTGTCATCGCGCGGACGCTTCGGGCAGCGCCGATCAAAGCTATCCGTCGCTATTTCATAATACAGCGACGGGCGGCACGAATTCATCGAATCTGGTCGCGACCATCCTTCATGGTGTGGATCGCAAAGTGGGTGACAGGCACGTGCTTATGCCGAACTTTGGCGAAGAGTCGTACGTACAGCCTCTAACCGACGATCAGATTGCCGCGATCTCGAACTACGTATTGCAGCACTTCGGCAATCCGAAAGCTCCCGTGACTTCAGCCGATGTTGCAGTTGCGCGCCAGGGCGGCCAGTTGCCATTGCTCGCGTGGATTCAGCCGTACATCTTGCCGGTGGCGGGTCTGTGCGGACTCGTGTTGCTGTTCGGCACGTTTGCGTTCTGGAAGTGGCGTGTGCATCAGTCCGAGGTCGCTGGCGGCCGGAGCAACGGATAAAAGACCATCGCGTGGCGCGTTATGTGTGAATGGGGGTTCATCTATGTTCAAAGTTGCTGTTTCGTCTCTTCTCGCGTTGGTGGCCTTGAGTGTTGCCGGTGCGACGCAAGCCCAGTCAGTTGATACCCCGAACGTGCCGGAGAAATTACCGTTTGACGTGCCTTATGGTCCTCCTCTGTCATTGACGCAGGCCCGCAAGGTTATCGATGCCGCCGAGACAGAAGCACATCGACGTAACTGGCAATATGCGGTTGCTGTAGTCGACAGCGCCGGCAATCTGCTGTCGTGTGACAGGATGGACAACACCCAACTGGCGTCGCTCGCGATTGCGGAGGCGAAGGCGCGCGCGTCCGCGCAATTTCGTCGGCCGACGAAGGCGATGCAAGAAGCGGTAAATAACGGCTCAGCGGCTGTGCTGAGCATTCCTGGCATTTTGGCGGGCGAGGGCGGGATTCCGATCGTGATTGACGGCAAACTGGAGGGAGCGGTGGGCGCCAGCGGTGGCGCCGGCGTCCAGGACTCCATAATTGCCCAGGCCGGCGCGGTAGCCGCATCGGCAAAATAGTTTCACGAGACGTCATTACCGAGACATCGACATGCAATTATCTATTTCGAAATTCACCCTCTGTGCGCAGGCGGTAATTACGCTGACCATCGCCGTTACCTCATCGACGTTCGCATCTGCGTCCGAAGGGGCCGACTGGATCGTGTCGGGTAACGACGGAAAGTATCAGCGGGTCGAGGGGCGCGATACATATCCCGTCACTCACGGCCCTGACACGTTGACGCTTCTCGATGCGAGCCATTTCCCGCCCCAGATAAAGGCGCAGGTGGAGGTCGAGAATGGCATTCAGGGTCCGCCGCAAGCAGTTGCAATTACACCAGACGGCGCCATCGCGCTGGTCGGCGCACCGACTCGCTACGATCATGCAACGAGCAAGCTGCAAATGGATTCATTTGTGCAAGTAGTCGATTTGCACGCGCCGGTGCCTGTCGTGAGCCGGATCGAGATAGGGAGTCATCCTCAAGGGATTGCGATCGACCACGCGGGTCGGCTTGCACTTGTTACGTGTGTCGACGGCAGTGTTGTGGAGCTTCGAATTGACGATGGAAATGTGACGCTCGCCGGGCGTCTGACTGTTGGACACAAACGCCTGGCGGGCGTGAGTTTCACTCATGATGGGCGGCGCGCGTTGGTGGCCATGCGCGATGAGCAGGGCGTCGCTGTGCTCAACGTTGCCGATGCTCGGGTATCAGATAGCGGTTTGCGTTTGTCGAGCGGCGTGGCTCCGTACACGATCGACGTGTCGAGCGATGGTAAGTGGGCTGTCGTGAGTGATGTTGGTCTCGCCGGGCTGCCGTCTTACGCGGGCACGCTCACGGGCGATGCCGATGCAATCACACTTATCGACACGGCGCATGAGCCGTTCCGCGCGGTTCAACACATCACCGTGCCGTCGTTGCCTGAAGGCGTTGCCATTTCGCCAGATGGCAAATGGATTGGCGTCCAGGCAATGAATGGCTCGAATCTGACGCCAGACAATCCAGGTCGTCAGCCGCGCGGGAAGGTACTGTTGTTCGCGATTCGCGACGGACAGGCGGTGAAGGTTTCCGAAGCGGCTGGCGGAGAAGCAGCACAGGGCATCGCGTTCACTGCGGACAGTAAGTACTTGATCGTGCAGTTCAACGTCGAGAAGCAACTCGCATTTTTCGCCGTGGATGGCGGACGCTTGCATGAAGTTGGCCCGCGGATTGCGCTGACCGGTGGGCCGTCGTCGATTCGAACTGCACCGCGCTGAATACGGTGCTGATGCGTGACTGGTTGGAACCATCAAAAAGAGCCACACGGTGCGCGATCCGCTCGTGCAAACGCTATGAGTGTGGCACCGTTCTTGTGCGTATTAGGCAGATTAGGAACGACCATCCCTTGACAGGCAAGAATTCCCCGTACGCGATGCAGGAACCGCTTCCGCCGAGACGCGATGTAGCGACTCACACCAAATGTGCACGCAATTAATTAGCCTCGTGTCTCACTTCCGAGTCGTCGCCCGGTCCGATTAGTTTGCCCGTCGGCATGATGCGCAACTAATTGTTGTCGCGCGAAATAGGTCGCCGTCGCGCCAAGCTTCTTTCACTATTTCCGATCGACATTAACTTCACCGAGTCCGACCGGTGTCGGCGCTGCTGTTCATAGAAACTATTCTGAACGCCCCTCATGCTGCCTCACTGCAGCGAGTCCTTCGCAGCGGGCAAAAGAGGTCTTAAAGTGACTGCTTGAGAGACACGAGTTGCCTGCAGGGCAGCGGACCGATTGCCGCAGAAGTTCCCCTGATTTTTCACCTGCCGTCGAGGCGACATCCGATTCTGCATTGGAGCGGTGACCTAAGTTTGATGAGTGACAGGACCTTGGCTTACGGGCAAAGTCATCGATGCTAGGAAGGGCGTCGCCGCGTCCACTTCGTCGCTGGGCGCCTGCGCCACCCATGCGCCTGCGTTCAAGGCCGATCGCGCCGCCGGACCTCGCCCTAAGTCGCAGTCGCAGCCGGCGAGTAGCGCTGCGCTGACAGCGTCAACAGTCTGGACGACCGAGCCGGGATACCCCATTGTCGCGAGACAACTGGTATTCCATGAGCAAAATCAACGGACCAAGGACGGAGGAATGCGGTGGATTGCAACCTCGTCCTGAGGCAACTAGGCCAACGCGCAGTGGGGCGCCGGCAGGGAAGCCTCCCTGCGCTGGATTGGGCTGCGACTGCACGAGGAGTGGGGCAGATTGGCTGAGGACCCGGCGATCATCGGTGGCGACGGGGCGGGGCGCTGGAATAGTTGCCCAACTTGCCCGGAACCTAAGATCGAGGTTCCCGACATGCGCGGATTTTCTTAACGCAACCTGAAATATATGCGCTCGCTTATGCAGGCGTGGCCAGAGGGCCAACTTTGGGCAGAGCCTGCTGCACAATTGCCTTGGTTCTATCTTTCTACCTTACTGCATATGGTCAAGGATTCGAAGCGAGGAAGCGCGTATGCCGGCAAGACGCATGAGCATGGCTGGCCGCGGCACGTTCTGACGATGCAGATCAAGACAGCGCTCTGCGCGAGCCGCCAGTGCCGTGACGAATTTTAGGGAAAGCTTCGCTCGACAACAGTGCGATTTCGCTCGGGATGCGCAGGATGATCCGGACATTGTGGACTTTCTCGGCCTCACTGACGATCCACAGGACCGTGATTCCGAGCAGGCGCGCACGGTGACTTAACACCCGTTATCGCAGCTACGGTTGCCAAGGCGTTAAAGAGAAGAGTGCCTCGAACTCTGTGAGCTCGATTTGCGCATCGCTAACGAAGTTTCGGAGGACCGCTGGTCGGCCTTTGCGGCCGCTGGGACCGGACGACTGCTACGTCAGCAATATGGCGGACTGCGGCCGGTGGTTTGTCGTCGCCGCCGAATGACAGCTTTCTCGATCAGTGACCTCACACTCTCGACCCACTACGGACGGTCGGATGGGGCCATCCAAACGACCGGTTCCAGAGTACAACAGTCATTTCTTTCCTGTCTGGGAAGACCGGCTATCGACCATCTCGACTAGTCTCGAATTGATTCGCCGAAGACCGTTCAACATGGGAGTTGCGCTAGTTACATTCCATCGATGGTCTCCGGCCGCCAAACGATGTTGCACGTACCAAGTCGGTTTGGCTCTATAGAGAGTGCAGTATGTTAATCTCGCTCAATGACCGGGGTTTTACCCTCCTCATTGATCTATTGCACTCTGACCGTTCATCCGCGGCCAGTTGGAATATCCGTTCGCGTCTCCGCCATACCAATATTCCTTTGGCGCTTCGGCTAGTGGAGCGCCTGTCCTGAAGCGCTCGACCAAATCCGGATTGGCAATGAACGGCCGTCCTATGCTGAACAGATCCGCGTCTCCCGCAGCCAGTGTTTTTTCGGCTAGGGCGAGCGTGTATTGATTGTTGGCGATGTAGGCGCCTTTAAAGCGCTTGCGCAGGTCAGTGAAGCTGATGCCTTCTGACGCTTCGCGGCTCAGTTGAGTCACGCCCTCGATGTCGTGTATATAAAGCAATCCGAGGCGTGACAACGCGTCTACATATGCACCGTATGTCTCCATCGTATTGCTGTCGGGCGGTGTGTCACCCGGGGTCGTAGTGACTGGCGAAATGCGGATGCCGACGCGGTCTGCGCCCCAAACATCGATAACGGCTTTGACGACATCGAGTGGGAAACGCAATCGATTCTCTACCGAACCACCATACCTGCCCGAACGATGATTCGTGCTGTCACGAATGAATTGTTCGAGTAGGTAATTATTGGCCGAATGCACTTCGACACCATCGAAGCCGGCAAGCTTCGCGTTTTCCGCAGCACGGCGATATTCCTCGACAATCAACGGGATTTCGTCCGTCGCGAGCGCACGAGGCGTGACAAAATCTTTCATGCCATCGTGGACGCGGATCTGTCCGGCCGGTTTGATCGCCGATGGTGCGACAGGCAGCGCACCGGCATGCATATCGGGGTGTGACATCCGTCCCGTGTGCCAGAGCTGCAGGAAGATCCTGCCCTCTCGGCGATGCACCGCCTCGGTCACGTGTTTCCACGCCTTAATGTGTTCGCTAGTCCAGATCCCCGGCGTGCGTGGGTAGCCACGCGCTTGTGCCGAGATATTGGTCGCCTCTGTGATGATTAGACCTGCATCAGCGCGCTGCGAATAGTAATCGGCGGCATAGTCAGGCGGCACGCCGGCATCGTCCGAGCGACTGCGCGTCATCGGTGCCATCACAACGCGGTTCTTCAGGAGCAAGCCGCCGATTGTAGCCGCTTGCAAAACAGGACTGGATTTGAGATTAGACATCATGGCTATTCCTTCGAGAATTAGTCGTTTGTTTTTCGATGTGATGGTTGTGGATCAGGCCACGACCTTGGCCCAGACCGCCTGGGCGTTGGTGAACTCGCGTAAGCCGAAATGCGACAGTTCGCGCCCGTAGCCACTCTTTTTTACCCCACCGACCGGAATGCGAGCATTCGAGGCGGGATAGCCGTTGATGAATACGCCACCAGTCTCCAGGCGACGTGCGATGCGTTGTGCTTGTGCGATGTCGTTGGTCCAGAGACTGCCGCCCAGTCCGTAATCGCTGGTATTGGCAAGCTCAATCGCGTGTTCTGCGTTGTCTGCCACCGTGATCGCTGCCACCGGCCCGAATGTTTCCTCGTCGAATGCCGCCATGCCCGGGGTGACGTCAGCTAGCACCGTTGGTTCGTAGAAGTTGCCGGTGCCCTCAATTTTCTTGCCACCGAGCAGCAGGGTCGCGCCGGCCGCAATGGTACGTTCGATCTGCTGGTGTAGTTCGTCGCGCAAGTCGTGGCGCGCCATCGGCCCGATCGTGCTCTCAGGATCAAGCGGGTCCCCCGCCTTTACTTGCTTTGCGGCAGCAACGAACTTGCGAGTAAATTCTTCGGCGATGGGCTTTTCAAGAATAAACCGCTTGGCGGCCAGACAGACCTGCCCGGCGTTCTGGAATCGCGCTTTAATGCCCGCTTCCACTGCCAGATCGATATTCGCATCGGACAGGACAACGAAGGCGTCAGCGCCGCCCAACTCCAGCAGGCTCTTCTTGAGTGCTTTTCCTGCTGTGGCAGCCACCGCCGAGCCCGCGCGCATACTTCCTGTCAGCGTGACCGCCGCGATCCGATCATCCTCGATCGTGCGGGCTACTGTCTCGTTGTCGGTATTCAGATTGGCGAAAAGTCCTTTTGGAAAGCCGGCAGCTTCATACGCCTCCTGCAGGGCATAAGCAGAACCCATAACGTTGGGCGCATGCTTCAGTAAAAAGCCGTTACCCGACAACATGATCGGACCAGAGGCGCGTACCACCTGCCACAAAGGGAAGTTCCATGGCATGACGGCCAGAACCGTGCCGATGGGCAGATACGAAACATGGACCTCGTCATCGCTATCGACTGAGACCGGTTCGTCTGCGATGATCGCAGGGCCATTTTCTGCGATCCACTCGATGGTGGCGGCGCATTTTTCGACCTCTGCGTGCGCTGCGCCGATGGTCTTGCCCATCTCGGCGGTGATGAGAGCGGCCAGGCTATCTGATCTTTCCCGCAAGATCGCCGACAGGCGATGATAGGCAGCGACGCGTTCTCGCATCGGCGTCGCCCGCCACAGGCGGAAAGCTGCAGCACTATCAACAAGCAGGCGCTCCACTTCGTTGGCAGACTGGAATGTATAGGTTGCGATCAGTTCGTTGGTCGCAGGGTTACGCGAGGTCGCGACGTTGACCGCGTTAGTGTTTGGCTGAGCGTTGTGATTCGACATCGTTATTGCCTCCTTGACAGATGAAATCAGCGAATGAGGTGCTGCTCTGATGGTCAGTTTAGGCAAAGCGATCTGAGTGAAGAAGGCGTCTCGTAATCCTATGACTGCGGGTCATAGGCAGCATGGTGTGAGATATACGTCACCAGGGAAAGGTCGGGCCGACCCTTGGCGTCATTGCGACATACGTGAGATCGATACGCGTGATGCCCACATGGGCAGAAATGCGGGTCGGGCGCGGACCATCCAGTTCCGATCAAGATAAGCCGCTAGGTGCCGCTATCGAATGGCAAAGAAATTGAGCAAACGCATTTTGATTTTTTATCTAGCGGTAGCTCGGCGTACGAAAAAAAAGCCAGCCGTAGCTGGGCGGGATCCACCGGCAAATATGCCGTAGGAGGAGGTACTAAAACAAGATGGCTGGCTTGCTATCGATCAAGACAGCAACCAGCCTTAGGCCGCATTTTGCCGATGCTCCAGATCAGCTTAGTGACCCGAATTGATCGACTTCGTAGCGATATTGGCGGTTGGCTTAAGCGAGGCGCCTGATGAGGATGATCCGCCCGAGACTCCACCGTAACCCGAAGCGGCGTTATTTTTCGCGGTGACACGTGCTTCGGCGGCTTGAATCTGCACCGGATAAGTTGCTTGGTCGCCAGCACCCGGCTGGTAGCCCGCCTGTTCAAGTTGAGCCAAATCAGCACGCACTTGCGCACGGCTAACAGGTGCCTCTGACTGGGCGAACGACGATACAGCCGGA